>JBPCXI010000165.1:0-2907 GCA_051008895.1 Gammaproteobacteria bacterium | reverse complement strand
ATCGCGATGCGTGTGCGTAACCAGGATCCAGCGGATCGGTCCCGGCGCTGCGCCCCGGATCGCATCGACGTGCGCCTCGATGTACGGTCCCGGATCGATGACTGCGACCTCCGCCTCGCCGATCAGGTACGTGTTCGTGCCGGGGCCCGTCATGAACCCCGGGTTCGGCGCGACGAGGCGTCGCACGCCCGGCGCGACCTGCGCGACATCGCCGGCGCGCAATTCCGCGCTCATTCGCCTACCGCCGGATAGTCGGGTTCGCCCGGCAACACGATGACCCTCCTGCCGTCTGTCTCGACGACTTTACCCCGCATCATCTCGATGCCATTTTGCCATCGACGCCGCGCCCACGGCAGCAATTCGGCAAGCGTGCGGAAGCCGGACAGCAACTGCAGAGTCTTCATCGTCGGAATTACGAGCCTGAGCTCGTCTCGGCGACCCATTTCGAGCGCTGCCGAAGGCGCGAGCCAGCGACTGTCGACGAGTTCCCGGCCGTCATGCCGCACGGTCTGACCGGGCGGCGCGGCAGCGACGAAAAATCGCGTCGAAAAGCGCTGCTTCATCTCGAGCGGCGTCTCCCAATGGCTGACATAGTGCAGCGCTTCGGCATCGACCCGGAGTCGCTGCGCTTGCAGGAAATCGAGCCAGGCGAGCCTGCCTTCGGCGAGTTCGCGCCGGCTCGACTGCAGCGCGCTCGTATCGACCGCATCCTGCCGCGATTCCGGCACGGCCAGCAAGATCCCGACCTCCTCGAACAATTCGCGGACCGCGGCGCTCCAGAAATCGAGTCCGCCCGCACGGACGACCAGACGCCGGTTTGCATCGGCCGGATCGATGCCGGCGTAGCTCGCGTCGCCCAGCGCATCGTCCGCGCTGACACAGCCGCCGGGGAATGCGTCCGCCGACGCGAAAGCGGTGCCGTGATGCCGGCGTACCATCAGAACGTCGATCGAATCTTCGCCGTCGCGGACGACGATGACGGATGCGCTCGGCGTGGCCGACGTGGATTTATCCGGAGTCGATGACATTTCATGTATTTCCGCTGGTAGCGTACCGCACGCACGCGCAGCGGTCAGGCTGCGGCGCGCTGCACGGCCACACTTGACTCGCGCCGGTGAATCGCATCTCCTTGCGGTCTAGTTGAAGCTGATCCGCTGGAGACCCACATATGTCCACGCTAACAGTGCTACTGGTGATTGTCGTGGCCCTCGCGGCCTTCGTCATCGGGATCTACAACAAGCTCGTCAAGAACAAGAACCTGGTCGAGGAAGGCTGGAGCGGAATCGAAACCCAGCTCAAGCGGCGCGCGAACCTGATCCCGAACCTGATCGAGACGGTCAAGGGCTATGCGCAGCACGAGCGGGAGGCGCTGGAGGCGGTCACGAGCATGCGCACACGCGCGATGTCGACGAATGACGTCGCAGAGCGCGGCCAGGCTGAAGGCATGCTGTCGCAGGCGCTGGGCAAATTGTTCGCGGTCGCCGAGGCGTACCCGGACCTGAAAGCCAACGAAAATTTCATCGGTCTGCAGAACGACCTCAGCGAGATAGAAAACGAAATCCAGATGTCGCGCCGCTACTACAACGGCACCGTTCGCAACAATAACGTGCTCGTCGAGTCGTTCCCGAGCAATTTCGTCGCGGGAATGTTTTCATTCGACAAGGCAAAGTTCTTCGAGATCGAGAATCCGGACGATCGCGCGGTCCCCCAGGTCGACTTCGGCAACTGAACCGACCATGCTGCGCATGGCTCGCGATATCCTGTTCGCGGCGCTCGCGTGCGCATTGCTGGCGCCGATCTCGCCGGCATTCGGCCAGGAGCGCATCTTGCGCTTCGACAGCGATATTACGATCAATGCCGATGCATCGCTGAACGTCACCGAGACGATCGAGATCCAGGCCGAGGGCGTCAATTTCCGGCGCGGTATCCTGCGCGACTTTCCGACGCGCTACGAGGATCGATACGGCAACACCGTGAACGTGTCGTTCAACGTGCTGAACGTGCAGCGTAACGGCGCGCCGGAAGACTATAGCCTCGAGAGCCTGAGCAACGGCGTCCGCATCCGTATCGGCAACGCGAACCGGTTCCTCGACATCGGCCCGCACGCGTACACGATCACTTATAAAACGACGCGGCAACTCGGGTTCTTCGAGGACTACGACGAGCTGTACTGGAACGTGACCGGCACCGGCTGGGACTTTTTCATCGACGAGGTCGAGGCTCGCGTGCGCTTGCCTGGTGGCGCCGAGGCGACCCAGTACGCAGCCTACACGGGCCCGCAGGGCGCGTCGGGCAAGGAGTTCACCGCGTTCGAGCGCGGCGGCGTCTGGACCTTCCGGACAACGCGAAAACTCGGGCCGCGCGAAGGCCTTACGATCGCGGTCGCGTGGCCAAAGGGCTATGTGCCCGAGCCGACGAGCGCAGAGCGCGCGCAGTGGTTCGTCGACGACAACCGGGCCACCGGGATCGCGCTCGGCGGAACGCTCGCGGTGTTCGCCTACTACTTATTCGCGTGGCGCCGCTTCGGCCGCGATCCGGAACCGGGTACGATCATCCCGCGCTTCGAACCGCCGCCGGACCTGTCGCCTGCGGCCACTCGCTTCATTCGTATGATGGGTTTCGACAAGCAGGCATTTTCCGCCGCGCTGATCAACATGGCCGTGAACGGCTTTCTCACGATCGAGTCTGAAGGCCGCTCCTACCGGCTGCGCAAGGAAGTTGGCGGCAACCCGTTAGCGCTCAGCCGCGGCGAGCGCAAAGTCGCGAGCACTATACTGAACGGCGATTCGATCCTGCTCAAAAACAAGAACCACAAGAAACTCGGCCGCAGCGTGAGCCAGCTCAAGAAGAGCCTGCGCCTCGAATTTGAGAAGGCGTGCTTTCAGCGCAACACCGGCTTTTTCCTGC
>JBPCXI010000164.1:0-5539 GCA_051008895.1 Gammaproteobacteria bacterium | reverse complement strand
CGGGATGATGCCCGGCGCAATGGCTCGCTTCGCTGCGCTTTATTTGCGCCGGGCATCATCCCGGCTGCGGGCACCAGCGCAAAATGGTCGGTGCTAAGTTAACGACAGACCGGGGTCAGATTTTAATCTGACCCCTCGAGCGGGTACATCTGACCCCGCCTTGGCTATCTACTGCGCCGGCACGTCAAACCCCGCATCCGTGATCGCCCGTTCTATCGCCGAGCGCTGAATGCGCTTCTCGTCGAACTCGACCGACACGGTGCCGGCGTCGAGATCGGCACTGGTGCGCGCAATCGCCTCATGTTTGCCGAGCGCATTCTCGATGCTCTTGACGCATCCGCCGCAGGTCATGCCTTCTACTTTGATCGTCGCGTTATCCATTGCCTGATCCTTTTTTGGCCTAATCCTTCTTCGCCGCGCGTTGACTGAATCCCGGTTGCCAGCGCCGCAGTAGCAATGAGTTGCTGACCACGCTGACGCTGCTGAGCGCCATCGCCGCGCCGGCCAGCGTCGGCGTCAGAAAGCCGATCGCCGCGAGCGGGATGCCGATGACATTGTAGATGAACGCCCAGAACAGGTTCTGCTTGATCTTGCTGAACGTCGCGCGGCTTGCCGAAATCGCCGCACCGACCAGGCGCGGATCGCTGCGCATCAGCGTAATGCCGGCGGTCTCCATCGCGATGTCGGTGCCGCTGCCCATCGCGATACCGACGTCCGCCGCCGCCAAAGCGGGCGCGTCGTTGATGCCGTCGCCGATCATGCCGACAACGTGTCCTTCGGCCGTGAGTTCATTGACGACCTCGGCCTTTTGTTCCGGCTTGACGCCGCCCTTGGCGGCATCCACGCCGACGCGGCGCCCGATTTCCTCGGCGACGAGCTCTGCATCGCCGGAAAGCATCAGCGTGCGGATGCGCAGCGCCTTGAGTCGTTCGACTGCTTCATTTGCTTCCGGCCGCAGCTGATCGGCGATCGCGATCAGGCCCAGGATGCGCGCACCGGCGGCATCTGCGACCCAGACGACGGTCTTCGCCTGCGCCTCCCAGGCCCGTGCGCGCTCGCGCTCAGGTGTCGGATCCAGCCCGTTGTCGACGACGAGCTGCTCGTTGCCGATGACGATCCGGCGCCCATCGACAGCGCCGACGACGCCGCGGCCGGTGAAGCTGCGAAAGTCTTCGACGCGCGCGAGCGTCAGGCCAAGTTGTTCCGCCCGTTCGAGAATCGCTTTTGCCAGCGGATGCTCGCTGCCCTGCTGGACCGTTCCGGCGAGGCGCAGCAGCTCGTTCTCGTCGCCGCCCATTGCATGTACGTCCGTAATCGACGGGCGCCCGACGGTCAGCGTGCCGGTTTTGTCGAATACGATCGCATTGATCCGGTGCGCACGCTCGAGAGATTCGATGTCTTTGATCAGGATGCCGGAACGCGCGGCCGCGCCGGTGCCCGTCATGATCGCGGTCGGCGTAGCGAGGCCGAGCGCACACGGACACGCGATGACGAGTACCGAGACCGCGGCGATCAGGGCCGCTTCGAAATCGGATGTCGTGAACCACCACGCGCAAAAAGTCAGCGCCGCGATAACGATGACGACGGGGACGAAGATCGAAGAGATCTTGTCGACGAGTCTTTGTACCGGCGCTTTGCCGGCCTGTGCGTTTTCGACGAGCCGGATGATCTTCGCCAGCGTCGAGTCCGCGCCGATGTTCGTCGCGCGGATCTCGAGCAGGCCCGTACCGTTGATCGCACCGCCGGTGACCTTTGCGTCTGTTGATTTCGTAACCGGGATGCTCTCACCGGTGATCAGCGACTCGTCGAGCTCGCTCTCGCCACTGACGACGACGCCGTCGACCGGGATGCTCTCACCCGGCTTTACGATGACGATATCGCCGGAGCGCACCTCGCCGATCGGCAGCTGCGTCTCGCTGCCGTCGCGGTCGCGCACGCGCGCGGTCTGCGGCCGCAGGTCCATCAACTGGCGAATGGCCGCGGTTGTGCCGCGCTTGGCTCGCGCCTCCATGTACTTGCCGAGCAGCACCAGCGTGATGATTACCGCGGAGGCCTCGAAATACAGGTTGCCCTGCGCGGCGGAGCCGAGCGTGGCGATCAGGTACCAGCTGTACAGGTAGGCAGCGGTCGTACCCATCACGACGAGGACATCCATGTTTGCCGATCCGGCGCGCACAGCGTTGTAAGCAGCTTTATAGAAGCGGGCGCCGATGACGAACTGTACAGGGGTTGCGAGCAGCACCTCGAACGCCGGCGGATGCGTGAACTCGAAGCCGAGAAACATCGCCACCATGTGCAGCACCATCGGTGCGGACAACGCGGCCGACACCAGCAGGATATTGCGCTCGCGGCGCAGCTTGGCCTCTTCGCGTTCGCGGTGTTCCTCGTCGGCGCGCGCCTGCTCCTCGGCGGACGAAGCGATGTGAGGTTCATAGCCCGCGGTTGTAACCGCCTCGGCCAGCGTGTCCGCACCCACGACGCCGGCAATCGTCTCGACGTCCGCGCGTTCCAGCGCGACGTTGACGTCGGCGCGCAGGACGCCCGGTACTCGACGCAGCGCTTTCTCGACGCGCCCGGCGCAGGCGCTGCAGGTCATGCCGCCGACGCCGAACGAGAAGGATTCCTCGCCGACCGAGAAACCCGCGCGCGCGACGACGTCGGCGATCGCGTCGACGGAGGTCTGCCCGGGGTCGAAGTCGACCGCGGCGCGCTCGACCGCGAAGTTTACGGTGGCGCCGACGATTCCGGGTGCGCGCGACAGGGCCTTCTCCAGGCGGGTCGCGCAGGCACCGCAGGTCATGCCGACGATCGGCAGGTCGGCCCGGTCGTTGCTGGGCAGCGCGGCTTCGGCAATAGTGGCGTTCACGATGGGGTCACGTCCTTGGTCTGACCGACCATGGTAACTTTTGTCGACACGGTGTCGCAAACATGGGGGCGGCGCGGCGGAAATCAACGCGAGGGCAGGGTCGTTCGCTTCGGCGGGCGCTCGAACAGGTGGATGAATTCGCCGAAGATCCGGTTGCCCAGCTCGATCGACCGGTCGATGTGCTGGCCGGTTTCCGCCCGAATCTCATCGATCCGGTCGGTGCCGCCGGCAGCGGTCGCCTCGGTAGCCATCGAGCGTGTGTGCAGCCAGCGCAGGATCATCGGTTCATCGACCTCGAGATGGAACTGAAAACCGTACACGTTGTGCTTGAAGCGAAAGGCCTGGTTCCGGCAGTCGGGCGACGTCGCAAGGTGTGCGGCGCCGTGCGGGATTTCGAACGTGTCGCCGTGCCACTGAAATATCTGTTGCGTGTTCGCGAACTCGCCGATCAACGGATCCTTCCTGCCTTCGTCGGTGGGATTCAGTTCGTACCAGCCGATTTCCTTGACCGGGTTCTTGTTCACCCGTGCCCCGAGTGCCCGCGCGATCAACTGCGCGCCGAGACACACGCCGAGCACGGGCTTGCCCTCGTGGATCGCCTCTCTTATCACGTCGATTTCGGTCGCCAGGTGCGGGTGACGATCGATCTGGTCGCAGTTCATCGGTCCGCCGAGCACGATGAGGCCGTTGTAGCGAGAAATATCCGGCACAGCGTTGGGCTCGCGACCGAAATTGACATAGCGAATCCGGAATCTTGATGCGCGCAATAACGGGTCGAGCGTGCCGAGGATCTCGTAAGGTACATGCTGAAATACGAGCAGTCGTCTCATCGCATCCTCATCAGTCCGTCTCGATCGTGAACCGGTCGGCGTCGCGCCATGCCGGAAATTTCTGCCGGTAACGGTCCAGTGGCGCGCGCTCCAGTCGAACGGTCTCGGTGGTCACATCGTCGCCGCAGTCAACGATCGTGTTGCCGAGATAATCATACGCTCCGCTGTCGCCGGCATAGCGAACGTCGTTGCCGTCGGTGCCGATACGGTTAACGCCGATCGCATAACACTGGTTTTCGATCGCGCGGGCGGGTAGCAGGCCCAGCCAGGCCGACCGCCGCGCCGCGGGCCAGTTGGCGACGAAAATCTGCAAGTCGAATTCGTTGACACCGCGACTCCAGGCCGGGAATCGCAGGTCGTAGCAGACCAGGGGGCAGATGCGCCAACCATGAAGCTCGACGATCCGTCGTTCCGTGCCGGCGGCATAGTGTTCGTGTTCGCCGGCCATTCTGAACAGGTGGCGCTTGTCATACCAGGACATCTCACCGTCCGGCGGCATCCAGACGAGGCGATTGAAATAGCGACCGGCGTCCTCGATCACGAGACTGCCGCACAGCGCGACGTTGTAGTCGCGGGCGACGAGCTGCATCCACGCGACCGAGTCACCGCTCATTGTTTCCGCGTGCGACGACGGATTCATCGTGAAGCCGGTCGTGAACATTTCCGGCAGCAAGACGAGGTCCGGAACGGCGTCTGATTTGTCGAGTGCGTTGATCAGTCCGTCGAAATGCGCCCGATTCGCCGCCGGATCCTGCCAGTGCAGGCTCGTCTGCAATATTGAAACCGTCAGATCCTGCACAGTATCTCCGTTGCCTGCGTCAGCGTAGCCGTATCTTTGGCGAAGCAGAATCGTAGCAAATGCTGCTCCGGCGGTGATGCGTAGAAGACGGAGACCGGGATGCTCGCGACGCCGAATTCCACGGTCAGCCGGCGCGCGTAGTCTACGTCACGTTCGTCCGTCAGCGCAGAGTAGTCGGCGATCTGGAAGTAGGTGCCGGCGGAGGGGCGCAGCTTGAATCGCGATCCGGACAGCATCTCGCAGAATGCGTTGCGCTTCGCTGCGTAGAAAGCCGGTAGCTCCAGATAGTGCTCCGGATCGGAATCGAGAAAGTCCGCGAGCGCGAGCTGCATCGGCGTGACGACACAAAACTGCACGTACTGGTGGACGCGCCGGAACTCCGTCGTGAGCTCGGCGGGCGCGACGCAGTAGCCGATCTTCCAGCCGGTCATGTGGAATGTCTTGCCGAACGAGGACACGACGAGACTGCGCCGGGCGAGTTCCGGGTAGCGCAGCAGGCTCGCGTGCTCCCGTCCGTCGAAGATGATGTGCTCGTAGACCTCGTCGCCGAGCAGGATAATGTTCGTCGGTGCGACGAGTTCGGCGAGCGTCCGCATGTCCTGCGCATCGAGCACCGCGCCCGTCGGGTTGTGCGGCGTGTTCAGTATGATCATGCGGGTGCGGTCGCTGATGGCGTCCGCAACGCGATCCCAGTCCATCCGAAAATCCGGGCCGCGCAGGGGGATGTGGACGACCTGGCCGCCGGCGAGCTTTACGGCCGGGTCGTAGGAGTCGTAGGCCGGGTCGAACACGATGACCTCGTCGCCGTCGCCAACGAACGCCGCGATGGCGGTGAACAAGGCTTCAGTCGCGCCGGACGTCACGGTGACCTCGGCGTCTGCGTCGGTCCGGCGGCCATAGATTCGGGCGGTCTTTAGCGCGATCTGGCGACGGAGTTCGGGCACGCCGGTCATCGGGGCGTACTGGTTGTGACCGGCGCGCAGGTGGTGTTCGACCCGCTCGAGCAGCCCGGCCGGCGCGGCGAAGTCCGGAAAACCCTGCGAG
>JBPCXI010000163.1:0-3897 GCA_051008895.1 Gammaproteobacteria bacterium | reverse complement strand
GGTACGTTGTCAGCAACTTGATCGTCGACGCTGGATTGCGAGGCACGTCATCGTTTACCGCAAGCGTTGGGGTAGACTTCGCCGTGTCCTGGACGAAGGCACTGAAGCCGAACGTCGACATGCCGTGGGCTGAAAGAATGCGCGCGACCGCCGCCGGCAGCTCGTCCTCGTCGGCCTGCGCGAAACCGGACGCCAGGCCGCCAATTGCTACCAGCAACAGGTAACTGCGAAATCGTGTGGAACTCGGACGGAACAGCATTCGGAAAATTGACGACTCGCGATGGGCGCGTTGCGTCGATTGTGCCCATTGTTGCGCTGTTCGTCACGCTCGCGGCCGCAACGACGGCGGCAGCGCAGGAGCCGGTTGCAACCGGCTTCGTCATGCAGAACCGGAGTCCGTTCGCCGCGATTATCGGCGTGCCGGGCCGCTGGCCGGATAACTCGGCCAACATTGCCGAGCTGTCGTGGAACGCATCCAGCCACGCGAAGGCCGAGACCAGCGCCGGTTTCGCCTCAATCGTCGACGGCGAGACGCATTCACTGACCGCGAGATTCCAGTTCCCGGTGCTGCAGCGATTTCGCGTCGGCCTGCAATTACCCTGGATCAGTCATTCCGGCGGCTTTCTCGACAGCACGATCGACACCTGGCATGAAATCTTCGGGTTGAACGAAGGGATTCGCCCGCAGGTGCCGCGCAACGAACTCAACTACGTACTGGACCGGCAGGGCGCGGAAGTCTATCGGCTCAGCGATTCGACATCCGGAATCGGCGACGTACAGGTCGGCCTGACCGCTGACCTCGGCAGCTTCGACCGCAACGCGAAACCGGGCACCGTCGGCGGTTATTTGTTGCGCATGCCGTGGCGACTGTCGCTAAACGTAAAACTGCCGACCGGTGATATCGACAAACTGACCGGCAGCGGCGAGACCGACGTTTCGCTCGGCGTCGGCTGGCGCTCGCCCGACGACACCGACGGACGGCTGCGATGGTGGCTCGATGCCGGCGTCACACTGCCCGGCGACGTCGATATAGCAGCGCTGCAAACCGAATCGCAGGTCTACTATTACGATGGCGCGCTGACGTGGCGGCTGACGAATCGCTTCGACCTCATCGCGCAGCTCGCCGGCCACTCGCGACTGTACGCAGGCGACGTGGCCGACCTCGGCAGGACCGCGGCGCAGCTGGCCATCGGCGGCCTGTGGCACATGTCGCCGCGATTCGGATTGCGGTTCGGTTTTTACGAAGACGTGATAGCGGAATCCGCACCGGACTTCGGCTTCGAGTTGTCGCTGCTGATCAGACGCTGGTGATTGCCATTTTCGTGGCCATTGTCGCGGCTCCGGTCGCGGCCGTCAGCGCGGCCGCTCGATGCCCAGCGAACGCATCCGGTCGGTCAGCGTACTCGGCTTGATGCCGAGCAACCGCGCCGCGCCGCGCGCACCGGCTACGCGCCATTCGGCTGCTTCGAGCGCAGCGACCAGGTTCGCGCGAGTGCGCTCGCGCATCTCGGCCTCGGTCAGAAATGCTTGCGATGGTGATGGCGCTTCCGGCTCCGGCGCCTCTCGCGCTTCCGCCGCCGGCGACGCGAGGCCCGCTTCCGGCAGCGACAGGTCGAGTCGCAGGTGCTGATCGTCCGACAGGATCACCGCGCGTTCGATAACGTTCTTTAGTTCCCGTACGTTGCCAGGCCAGTCATAGCGACGTAGTGCGTCAACCTGCTTCTGGGTGAACGTCAATGGCGCACGGCCGAAGTCACGACACACCTGATCGAGCACTTCGACTGCGATCATGATCACGTCGTCGCCGCGCTCGCGCAACGGTGGCACCTCGACCGGAAACACACTCAGTCGGTAGAAAAGGTCCTCGCGGAACTCGCCGGCCTCGACGGCTTTCTCGAGATCCTTGTTCGTCGCGGCAATCACGCGGACATCGACGGACCGGGACGTATCGTCACCGACGCGCTCGAACTCCTTCTCCTGCAAGACGCGCAGCAGCTTGCCCTGCAATGGCAGCGGTATCTCGCCGACCTCGTCGAGGAACAGCGTGCCGCCGTCGGCGAGCTGAAAACGCCCGATGCGGTCCTGGTGCGCGCCGGTGAATGCGCCGCGCACGTGGCCGAAGAACTCGCTCTCGAACAGCTCGTCCGGAATCGACGCACAGTTCACCTTGACCAGTGGCCCGTCCGCGCGTGCACTGCGCGCGTGAATCGCGTGTGAAACGAGTTCCTTGCCGGAACCGGTCTCGCCGACGATCAACACGCTTGCCGGCGTATCCGCGACCGCCTCGATACGCGCGATCATCCGCCGCAGCGCGGGGCTGTCGCCGATGATGCGGCCGAAATTCATTGCGACGCTGACTTCCTCGCGCAGATAGTCACGCTCCTGCTCGAGTTCGTCGTTCAGGCGCTCGATTTCCGCATACGCGTCCCGCAATTTCGCCTCGGCGCGATTGCGGTCCGTTACGTCTTTGCTCGCGACCAGCAGCGTCGGTTCGCCGGTAATCGGATCGTTATGTGCGTCGGACGACATGATCACGTCGATGACCTCGCCGCTCTTGAGGACCATCTGGCGCGGTACGTTATTGCTGCCGCCGGTTTCCATGATGGTCTTCAGGCGCTGCTCGGGCATTTCTTCACGCGACGCTTCTGTCACGAAGTCGATGATGCTCCTGCCGATCACCTCCTCGCGGCGGTAACCCATCTTGTCGAGCCAGTGATCGCTGACCGCGCTGATGCGGCCATGGCCGTCGATCGTATGCAGCATCGCCGGAGTTACGCGGTATCGGTCGCGATACCGCCCGTGCAGACGCTCGTCGTCGGTGCGTTCGTTGTAGACCGTCAGCGATCGCCGCGTCATGCCATCGGCGTCTTCGTCGTCGTCGGCGGCGATAGTTGTCGCAAGTAGCGACACGGTCTCGCCGCTTTTCGCAATGAACTCGACGGCGACATGATCGAGCCGACCCGTCCGGCGAAACGTCGGCATGTACTCCTCGCGAATCCGCCGCGCGGTTTCCTGCGTAGCAATAGTCAAAGGCGACTTGCCCAGCAACTCGTCCCGGCCGTGTCCGAGCCGCTTGATCCACGCGTCACTGACATCCGCGAATCGCCCCTCGGCGTCCGCGAGCGACGCGATGATCGGCAGGTCGTGAAAAAGCCAGGCGTAGCGGTCGAGATTCGGCATGCGCGGGAGTATACACGGAATTCCGTGAGATTAAGTCGCGGCATTTCGTAAATCACGAAATTCCGTGACGGTTAACATTTCGCAAGTGACTGATTTTTAAGGAAACCGAAAGCTGGCACGCTTTCTGCAATAGACAACAGTGAACGGCGATGACGCGGCGAAGGATCGCGGCGGTCGCCGCTCGAGTAGCAAGAGAATCAAGCCAATGAAACAGACGACGAAAACCACCACATCACAGCGCATCTTGCGGGCAGCGCAGTTTAGCGTGCTCGCGGTGCAGATTATCGGCCTCGGCATCGCGGCCGTGTACGCCGACGACACCGCGTCGCTGGCCGCAGTCAACATGGACCCGGTCACGACGTGCGCGACCGAGTACCGCGACGAAGTGCGAGCGAGTGCCGCGGCAGCAGTCGACACGGCACTGGTCGACACGAAGATCGAGCTCGGGCTGAAGATGGCCGAGAAGGATTCGGCCAATACGAAAGTCGCCGCGAAAAGTACTGACAAACGCGGCTAACGGCTAAAGAACCACCACCCCCCTGAGCAGGGCCTTCCCCCCCTTGGGCCACTGCTCGGTACAGGGGGCGGCATGACGGCGCAACGCCGCTCATGCCGCCCCCTTTTTATTTGGTCGCGCGATCAGTGCCCGGATAGTTTTCAGCACAGATCGCCCCTTTCGTGTTCAGTTCTTTTTCCTGGCCAGCACGTAGATAGAAT
>JBPCXI010000162.1:0-16038 GCA_051008895.1 Gammaproteobacteria bacterium | reverse complement strand
CCCTTGATCGTGCCGCCGCTCGCGATGTCGATCAGCGGGTAGCCGCGATTGATGAACGCGTCGCCGGTGTGCATCACGTCGGCGTTGCGGAAGTAGAAGATCGCATCGCCGTCAGTATGCGCGACCGGCACGTGTATGACGTCGATCACGTCACCGTTGAAATAGAACGTCAGCGTATCGCTGAACGTGATCACCGGCAGGTGTTCCGGCGCGCGCGGCGCGGAGCGCGCCTTGAACACCAGGTGAAATTGTTCTGTCGTCAGCCGCTCGCGCACGTTGTCGTGCGCCACAATTACGACACCGTCCCTGCCGAAGTTGCCGTTGCCACCGGTGTGATCGCCGTGCCAGTGCGTGTTGAAGAGATACCGGATCGGCTGGTCGCTGAGCTCGCCAACCGCCGCCTTGATCCGCGGGGTCATCGGCGCGAACTGGTCGTCGATCAGAGCGACGCCGTCGTCGCCAACCGACACCAGTACATTGCCCGCCGGCTCCATGACCAGCATCGACAGGTTAGCGCGCAGCGGCACGGTCTCGAGCGGGCCCTCGAGGCGGCGACCCTGGCCGAGCGCGGCATTCGGCGGCAACGCGATCGGGAGCGATGCAAGCAGCACCGAAAGTGACAGTCGCAGATTCATGGTCCGTCCCCTTTGTTTTCCTGGTGTCCGTCATCAATTTTCCCCGTATGCTTGGACGCTGGCAAACGAAATCACCCCGACCAAGAAGGTGAAGGCAAAGTGAGCGCGAAACCAGAATTCGAGACGCGACCCGCACGGACATTGCCCGGCGAGGGCGAAGACGGCCTGTATTCGCAGAGCTGGTTCCCGGTCTGCCTGACCGACGAGCTGGCCGGCGACGCTATTGTCGGCCGCGAGTTTCTCGGCGGCCGCGTGATTGCGTTTCGTAATGAGCATGGTGAGGCCAGCGTCACCAGCGCATTTTGCGCGCACCTCGGCGTGGACTTGCAGTGCGGCACCCTGGTCGATGGCCTCGTGCGGTGCCCGTATCATCATTTTCACTACGACGGCACCGGTCGCGCAGTGAAAATCGGCAACGGCGAGAGTCCGCCGCCGGCCGCGCGCCTGTTCCGCTACCCAACGGTCGAACGCTACGGCGTCGTGTTCGCATTCAACGGCACGGAACCGCATTTCGACGTGCCTGAGTTCTCGCTGCCGGATGCCGAAATTGCGTACCACGCGTTCAAGACACCGATGCACTTCGCAGTCGACCCGTGGGTCATCATTTCGCAGACCCCTGATCTCAATCACACGCAGTTTCTTCACGGGCCCGAATTCGCACCGCAGTTCGAGATTCCGCCGATGACTTTCACTGACCACTCCGGCCACTATTCGGTCGACGAAGACCTGTACTTCGACGCGTCCGGCGTGTTCAAGGAACTGCACGCTAACGTCTATGGCACGAATATGGTGCAGCTCGAAACGATCATCAACAACATGTGGACGGGCGGTACGGCGTGCCTCGTACCGCTCGGGCCGAATTCCTGCGAGGCTTACGGCATCAACGCCGTCAAAAAAGCCGACGTGCCGGACGGCACGCCCGAGGCGTATCAACAGGTGCTCGACGGTCTCAAGGCGATGAACATGCAGATCATGAGCGAGGACCAGAGCGTGTATCAGAACATTCGCTTCGTGCAGGGCGCACTGCTCGAATGCGATCGCGAACTCGCGAAGTATCTTGACTACCTGCGAAAATATCCGCGCGCCAACCCGGGGCGCGAATTCATCAACGGGGAGGGTCGGCCATGACCGTCTATGCGATTGCCCACAGCCGTATCGAAGACCGTGAACAGTTCGACGCATATGTCGCCGCCGCCGGCCCGACCTTCGCCGGCACGTCAGCAAAGATCCTGGCCGTCGACGAAGCGAGCGAGATTATCGAAGGCGAGCTGCCCGGCCCGCGCACGATTATCGTCCGCTTTGATTCCGCCGACGAGTTTCACCGCTGGTACGACTCGCCGGAGTACAAGGCCGCGCGAAAGCTGCGCGAGCACGCGGCCGTCGGAGCGTTCGTCCTCGCCGAGGGATTCGCTGGGTGACGAACGATGGTCCGACCCCCGACACAACGCTGAACTGCGATCTCGCGATCGTCGGCGGTGGCATCGCCGGGCCCGCACTGGCCGCGGCGATGGCCGATGACGGGTACCGGATCGTACTGATCGAGCGTAACGCCGGGCCGCTGGACACCGCGCGCGGTGACCATCTGCAGCCGATTACCTGCGAGTCGCTCGAGCGCTGGGGCGTTCTCGACATGATGTTCGAACGCGGCGCGGAACGCCGCCTCGGTTCGCGATGGAAAATGCCGGACGGCCAACTGGTGCTGGACGCACGCGTCGACGATCTGTCGCTGCCGCATCCGTACTTCGTTTACCTGAACCACGAGCTGATTAGCGACGTGCTGCTCGAGCGTGCGGCGCAAAATCCCGGCTTCACACTGCTGCGGCCGGGCACGGCGCGAATCGTTCGCGACGGCGTTGCGCCTGGCCGTCACGGCATCGTCGTCGAGAGCGATGGAGCCCGTATGCAGATCGATGCACCCTGCATCGCACTCGCCGACGGTCGCAGTTCACGTACGCGCAAGGCGCTCGATATCGAGACGCGTGTACACAATTATGAGAATCCGCTGCTGGTGCTTTTCGCTGCGCGTACGTTCGCCGATCCGCGCAATGACGTGCACGTATACCTGACGTCGCGCGGCGTCGTCAGCGTTGTCCCGCGAACAGGCGACGAATGGAAGATCGGCTTCCCGGTTCCGCGCACCGAACTGGACGAGTGGACGAATCTGAGCGCCGCGGAACTCAGCCGCCGGCTCTCCGCGATCGTGCCGGCACTGGACGGGATTAAGCCACGCGTCGCCGGCGTCTATCCGGTCGCGATGGTCAACGCATCACGCTGGAGCGACGGCAACTGCGTGTGGCTCGGCGACGCATGCCACGCCCTGCACCCCGGCCGGAGTCAGGGCATGAACGTCGCACTGCGCAGCGTCGCACTGCTCGCGCAGCGTCTGCGCGATGGCGATCTCAACCAACACGTCCCGGAGCTGCTCGCCGATTTCGAAGCGCACTGCAAACCCGCCATTGATGAGCGGCTCGAAGAAAACCATGCTCGCGGCATGGACATGGACCGCATCGACGCAGGCGTTACGGAACGAATGCTGGCCGGGTTGACCGCGGTCGCCGCCTCGCCGGAGAGAAGCCGCAATTACCGCATGAATGCAGCCGGCTACTAGGACGAAAGACATCCCGCGCGGGTGATTCCGCTCAAAGCCCCGTCAGAGCGAACGGTGACCCCCCGGTCTCCGCGTCATGCAAAAGTATGCTGACAACCGCGCCATCGCTAAGACTGACCTCGAGCGGGCCGGCAACGACGTCGTTGGTCGCGGTGTTCGTCACCGTGAGCACGCGCGGCTCGCCGCCGGTAGTGATTTCAAGCGTCGCGCGATGTGCCAGCGCGGTGAACAGCGTGCCGCTCAGGTTCGCCTCACCGACGACCGACACGTAGACATCGACTTCAGCAAGACCGGGCGCCGCGTGAATCAGCGACAGTTTCGCGATATTCGCGACGGCACGCGTATCTTCGACCAGCAGTAAATTGTCCGGCGCGGCAATATCGTCCAGTAGCACCAGCGCATACTCGATGCCGGCATCCAGAGTCAACGAGACGTTATAGACCGGCGCACCCGGATTGCCAGCAGGCGCGACCGCAAAATCGTAAGCGCCGGCAGCGATCGTCTCGCGCGGCGATGCGGTTGCGAACGAAAACGTCGCGTCGGTAGACGCCTGCATCGAGTCGGTCCGGGTCACCGTTGCGTCGTCGCCCAGGTTCGTCAGCGAATGCACGTATCGCAACGTTGCAGGGCGTGCAGCCGTATCGATGGCGCCGACGGCGCCGGTGCGCTCGACGAGCAGCACGTTACCCCCGGCAACCGCCGGTCCCGGCCCGGCGTAGTCCGTGATGACGAACGTCACGTCGTCCAGGCTCAACAGATCGATCGGCTCGCTCTCAAATGCGATCGACGTATCCGCCCGCTCGATTCGTACCTGCACCGACTGTGCGACGACCTCGGCCGGCGCGTCGAAGCCGCGCGCGGCGATTGTGGCGGAATATGAGGTTCCCGACCCAAACTGCCCGGCCGCATAAATGTACGCCGTGTACTCTTCCAACGTCGAGTTAATGAACTGTAACTTGGCGAAGTTCGCGGCCGGGTCGCCGTTCGCAGCAACAACCGCAATGAAATCGGGGGCGGCGACCGTACCGACGGAAACGAAAGTCCATTCATTGTCACCGTCGATCGTCAGCGTGCGGTCATCGACCAACGTCGTCAGCGTACCGTCCGCGTTGATGAGTTCGAGATCGAACGGATACGTGCCGCCGAAGCGCTGAAGTGGAGTCGCCAGTTCGAACCCGACGCTGGGGAAATTATCTTCCTCGACCTGGAATACAACGAGACTGCTGTCCGTAACGAGGTTTACGAAACGGATCTCGGTCAGGCCATCGCCGCCGCCGCTGTCGTCGCAAGCAGCCAACACGGCCGCCAGTACGATGATGATGAGTCGCCTCATCGAAGAGTTCGCCTGCTCAATTGGGCCTCCGTGGATCGCGGGTCGAAACGCCCGCTGTTTTGGTTGAGCGGCAGTGTAATACAAAAGGCACGGCGCCGTCCGTGGCACCGTTTACCCTTTGCCGGACCTCAATTACTGGATCACGGTGCTGACGATATCGGCCTCACGGCTGTCGTTGCCGGCATAGTCGAATGCGACAACGGTAAAGAACCACTCTCCGCTCGCCAAGCCCTCGACCGTGTAGGACATCAGGCCCGGGTTCGTCAGAGTCTTCGACTGTGACCACTGCCCCGGCGTGCGTCCCCAGCGAACGCGGAAACCCGCGAGATCGCTTAGCTGCGAGCCATCCTCGTTCTGCACCGGTGGATCCCAGATCAGCGACACGGCGCCGCTCGCGGTCGGAGGCTCCGATGGGTTCGGCGGCGCGACCGGGTCGTCGACGTCGGTCAGCGGCGCAACCGCAATGGTGTAGTTGCTGCTACCCATCTCGTTCCCGCCGAGCGTGACGGTACCCGCCGGGAAGTCGCGGCGGTAGACGTTGAAACGCGTGTCTGTCGACCGCATCGTCTCGCCGGTGGGCGTGAACTGCTGCAGCCAGGTCGGCAACGTCGCAATTCGCACGTCGTAGCCGACGATCACCCGCACGGGCTCGTACACTTCGAACCGCACGCGATTCGGGTCGGCGAAGTACTTATCGTCGTTTAGCGTGCGCAGGTAACGCCAGCCGGCATAGTCTGCGGGAATCGTCGTGAACTCATAGTTGCGATCGACGTACACACGCTTGCCGGTCGCCAGAGTGTCCCAGCGATACTCGGACGGCTGCGCCGGCGACACCAGGTCGTCGGCGGGCGGCGGCGTCACCGGCGGCTCGGTCACCGGCGGTTCGATAACGGGAGGCTCGGTCACCGGCGGTTCGGTGACGGGTGGCTCCGTCGCCGGCGGCGGCGTCACGGTAATGCGGAAAAACAGGCGCACGCTGGCCCGTCCGTCGCTGACGCTAATGCTAATGACACTCGAGCTGCCGATGTGGCTGTTCGCAGTCGGCGTGCCGCGCAAGCGACCGCTGCTCGAATCGAATTGCGCCCAGCTCGGCTTGTTAGTGATCGAGAACGTCAACGCGTCGCCATCCGTGTCGTTCGCCGCCGGCGTGAAAGAGTACAGGCTGCCGAGCTGCACGGTCGACAACGGTCTGCCGGAAATCGTCGGCGGCGTGTTCGGGACGACCGGCGGCACGGGCTCCGGATCAGGCGGTGGCGTCGATGCGGGGACCTCGTCGAGCGGCGCGATAGCGACCGTGTAATTGCTGAAGCCGTTCTCGTTGCCACCGAGGGTTACTCGGCCGGCCGGGAAGTCGCGATAGTAAGCGTCGAATGCGACGTCGCTCGACCGAATGACCTTGCCGGTTGGCGCGTACGACTGCAGCCAGCCCGGCCGCGCCGAAATCCGCCGGTCGTAACCAACGACGACGCGCACCGGTGCCGATACGTTAAAGCTGACGCGCTCCGGATTGCTGACGTATTTGTCATCGTTCTCCGTCTGCAGCAGACGCCAACCGGCGTAGTCGGCCGGCACGTCGACGAAGGTGTAGGTGCGATCAACATAAACGCGTTGACCGGGCGTCAGCGAATCCCAGCGGTAAGTGGTCGGCAGCGTGGCCGAGACGAGCCCGTCCGCAGGCGGCGGCGTCACCGGTGGCTCGACCGGCGGTTCGACCGGCGGCGGTACGACAACGGGTGGCGCGGTCACGGTAATAATGAACGATCTCAGGTTCGCAGCGGCCTCGCCGTCGCTGACGCTGATCCAGATGCTGCCGGTCGCGCCGACATGACTATTAGACGTCGGCGTTCCGGACAGCTGACCGGTCGAAGGATTGAACTGAGCCCACGAAGGCTTGCCACCGATGCTGAACGTCAGGGCATCGCCGTCATCGTCGCGCGCGGTCGGACGGAACGAATATGGCTTACCGAGTTCGACCGTCGTGGCGGGCGTGCCCGCAATCGACGGCGGGTTGTTGGCCGGCGGAGGTGGAGGCGGGGGTGGCGGCGGAGGTGGCGGCGTCGGCGTTTCATTATTTCCGCCCGAGCGGCGCGCGTCGGCTTCGGCTTGCGCTTCTGCTCTCTTGGCGGCCGCGGCCGCGCGACGCTCTGCGCCGGTCAACGCGTTGGCAGCGTCCGGCATCGTCATAACTAGCAGCGCCACCACAACGGCGCTACACAGAATTCGTGGCAGATTAAAGATGCTGATCATCCGTGATTTCCCGGTCTACATACCGGCCTCAGTCGGCGATGTCCGCGCGTGCAGGCCGGAATCGAGCCGCACACGCGCAGGCGTGCACGGCGACGATCCGCCACATACTCATCGTGGAATACGCACTCCACACGCGTTGTTCGTCACTCGCACATACCCGTACTCCGTGCGGTGACACCCTTTGGCGCATAACCCATAGCGCCCGTGACGAGGGCTTACCCGAAGCCCTTACGCTGTCGGCGAGTGACGATGAGGCGGATGCTTGCTCAGAATCGTGAATCGCGGGCGAACTTCGCAATCACGTTGGTCTTGTCAGACCAGGTTGCTGGCAGCCCCGCTGTCATCCAATGTCAATCAGACCGGTAGCTTTGCGTCCCCATCTTCCGACGGGTTTGCCCTTGTCAGTTCTGGCGATGCTCGGAAATGCGCATTTGCTTGTCAATAGATGTGCAAATTGTGCGCGTGACCGAATGCGCGGCGCGAGCGACTTCGCGACGCCGAGTCGCGGTCACGGAACACGCTGAAGAACGCCGTGAAAAATCGTAGTCCGAGCGAGACTTCGCGCGCGACAAGCGATCACGGGGAATTAGCGTGATCCCATATGTGGCTCGACGCCGAATTGTCGGCTCGAGACAACAGCAAATATCGCAGTGCGGCACGAAAATCCGCGCGCCGCCGAACGTCGTGTATATTGCTTCGAGGCAAGAAAAAATGCGCAACGCCGGAATAATTATGTTAAATCCGCGCACGACGCCGACAAAAAAAATAGCCGCCTCCCGATCCGCTGCCGTGAGGGCACACCTTGGCCACGGTGTCATCGACTCCGAAAGGCGTATGGTCGAAGTCTTTTACGTTATGTTCGACGACTCGCAGCTGTTCGCCGGGCCGAACGAATCGACCGCTGACCAAGGGGCACTTACAGCATGTACATCAACTTCTGGTACCCGGTCTGCCTTAGCGAAGAGCTGACCAACGACGCGCCCCTGCGCATGCAGATTCTCGCGTTGCGGTTCGCCGCGTTCCGCGACAGCGCCGGCAAGGCGCACGTACTGGCCGACACCTGCGTACATCGCGGCGGCTCGCTGGGTAAAGGAAACGTGCGCGGCGATCGGCTCGCGTGTCCGTATCACGGCTGGCAGTTCGACGGCGACGGCAGGTGCCGGCACATTCCCGTACTGGGGGAAGACGCTGCGATTCCGGCACGCGCGAAAGTCGACAGCTACCCGGTCATCGAGCGCTACGGTATTGTGTTCGCATACCTCGGCGACCTGCCGGAGGCCGAACGGCCGCCGCTACTCGAAATCGAGGAATGGGAACAACCGGGCTGGCGTGCGAGCGGTCTGGTCATCTTCGAGCTCAACGCGTACTTCGAACGCTCCATCGAGAACGGCCTCGATCCGTCGCACAACGAGTTCGTCCACGACCTGCAGGGGAACGTGAAGTTCAGGCCGGAGACCGTCACGATCAACTCGACGGACTGGGGCACTGCCGTGACGATCGGCGCGATTCCGCCGGAGCCCGGCACGACAAACCTGGAGAGCCTGCGGACCGACCAAACACCCGACAACTTCGGTGCGACGACCGCGCATCACGGCCCGAACACATTGATTACCGAGATCAACCTGTCGGCCGACAATACCTTCGTGCAGTATTTCTTCGAACAGCCGGTCGACGCGAGTCACACGCGTATCTTCTTCATCAACATGCGTAACTGCATGCTCGAGCCGGAACAGGACGAGCGCCTGCAGAAGATCAACCTTGCGATCGCCGACGAGGATATTCGCATCGTCGAAGAGCTGAACCCGGTACGAACGCCGGAGACCTCGACGAAGGAGATACTGATCACCGGCGACGAGTGTATCGGCGCCTACCGGCAGCACCTGAAGGACTGGGAACAACGGGGCTGGCGCATCGACATGAAGGCGATGCGCGACACGGCGGGCGACGTCGCCTATGCGATCTCGTCACCGGAGCGCCGCACCAGCAAGAGCTGGGTGCTGGAACCGATTCCGCTGGTCGCGGTCTGATATATAATGAGTGAGGTAGCGGAGAAAAATAATGAATAGGAAACCGACTGCCCCGAATCGACGCCAACTGCTCGGACTCGGTCTCACCGCCGGCGCGGCCACGCTTTTCGGCCCGGCCGCGGGCGCTGAAGATGCACTGGAAACCGCCGCCGGCGATAACTCGCTGCGTTTCCGCGTATCGCCGGCCTATCGGCCCGACCTGTCCGCCGATGCGCGGCATGCACTAACGCGCGCGACCCTCGATTTTCTGCATGACTCGCATCCGCCGCACATGACGCTCGCGCTGTGGGAAAAGAATCCGCGTGACTTGCCGTATCTCGAACAACATATTGATGCAATCGTCGGCGCCGTCTTCGCCGGCGTCGAGGCGCACGTTGCCACGCAGCCCGTCGATCCGGTACTGATCGTCGCTCTTATATATAACGAGTCACGGTTCTGGCCGATTGCGATCTCGCCGGCGGGCGCCGTCGGCATGGCTCAGTTCATGCCGAACACCGCACTCGAATACCAGCTGAACCCGGTCGCCCGACTCGACCTGTGGCGCCGCTATCGCCAGGTCCGCAAGACCGAACGCAACCGGCGCCGCCAGCAGCAGATCGAGTTCATGAATCGTCACGGCATCGCGCGGTTCTCGTCGGCGGCGGTGATCGCTCATACGCTCGACAACGGCAAGCTCGACGTACTCGCCGAGTACCAGCGGCTCGCGAACACCCCGAAGCTCGAGGACGCGGCGCTGGACGATTACATCGCGGCGGTGCGCGAGGAACTCGCTCGGTTCGACTTCTTTGGCGACGGCGAAGAAGCCGTCGGTCGACTCGACGCTCGTGCAAGCTACGCTTCAGCCACCGCGGCCGTAGACTACATTGCGCAACGCCTGACCGAGAATTCCGGCATGACCAGCAGCGCGGTCGCCGCTTATAACGCCGGCCCGGCAGCGGTACGCGATGACAATCCACGCTCGGTTCTGTTCGGTTATGGCGATCCGCCCGCGTATCCCGAAACCGTACGCTACGTTCAGCGCGTCCTGGTCGTTCACTCGAAGCTCCGTGACCTGATGGCATAGCCGCTATCGGCTATCGACTATCGCCTATCCGGGCGCGCGCGCAATGCGCTATGCTTTCCTTGCCGGTCGCGCATGGGGAGTTCGCTTGGCCAGTATCTATGACCTGAAGCCCGCGTTTCAGAATCTGCTCAGGCCGATCTGCCGCGCGTGTGCCGCGGCGGGAATCACCGCGAACATGGTTACGATCGCGGCGTTGCTGTTGTCCGTTGCGGCGGGCATGGCGATCGCGCTAACGGGCGGGGCGAACTGGTCGCTGTGGCTACTGCCGGTCGTCCTGTTCGTGCGCATGGCGCTAAACGCGATCGACGGCATGCTGGCACGCGAACACGGCATGAAATCCGCTCTCGGCGCGATCCTGAACGAGATCGGCGACGTCGTCGCCGACAGTGCGATCTACCTGCCCTTTGCCTACATCGGCGGAGTCGCGCCAGCCGCCGTCGTCGCATTCGTGCTGCTCGCGATCGTCAGCGAGATGACCGGCGTCGTCGGCGTGCAGATCGGCGCGAGCCGGCGCTACGACGGTCCAATGGGCAAGAGTGACCGCGCGTTCCTCGTCGGCGCGGCAGCGGTGCTGCTCGCGCTCGCGCCGTCGTTCGACTGGCCCGGCGCGGACATCGTGTCGTGGGCCTTTCTTGGCGGCTCCGCCCTGCTCTGCGTGACGATCTTCAACCGCGCGCGCCGTGCGCTGGCGGAACGCGCCTGATGTTCGAGCAACTGACAGCCCCCGTAGCAGCAGTGTTCGCCGCGCTGCTCGGCCTGCTCATTGTCGCCAGCATCGCGATCCGCGTGCTCGCCGCACGCAATGCGCACAAGGATTACACCGAGGTGCACCTGCGCATCCGCACCTGGTGGATCATGATCGCGATCGTCGCTATCGCGATCTGCATCAGCCGCAACGCGACGGTCGGCCTGATGGCACTGATCAGCTTTCTCGCCCTTAAGGAATTCCTGTCGCTGGTGCCAACGCGCAGAGCAGACCGGCGCGTGCTGCTGTGGCTGTATCTCGCGATACCGATCCAGTACTACTGGATCGCGACCGACTGGTTCGACATGTTCGTGATCTGGGTGCCGGTCTACGTGTTTCTCGGCATTCCGCTGATCATGGTGCTGATCGGCGAGACGAAGGGCTATCTCGTCGCGGCCGGCAGGCTATTCTGGGGCGCGATGACGACCGTTTTCGCGCTCGGCCATGCCGCTTACCTGCTGATGCTGCCGGTGGGACCAGCGGGAAGCGCGGGGTTGTTGCTGTACCTGATATTGCTGACGCAACTGAACGACGTTGCGCAATTCATCTGGGGCAAGTCGATCGGTAAACGCAAGGTGCTGCCGAAAGTCAGTCCCGGCAAAACGGTCGGCGGCCTCGTCGGCGGCATCGTTACGACGACACTGATCGCCGTGCTGCTGGCACCGGTGCTGACGCCGTTGTCGCCGGGGAACGCGGCAATTGCCGGGGTTATCATCAGTTTCTTCGGCTTCATCGGCGACGTCACGATCTCGGCGATCAAACGGGATCTCGGCGTGAAAGACTTCGGCACGACGCTGCCCGGTCACGGCGGCATCCTCGACCGCGTTGACAGCCTGACGTATACCGCACCGTTATTCTTTCACTTCGTCTACTTCCTGTATTTCTGATTTCTCTTTTATCAGATGCGCGAACCCTCCCGACTGTTACGCCCGCTGCTCTTCGCGCTACTGATAAAACCGATCATAGCTCTCGTATTCGGCCTGAATGTGCGGCGCGGCGAGAACATCCCGACCACAGGGCCGGCGATTCTCGCGGCGAACCACAACAGCCACCTCGACACGATCGTGCTGCTGTCGATGATGCCGCTTTCGCTGCTGCACAAGGTGCGGCCGGTCGCGGCGATGGACTACTTCATGCGCAACCCGCTGCTCGCGTGGTTCTCGGAACGCATCATCGGCATCATTCCGATCAAGCGCGGCGCGGCGCGCGACGAGGATCCGCTCGCGGACCCGGAGTCCGCGCTCGCGGCCGGCAATATTCTCGTGATTTTTCCGGAGGGCACTCGCGGTGAACCCGAGGAAATCGCGAGGTTCAAGAAGGGGATCGCGAGACTGGCCGAGCGCGGGCCGGACGTGCCGGTGATTCCGGTTTTCATGCACGGGCTCGGCAAGTCACTGCCGAAAGGCGCTTTTATACCGGTGCCGCTGTTTCTGGACGTGTTCGTCGGTGCAGCGCGGTACTGGAACGGCGACCGCAATCGGTTCATGCAGGAACTGGCGGACGATATTCAGCAACTCGCTGACGAAGGCGCGTTCCCGGAGTGGGAGTAGCGCTCAGGATTCCCAGATCCAGTTCTTTGCCTGCTCGCTCTCGTCGAACGAAAAGTGCCTGATCTCCGCCTTGGTAATCGGGTCGACGAACTTGGTGTAGACGCCGAGCCATCCGGCATCGCCGACCAGCGCGAAGCGCTCGACCGTCGCCATGATGCTCTTGAGTCTCTTCAGCTTGTCGACAATCAGACCGCCGCTGACGCTCGGCATTGCATGCATCTCGGCGTAGATCCGGATCTTGTCCCCGCGCGCATCCGCGCTCTCGAAACGTTCCCAGATCGGCGCGATCTCGTCTTCGTCGATTTCACCTTCGTCGATTCCGTATGCGAGCACGCCGGCACCTTCGTCGTCCATGTCCAGCAGCCACCAGCCGGCTTTGTCTGCGTCAGTCATTCTCGTAACCTCTTTTATTATGCGCCCGGCGGCACTCCGGCCGGCCTAGTCGACCGGGCTAGTCGACCGGCATCACGCCGCAGCCGAGCTCGGTTTCTATCTCGCGAATCTTGTCGTCGATCGCGGCAACGTAGCCCGGCAGTTCGTCGGTCGAGATCTTGCCGACTGCGAGCTCGCCGGCCACCGAGATATATAGCAGCTCTCGCTGCTGCCGCGTAAAGTCGATGATGTCCTGCTGTGTCCAGCCTTTCAACTCGAGGAAGTCGCGTGCTGCGCTCAGCACGTCACGCTTCTGATCGACGTACGACTTGTAATTCTGCACATACAGGCGCGCGTACTTGATCATCGCCTGCTGCGCGTCCGCCTCTGACAGGCCGTGCGCGAGCTGGCTCTCGCCCAGCACGCAACCGCCCTTGATCGGAATGTTCGCGGCGAACGACGTCAGCGGAATCAGCAGCAAGAGTATGAGCCAGCGCATGCCGCATTGTACCGTGATTGTCGTTACCGGATGCACAACCGCGCGGCCTCATCGCGGCACTGCTCGCGGCGCTCGTTCGAGCAGTGCTAGTCTTGTCAACCAGGGGGACGATTGAATGCGGCGGATTGGCAACAAGATTCTGTTCGTAATTATCGCGCTGATACTCGCGTTGCCGACGCTGTTCGTCTACAACCACTTCGACGTGCAGGCGCGAGGCAATGGGCCTGGCTACGACCCGAGCGTCGCGGTGCTGCGCACGCCGGACACGAATTTCGAAGCACTGACGGACTTCCCGTTCGCGCCGCACTACGTCGACATCAACGACGCTGAACTCGGCCGGCTGCGCGTGCACTACCTCGACGAGGGACCCGCCGACGGCCACGTCATCGTATTGCTGCACGGCCAGGCAACGTGGAGTTACTCGTACCGCAAGATGATCCCGCTGCTGGCCGCGGCCGGATATCGCGTCGTCGTGCCGGACCTGATCGGCTTCGGCCGTTCGGACAAACCCGCCGACTGGGAGGCGCACACGTTCGAGCGCCACATCGACTGGCTCGCGGCAACGCTCGATGCGCTGAATGTCGACGGCGCAACCGGGTTCCTGTTCGACTGGGGCGGCTATTTCGGGCTGCGCGTCATCGCCGACGACCCGGATGTGTTCTCGCGGATCCTGCTGGTCACGACGACAATGCCGCGCGGAAACAGCGTCGTCGGCGCGCTGTGGGTCGCGGGCTGGCGGCGGTATATCCTGAAGCCGGACGAGTTCCCGATCAGCGGCATGGTCGCCGAGATGACCGACAGCGAACTCGACGCGCAAACGCTCACCGGCCTCGACGCACCCTATCCGGATGAGTCGCACAAGGCCGGTCCGCGCCGGCTACCGATGATGATCCCGGCGACGCCGCTGCACCCGGCGCACGCGCCGAACACCGAGGCCTGGGAGCGGCTGCGCAGCTGGGACAAGCCAACACTGACGCTAATCAGCGAGCGACTCGCTACGCAGGGTTTCGCGCCCAAGGAATTCCACGACCAGATCCCCGGCACGGCGGGCCAGCCGCACGAGATCTACCCCGATACCGGCTTCTTCCTGATCGAGGACATCCCCGAACTCCTCGCCGCCAAGACGATCGCGTTTATCGAGCAATCCTGAGGCCCGGCGCCCCACGTTCGGGCTCCAGGTCCTTGACACCGAGCCTATTACTATTTACAGTAATTTCTGTTAATACTGAAATTACTGTAAAGACGATGAAAATCACCCCGCTCATGGAAAAGTACATTCTCCACTGGGGTGAAATGGGCACGCGCTGGGGCGTCAATCGCACGGTGTCGCAGATCCATGCGCTGCTCTACCTTTCTCCCGCACCGATGACCGCAGAATCAATCGCCGACGCGCTGTCCGTCGCGCGCTCGAACGTCAGCACGAGTCTCCGCGAGCTGCAGAGCTGGGGTCTGATCGACGTGACTCACGTACTCGGCGACCGACGGGATCATTTCGAGGCCCACGGCGAGACCTGGGACATGGTCGTAACGATCCTCGAGGAGCGCAAGAAGCGGGAACTCGACCCGACGCTGACACTGCTGCGCAAGTGCGTGCTCGAGATGGAATCCGACAAGCAGACGCCGACCGAGGTCAAGAACAAGATGCGCGACATGCTGACTTTCGTCACGTCCGTCACGGACTGGTTCGACGAAATCATCGCCCTGCCCCGCACAACTCTCGTGTCGCTGATGAAACTCGGGCGCAAGGTAACGCGGGCGATTCCGGGTAAACGTAGCTCGCCGCGAAAACGACGGAGGTAAAACGCATGGCTGACCTGCCACTCAACGTACTCATACTCGGCGGCTACGGTATGTTCGGACGACGCCTGACGAGCAACCTCGTCCGCCATCACGACGTGGACGTCACGATCGCCGGTCGCAGCCTCGCCAAGGCGCGCGCTTTGCAGGACGAGATCGCCACGCGCTGGCACAAACAAATCGGCATCGCTCGCATCGACATATTCTCCGACGACCTGTCTTCGTGCTTCGGCGCGCTCGGCGTCGACTGTGTCGTCAACGCGAGCGGGCCGTTCCAGGGCCAGGACTATAGCGTCGCGGAAGCGTGCATCGATGCGGGCGCGCACTACGTCGACCTCGCGGACGATCGCGAATTCGTGGCCGGCATCGATGCACTCGACGAGCGCGCGATCGCGAAGAGTCTCGTCGTCACCGCCGGCGCCAGCTCCGTGCCCGCGCTGAGCAGCGCGGTCGTCGACCACTATCGGCCAGAGTTTTACGCGCTCGATTCGATCCGCGTCGGCATCTCGCCGGGCAACCAGGTCAAGCGCGGCATCAGCACCGTCGAATCTGTCCTGTCGTGCGTCGGCAAACCGTTCGCAACGCAGATGGACGGGCGCACGCGCACGCTGCACGGCTGGCAAAGCCTGCGCCGCTTCGATTTCGGGCCGCCGGTCGGCCGGCGCTGGATGACGGACTGGAACGGTCCGGACCTCGAGCTGTTCCCCGCCCGCTATCCGGAAGTGCGCAGCATTCGCTTCCAGGCCGGGCTCGAGCTAGGCGTTCTGCACGTCGGACTCTGGGCGCTGTCGGGACTGACGCGGGCGGGCTGGGTCGAGAACTGGGCGCCGTACGCGCGGCCGCTGAAGTGGATCAGCGAACGATTCTCCAGGTTCGGCAGCGACGTCGGCGGCATGTTCGTCACCCTCGACGGCATCGACCGCGACGAACGGCCGTTGCAGATCACCTGGGAGCTGATCGCCGATCACAATACGGGCCCCGACATTCCGACGATCGCGGCGGAAATCCTGATCGGCAAACTGAACGCGGGCATCATCGTCCGCCGCGGCGCGCGGCCGTGCATGGGCATGTTCCGACTGCCCGAATTCATGCAGGTCGTATCGCGCTCGGGAATCTTCCAGAACGAACGGAGGTCGCATGACCAGGCTGCCACCCAGGTTTG
>JBPCXI010000161.1:0-17885 GCA_051008895.1 Gammaproteobacteria bacterium | reverse complement strand
GTGTCGGACGCCGCCGTCGAGCGCGCACTCGATCAGGTTGCGGCTCGCGCAGGTGTTATTGCGATAGTACTTCAGCGGATTTTCGACGGACTCCGGCACGATGGTGTTCGCGGCGAAATGCAATATCGTGTCGACGCCGTTGTCGCGAATGATTTTTTCGACGAGGTCGCGGTCGCCGGTGTCGCCGACGATCAGCTGTCCGTGCAACACGGCTGACGCGAAGCCGGTCGACAGGTTGTCGAGGACGACGAGGTGCTCGCCGGCTTCGCCAAGCTGGCGCACCACGTGACTGCCGATATAACCGGCGCCGCCGGTGACCAGAATTGTGCGTGTCGCCATCGTTATCGCTCCCAGCGCGCCTCCAAACTGGTCCGAAACTCTAGACGATCCGCGCGCGCCGTGCGAGTCCGACTGCGCTTATGTCAGGTTCGGCGGGTGCATGTTGACGATGCGCGTCGGCGGCGCGAGACTGAACGCGACAAATACGCATGGTTTTAGCCCGCCCGCGGCGATAACGTAAGGCAGCGCCGCTTTCCGGAGACTCAGTATTGGTTTTGGATACCCCGTTTCTTGCCACGGACGAGCCGCCGCCGTTCGCGGTGCTCGACGTCGAGCCGGCTTTCCCGGCCCTGCTGGTGTGCGATCATGCGGTCAATCGCGTGCCGGCACGGCTCAATCAGCTCGGTGCGTCCGAGACGGATCTGCAGACGCATTTCGCGCTCGATATCGGCGCCGCCGACGTGACGCGCTCGCTGAGTTCGCAGTTGTCGCTGCCGGCAGTTCTTTGCAATTACTCGCGCCTCGTCGTTGACTGTAATCGACGTCTCGAGGATCCGTCCGCGTTCGCGCTGTGTTTCGAGGAAATTCTGGTGCCGGGCAACCAGGGCCTTACCCACGCGGACCGCAGCACGCGTGCCGACGAGATTTATTGGCCGTACCACCGCGAAATCCGCAACCGGCTGACGGCGTTGGAGTCGCGGGTGACGGCGCCGGCACTGATCGCGATTCACAGTTTCACGCCGACGTTCAACGGGCGAGAGCGCCCGTGGCACATCGGCATCCTGTGGGATACGGATCCGCGCATTCCAGTTCCTCTGCTCGAAGCACTCGGACGGGAATCGAAAGTCGTCGTTGGCGACAACGAGCCGTACTCGGGCAGGCATCCGCACGATTTCACGATCGACTATCACGCCGAGGAAGCCGGGTTGGCGCATGTCGGAATCGAGGTTCGGCAGGATCTTATTGCGACCGGCGACGGCGCCGCGCACTGGGCTGGTATTCTGGCCGAAGCGCTGGGACCGATCCTGGCGGACCCGGAGCTGTATACCAACTGGACGGCCTGATTCGGGGAGGGGAAGCGAAATGCAGCCGCAAGAACCGCCATTCACGATCGGTATCGAGGAAGAGTACCTGCTCGTCGACAAACAGACGATGGAGCTGGTCAGCGATCCGCCGCCGACGATCATGGAAGAATGCAAGCGACTGACGACCCGCGTGTCGCCGGAACTGCTGCGTTCGCAGATCGAGGTCGGCACCGGCGTCTGCAAAACAATTGACGAGGCGCGCAAGGATCTCGCGCGCCTGCGCGGAGTCGTGATCGAAGCGGCGGGGCGCGAGGGCCTGAGTCCGATCGCCGCGTCGACGCATCCGTTCGGCCACTGGACCGAGCAGCACCATACGCGCTTAGAGCGATACCAGGACCTGACGACTGAAATGCAGGCAGCGGCGCGGCGGCTATTGATCTGCGGTATGCACGTGCACGTGGGGGTCGACGACGACGAACTGCGGATCGATCTGATGAACCAGATGCGCTACTTCGTGCCCCACCTGCTCGCGTTGAGCACGTCGTCGCCGTTCTGGGAGGGGCTGGACACGGGCTTGCGCTCGTATCGGCTGACGATTTTCGATGCGCTGCCGCGAACGGGGCTGCCACAGCGTTTCGACAGCGCCGTCGAGTACCAGCGCCACGTCGATATCCTCGTTGACGCCGGGTTGCTCGAGGATGCGACGAAGATCTGGTGGGATATTCGCCCCAGTGCCCGTTACCCGACGCTCGAGACGCGCATCTTCGATGTCTGCACGACGCTCGAAGACGCGGTATCGCTAGCCGCGCTGACGACATGCGTACTGCGCATGCTTTACCGCCTGCGGGTCAAGAACCAGCGCTGGCGTATTTACAACCCAATGCTGTTGCGTGAGAACCGATGGCGCGCAATGCGCTACGGCTCTGACGAGAGCCTGCTCGATCTGGCCAAGGGCGAACTGGTGCCGTTCGCCACGCTAATCGACGAGATTCAGGCGATCGTCGACCAGGATGCAGAGGTGCTCGGCTGTCAGGCTGAGATCGCGCACTTGAAGGAGATCGTTCAACGCGGCACCAGCGCGCATCGCCAGGTCGATATCTACGAGCGCGCGCTCGAGCAGGGTGTTGACAAGAAACAGGCACTGCGCGAGGTGGTCCGCTACCTGATCGAAGAGACGGCGGCCGGCGCTCAGTGACGGGCGCCGCCGTGATGCGCGAGCGTAATTCCGTGGCATCTTCGCCGGCGATGCGGATTTCGATTGCGCCGATGATGGATTGGACCGACCGCCATTGCCGTTTCTTCTTTCGCCTGCTGGCGCCGGACGTTCGGCTGTATACAGAAATGATAACGGCCCACGCGATCGTGAACGGCGACCGCGATCGCCTGCTCGGGTACGATCCGGCCGAGCATCCGGTCGCCTTGCAGCTCGGCGGCAGCCAACCGCGCATGCTCGCTGACGCGGTGCGTCTTGCGCGTCCTTACGGATACGACGAGATCAACCTGAATATCGGTTGCCCGAGCGATCGCGTGCAGTCGGGTCGGTTCGGCGCATGCCTGATGGCCGAACCAGAGCTCGTTGCAAGTTGCGTAGCCGCCATGCGCCGGGAGACAGACGTACCGGTAACGGTCAAGACCCGGATCGGCATCGACGACCGGGACGACTACGAATTCCTGCGCACGTTCGTCGCGACGGTCCGCGAGGCTGGCTGCCGACATTTTGTCGTGCATGCGCGCAAGGCGATCCTGTCCGGCCTGAGTCCAAAGGAGAATCGCTCGATTCCACCGCTTCGCTATGACGTCGTATACCGGTTGAAGCAGGAGTATCCGGATCTTTCGATCGTGCTGAACGGTGGAATCGAAACTGCGGATTCGATCCGTGCGAACCTGGAGCGCGTCGATGGCGTGATGATCGGGCGCAAGGCTTACAGCGATCCGTGGTTCCTGGCCGAGTTATGCGTCGGCGACACGCCGGTTACGCGGGCCGAGGTCGTCGAGCGCATGGCGGAGTACGCGCGCGACAGACTATCGGCCGGAACCCGGCTCCATCACGTGACGCGCCACATGCTGGGGCTCTATGCGGGGCAGCCGGGGGCTCGACGCTGGCGGCGTTATGTTGTTGAGCGCGCATGCAAGCCGGATGCGGACGCAAGCGTCCTCCTCGATTCGCTGACGATTTTCGCTGCTGCGGCTTGAATGCGCGTACGGTATTGGCGACACTTCGTATTGATCCGCTGACGGGTTACGGGCGTTCTCGTTGTCGCGTCCGTTTCGGCGGTGTGTGCGTCGCGTAATTATCAAGGGAAGTAGATCTACTATGGCGGTACGTAAAGAAGACGTCGCGGCAGGTGGTCCGCAGAAAATGCTTACGATGGCAGAAATGGCGGATAAGCATGAACTGTACGAGGAATCCGTGCAGAACGTGGAGGAGGAGTGCCTGTTCATCACCAATACGTTCAAGCAGATTCGCGGCCGCGCGGCACAAAGTTTCCGCGAAGATTTCTGCGGCACGGCCAGTGCCTGCTGTGAATGGGTCCGCACAGGCGCGGGCCGGACCGCAATCGGTGTAGACCTGGAGCCGGAGGTGCTGGCCTGGGGTCGGGAGAACCGTGTCGGTCGCCTTAATGACGAGGAACGGAGTCGCATACGACTGATTCAGGAGGACGTGCTGCGCGTCCAGACGGAAAAGGTCGACGCCGTCGGTGCATTCAACTTCAGCTACTTCATCTTTCAGCAGCGCGAGACGATGAAGGAGTACTTCAAAACTGTCTACGACTCGCTCAAGGACGACGGCGTTTTCTTTCTCGATGCATTCGGCGGCTACGAAGCGTTCGAAGAGATGAAGGAGAAGACGAAGTACAAAGGCTTCACTTACGTCTGGGACCAGGCACACTATTATCCGGTCTCGGGTGAAATGACCTGCTACATTCATTTCAAGTTCCCGGACGGCTCGAAGATGAAGAAGGCGTTCGAGTACATTTGGCGGCTTTGGACCTTGCCCGAGATCAGCGAAATGCTCGCGGAAACCGGCTTCAAGAATCCGACCGTATACTGGGAGGGCACGGATAATGACGGCGACGGCGACGGGGTCTTCACCCCCGATGCAAAGGGCGAGGCCGACGCCGGCTGGATCGCCTACATCGTGGCCGAGAAGTAGCGCAGATCAACGTCTGGCGGGCGACATGCGGTTGTTAATTAATTTCGAGATGATGTCCGCAAGCGTCCGGATTATGTCATATAATCCCCGCAGGGCTTGATAACAACAAGTATGTCCAGCAACGTAGAAACCGCCCCGGGCGAAACTCAGGTCACCATACTTTTTGCCGACGTGGTCGGGAGCACGCAGCTCTACGAGGCGTTGGGCGACGAGGGTGCCCGCGAAACCGTCCAGAAATGCGTCGACATCATGAAAGAGGCGACCGAGCAGTACGGCGGCTCAGTGATCAAGACGATGGGCGACGAGGTCATGTCGACGTTTCCGTCGGCCGACGATGCAATGAATGCCGGCAGCCAGATGCAAAAGCGCATCACCAGCAATTATCAGCTCGTCGACAGCGGCATCCCCGTATCGATCCGTATCGGTTGTCATTTCGGGCCGGTCGTAATCGAGGATCGCGACATTTTCGGCGCCGCGGTGCACACCGCGAATCGCATGACATCGCAGGCCAAGGCCGGCCAGATCATCACGACCGCGGTGACGGTGGAGCAGTTGAGCGGAGAGTGGCGCGCACTGGTTCGCCAGATCGATGTTGCGACCGTGCGGGGACAGTCCAGCGAGGTGGCGGTCTTCGAGGTGCTATGGCAGCCCGAAGAAGCGACCAGCATGCTGCCGTCGATCAAAATGGATGCGCCGTCGAAGACGTCCACCGCGCGCCTGGCGCTCGAATTCCGCGATACGCGGTTCGTGCTCGGCGACGGGGACGGCAAGAGCGCGACCCTTGGCCGCGCGGACGAGAACGACGTCGTGGTAAAGGGCAAGCTCATCTCGCGCATTCACGCGCGGATCGAAATGTCGAAAAATCGTTTTACGCTGATCGACGAGAGCACGAACGGCACGTTCGTGCAGCGCGACGACGGGGAAGAATTCTACGTGCGCCGCGACAGCACCGAGCTCACCGGCACCGGCATCATCAGTCTCGGACGCGTCGCGAGCAAGGGCAGCGAACTCGCCATCGACTATTCGGTCGAGAGCTAAAAGACCCGACAAAGCGGGATCAGATCTTCAGATCTGAACCCATGTTGCTACCCCAGCGCGTCTAGAACCTTTTTGTGCTCCGCCACGAGCGCTTCCGGCACGTGATCGCCGAATTCGCCGAAATACTCCTCGATCGCCTTGAATTCCTCCCGCCACTGATCGCGGTCCACGGCCAGCAGCGATTCAAGGTCGCCCGGCTGCATGTCGAGCCCGGTCGTGTCGATGTCGTCAGGCAGCGGCAGTGCGCCGATCGGCGTCTCGATGGCGTGCGCCCGGCCTTCGCAACGTTCGATGATCCAGCGCAGCACGCGCAGGTTTTCCCCGAAGCCGGGCCACAGGAAGCGGCCGTCTTCGTCGCGACGGAACCAGTTAACGTGATAAATCGGCGGCAGGTTATCGAATTTGTCCGCGAAACCGAGCCAGTGATTCCAGTAGTCGCCAAAGTTATAGCCGCAGAAGGGTTTCATCGCCATCGGGTCACGACGGACGACGCCGACGGCTCCGGTCGCAGCGGCCGTCGTCTCGGATGCGACACTCGCGCCGATCAGGACGCCATGATTCCAGTCCTTGGCCTCGTAGACCAGCGGCGCGAGTTCCCGGCGCCGACCGCCGAAAATGATCGCGGTGATCGGCACGCCGGCGGGATCCTCGGCCAGCGGGGAGTACTTCGGGTTGTTGGTCGCAGCGACGGTGAAGCGTGAGTTGGGATGGGCGGCCGGGCCATTGCCGGGCTGATACGGCTTGCCCTGCCAGTCAATCGCCGGTGCGCCGACGTTCTTGTCTTCCCACCACGGCTCGTTTTCCGCGGTTACCGCGACGTTCGTGTAGATCGCATTGTGCTGGATCATGTCGTAAGCGGTGCGGTTCGTGTCCACGTTGGTGCCGGGCACAACGCCGAAATAGCCGGCTTCCGGATTGATTGCGCGCATCTGACCGGAATCGTCCACGTGCAGCCACGCGATGTCGTCGCCGAGCGTGCGAATTTTCCAGCCGGACTGCGACGCGGGTGGCTCCAGCATCGCCAGGTTCGTCTTGCCGCAGGCTGATGGAAACGCGGCGGCGAGGTAATACTTCTGGCCCTCCGGGCTTTCGACTTCCATCAGCAGCATGTGTTCAGCGAGCCAGCCCTCGTCGCGGGCCTGCCAGCTGGCGATGCGCAGCGCATGGCACTTTTTCCCGAGCAGCGCGTTGCCGCCGTACCCCGAGCCGAAGCTCTGGATCATCATCTCTTCCGGGAAATGCATGATAAAACGACGCTCGGGGTCCAGATCGCCGGTCGAGTGCAGCCCGCGCACGAAGCGCCCGTCCTTCTCGATACGTCTGAGGGCCGGTGTGCCCATGCGCGTCATCAGTTTCATGTTGGCGACGACGTAGGGGCTGTCAGTGATCTCGACGCCGAGCCGGGCATACGGCGAGTCGATCGGGCCCATGCAATAGGGAATGACGTACATCGTCCGGCCTTCCATGCAGCCTGCGAACAGTGCATTCATCTTCTCGTGCGCGGCGTCCGGTTCCATCCAGTTGTTGTTCGGACCAGCCTCGTGCTGGTGCGGCGTGCAGACGAAGGTCAGGTGTTCGACGCGGGCGACGTCACTCGGGTCCGAGCGATGCAGGTAGCAGTTTTCGTAGCTGTCGTTGAGTTCCTCAAGCAGGCCGCTGCCGAGCATCTGGCCGACCATCGATTGATACTCTTCTTCGCTGCCGTCGCACAATTTGACGTCGGCTGCGTTCGTTAATTCGGCGACGTCATGGACCCACCGTTCCAGTGATACATTGCTAGTCTGCATGCCTTCCCTCGGTTTCGACCCCGGAGCAGTCAGGTATTCCGGGCCGATCTGTTTGAATTCTTGTCAAGAGCCCGCGCACGCGGACAGCGTATTATACAGACGGGCTCCCACCGTTCAGCCTCGAAACCGTTGCGACTAACACGTACTTGACGCGATCGTCGGAGAGTGGACCGCACCGCGATATCGGGTCGGGGCAATTGGTGAGATTCTTTCTCTGTAATACTTATAAGATATTATTTTTTAATGACTTTAGCAGGTAGTATTGGACATAAACACGGAACCTGACCTGGCGCGGATGTTCGGTGTCGACGGCCCCCTGGCCGACTGCCTCGACGGCTTCGCGCCGCGACCCGAGCAGGTCGCGATGGCCGAGGAGGTCGACGCGGCAATGCGGACCGGTAGCGATCTCGTCATCGAAGCGGGCACCGGCACGGGTAAAACGCTCGCTTATCTCGTCCCGGCGCTCCTGTCGAGTCATCGGGTCATCATTTCCACCGGCACGCGCACGCTGCAAGACCAGCTTTATCATCGTGACCTGCCGACCATCGGCAAGGCACTCGGCCGGCCGGTCGACGTGCGCCTGCTGAAAGGGCGGGCGAATTATTTGTGCCTGTATCGCCTCGACCTGCTCCAGGGCGGCGACGAGGACGTATCGGCTCAGGACCTGCGGGCGGTGGATCAGCTGCGCCGCTGGGCAGGACGGACGCGCAGCGGAGACATTGCCGAGGTGACCGAAATCCCGGAAGACGCTCCGGTCTGGCGGCGGGTGACGTCGACCACCGACAACTGTCTCGGTTCGCGCTGCGCCTGGTTCGACGGGTGTCACGTCTTCGCGGCACGGCAGGCCGCGCGGGGCGCGGATCTCGTCGTCGTGAACCATCACCTGCTGATGGCGGACCTGACGATGAAGGACGAAGGCTTCGGCGAGCTGCTGCCCGGGGCGGATGCGATCATTTGTGACGAGGCCCACCATTTCCCGAAGGTCGCGCAGGGGTTCTTCAACGTCAGCGTCAGCAGCGGCCAGGTGCTCGACCTGGTTGCCGACCTGCGCAGCGAGTCTGTGCGGGGCGGGGTGTTTGACACCGATCTCGACCGTGCGCTGGATGCGCTGTCTCACGCAGCGGACGATGCGCGCGCCGCGCTGGCCAGTGCGGATGGCAATATCGCCTGGGCCGATGTCGGCGGTGGGTTCCCATCCGCACTGGCCGCGCTGGCCGACGCTGCTGCCGATCTCGGCGAGCGCCTGGGTGGCATCGCTGCGGATAACGCGGGCCTTGAGCGCTGTGCCGAACGCACGGCGTCGCTCGCGAACGCGTTAACGGAAGTGATCGATGCCGATGACGACGTCGCGCTGCGCTGGGTGCGCCCGGGCGCGCGATCGTTCTCGGCGAATGTGACGCCGCTCGACGTATCCGGTGAGATTCATTCCCTGCTGGATGCCCGCCCGTGCACCTGGATATTCACGTCGGCGACCCTGGCGGTGCGGGAAGACTTTGGGCATTTCACCCGGCGGCTCGGTATCGAGGCCGGGGAGATCGCGACCCGCCAGATCCCCAGTCCATTTGATTTTCCCGACATCGCGCGGCTTTACCTGCCGACCGGCCTGCCGGCGCCGAACAGTCCCGGCTATACGGAGCGCGCCGTCGCGGCGATGCGCGCCGCGGTGGACGCGAGCCGCGGCCGGGCGTTCCTGCTGTTTACGAGTCATCGTGCGCTGCGTCGCGCGGCCGAGATTCTCGACGATGACGCGACGTTCGATTTTCCGTTGCTCGTGCAGGGGCGCATGCCGCGGACCCGATTGCTCGAGCAGTTTTCGCGCGCGGACAACGCCGTCCTGCTAGGCACCGCGACGTTCTGGGAAGGCGTCGACATTCGCGGCCACGATCTCGTGCTCGTGGCGATCGACCGGCTGCCATTCGCCTCGCCCGGCGACCCGCTGTTGGCCGCCAAGCTCGAATCGATTCGCCACAACGGCGGCAATCCGTTCCGCGACTACCAGCTTCCCGAGGCGGTACTAAGCCTGAAGCAGGGCGTCGGTCGCCTGATTCGCGACTACGACGACTACGGGGTCGTGATGATCTGCGATCCCCGGCTCGTCGAGAAAGGCTACGGTCGCGACTTTCTCGGCAGCCTGCCGGCCATGCCGCTGACGCGCGACATCGATGACGTCCGCGCGTTCTATTCGGCGCAGGAGACGTTGCAGGGATGAGCGAGACGCGGATTGATGAGCTACCGTCCGGGTTTCGCTGCCTGGCGATCGAAACCTCGTCGGCGGTCAGCAGCATCGCGGCATGCGCCGGGGGGCGCATCGCGTCGGCGGAGTACGGCTCGCCGGGTACGCAGTCCCGCCACGTCTACGACTGCGTGCGCGACGTACTCCGCGAGGCGCGAGTTACGCTAGCCGAACTGGATTGCGTCGCCTTCGGCTGCGGCCCCGGCGGTTTCACCGGTCTTCGTATCGGCGCGGCTGTCGCACAGGCGCTCGCATTCGGTGCCGGTTTACCCGTGTGCAGAATATCGAGCCTCGCGGTACTCGCCGCGGCCGCGATCGACCGACACGGCGTCTCCTGCGTCGCCGCCTGCGTCGACGCGCGCATGGACGAGGCCTACGCCGGCGTTTATCGAGCCGTGGACGGCGGCGTAACGACGGTCGTCGTAGATCGGCTGGCAGCGCCCGATGCCGGCGCACAGCTCGGCGATGAGGCATTCTTCGCCGCCGGTCCGGGTTGGGCGGCCTATCCGCAGCTCGCGGCCGACAGCGCGGCGCAAACGACCGGCAGTGATCACGAACTCCTGCCGCGGGCCGAGACTTTGCTGCGTCTGGCCGCAGTGGACTACGCGTGCGGGCGCACGGTGGCGCCCCACGAGGCGGTGCCGAACTACGTGCGGAACAAAGTCACATCGTAATGTTGCGGACGCGTTTAGAATAGGCGCCGATGAAGGTCCTGACGAATGCTCGTGCCGGCAATTTCGCCGGCTTCGCCGCCTGCGCCGCGATGATGGGCTACGCGCTTTATTCTCAGCACGGGCTCGGTCTCGAGCCATGCCCGCTGTGCGTATTCCAGCGCGTCGCGACGATCGCACTCGGCGGAGTCTTCCTGATTGCGGCGCTGCACAACCCGTCGGGTCTCGGCCGACTGGCTTATGCGGCACTGACGTTCGTCGTGGCGGCGGCGGGCGTCGGGGTCGCGGGCCGTCACGTCTGGCTGCAGAACCTGCCGCCAGACCAGGTGCCGGCATGCGGGCCCGACCTCGGTTTCATGCTGGAAGCGTTTCCTCTAACCGAGGTGATGAGCGCCGTGTTGTCCGGCTCGGGCGAGTGCGCCGAGGTGTCGTGGCGATTCCTCGGGCTGACGATGCCGACCTGGGTGTTGATATCGCTCGCGGTGCTCGGCTGCTGGGGTGTCTGGGCGAATCGGCCGAGGCGCTAGGTGACACTCTGCTTTTTTTCGCTGCGAAAAAAAGCAGAGTGTCCCCGTCAGTCGAGCAGAAGATTCTGCATGATCTTCAGGTAGACCTGCCGTAACCGATCGACGTCGCTGATCAATACTTCCTCGTTGACCTTGTGGATGGTCCGGTTGATCGGTCCGAATTCCACGACGTGCGCGCCGCTCGGCGCAATGAAACGTCCGTCGGAAGTGCCGCCGCCAGTCGATAGCTCTGGTTCTACGCCGGTGACGTCGACGACCGCATCGCTTGCGGCGTTGGCGAGCGTGGCGACGGGCGTCAGGAATGGCTCGCCGGACAAATGCCATTCGAGCGAGTAGTCCAGTTCGTGGCGGTCGAGGAAATCTTCGACGAAGCGCTGCAGTTCACCGTGCGTCCACACGGTCGAATAGCGGAAGTTGAAGCGCGCGAACAACGAACCCGGTGTCACGTTCGGCGCGCCGCCGTCGCTCTCGAGTCGTACGACCTGGAAGCTGGTCGGCGGAAAGTAGTCGTTACCGCGGTCGAACTCGTGGGCGGACAGTTCGGCGAGCACCGGCGCGAACGCTTTTATCGGGTTATCGGCGAGTTGCGGGTAGGCGACGTGACCCTGCGTGCCGTTGACGGTGAGCATGCCGCTTAGCGAACCGCGTCGTCCGATGCGAATGATGTCGCCGAGCTGATCGTTGCACGACGGTTCTCCGATCACGCACCAGTCGATTTTTTCACCCCGTTCGCTCAGCGCCTCGATGACTTTTTTCGTGCCGTCCCGGGCGCGACCTTCCTCGTCGCTGGTAATCAGATAGGCGATGGAGCCGCGGTGATCCGGATGCGCAGCGACGAATTGTTCGGTCGCAACGATCATCGCCGCGAGGCTCGACTTCATGTCCGCCGCGCCGCGCCCGTACAGTATGCCGTCACGGATTTCCGGCTCGAACGGGTCGGTGCGCCACTCGTCGAGGGGGCCTGCCGGCACGACGTCGGTATGGCCGGCGAAACAGAGCACCGGGCCGCCGCTGCCGCGTCGGGCCCAGAGATTCTCGACGTCGCCAAACTGCATGTGTTCGATCGCAAAGCCGGCCGCGGCCAGTCGTTCCGCCATCAGTTGCTGGCAGCCTTCGTCCGCAGGCGTTACGGATGCCCGTCGAATGAGATTGAACGTCAGGTCGAGAACATCGTTCATCAGCAATAGCGGTTCATTGTCAGGCGAGCCCGAGTTCGTTATAGGCATACTTGTCGAATCCGAGCAGCACGGCATCGCCGGTATCGAGCACCGGCCGCTTCATCACCGTCGGATAATTAATGATCAGATCGCGAACCTTGCCGGCGTCAAGTTCGGCCCGGTCAAACTGCGGTATCTTGCGCCACGTGATGCTGCGCTTGTTGACGAGTGCCTCCCAGCCGAGCGCCTCCTGCCAGCGCTCGATCACCGATTCATCGACGCCTTCCGTGCGTACGTCGACGAAATCGTAGTCAATTCCCTTGTCCGTTAGCCATTTCGTGGCTAGTTTGCAGCTGCCGCAGCTACTGATCCCGTATAGCTTTGTCATGCCTTTGCGTCCCTGTTTTTTCTGGTCTCGATACGTTCGGGTTTTTGGGGCAAACCCGGGGCGATTACTCCGTTCTCAGTAAATCGTTGAGTGCGGTTTTTGCCCGCGTTTTCTCGTCCACGCGCTTGACGATCACGGCACAGTAAAGGCCGCAGTCGCCCTTGCTGGACGGCAGTGTGCCGGGTACGACAACGGATCCGGCCGGTACGCGGCCGTAGAGGATCTCGTCGTTTTCCCGGTCATAGATGCGCGTGCTTTGTCCGATGTACACGCCCATCGAAACGACCGCACCGCGCTCGACGATAACGCCCTCGACAATTTCTGATCGCGCGCCGATGAAGCAATCGTCCTCGATGATCGTCGGGCCGGCCTGGATCGGTTCGAGTACGCCGCCGATGCCGACACCGCCGGACAGGTGAACATTCTTGCCGATCTGTGCGCAACTGCCAACCGTCGCCCAGGTATCGACGAGCGTGCCGCTGTCGACATAGGCGCCGATATTGACGTACGACGGCATCAGCACGACGTCGCGCGCGATGTGGACGCCCCTGCGGGCAATGGCATGTGGCACAACGCGAATGCCGGCTTGCTCGAACTCTGCCTGGGTGGTGCCCGCGAACTTCATCGGCACCTTGTCATAGAAATTGGTGAAGCCGCCCTCGATGCTGCGACTTTGTTCGATGCCGAAATACAGTAGCACCGCCTTCTTGAGCCATTGATTGACGACCCAGTCATCACCTGACTTTTCCGCAACTCGAGCAGCGCCGGTGTCGAGCAGGTCTATCGCCGACATAATTGCATCGCGGAGCGCGGGTGCCGGCGTGCTGAGGTCCAGGGACTGGCGTTCGTCAAACGCGGTTTCGATGACGTTTTTGAGCTTTTCCATGATTCACGGGTTCCGTCGGCCGAGTCGCGACGCAACGGCGGTATGGCCGCGCGGCGAAGGGACAGGGATTATAGATTATCCGTGCCGCTGCGCGTCGATTCCGACGCGGCGCCGGAATCCGCGAGCGCATCGATCAACGCGCGGCGCAATTCGTCGCGTTGCGAGGAGGTTAGTGCGGCGCCATCGGCATTCGTTACGTAGAAGACATCTTCCGCGCGTTCGCCGACGGTCAGAACCTTGGCCGTCTGAATAACGATGTGCAGGTCGCGCAGCACCTGGCCGACTTCGCTCAGCAGGCCGGGGCGGTCGCCCGCCGTCAGTTCCATAATCGTGCGGCCGTTCGCCTCGTCTTCGGCGAATGCGACGTGGGTTTCCGTCGCAAACATGCGGACCTGGCGCGGCGCCCTGCGAGTAATTGCCACCGGTTCCTGAACTGCGGTCGCCAGAGAGACGGTCAGGCGACGGCGGATTTCGTCCAGCCGGGCGTGATCGATGATGGTCTCGCCGGTCTGCTCCAGCACGACGAACGTTGCCAGGCTCCAGTTGTGGTGCAAGGCAACGATCCGCGCGTCGGCGATATTCAGCCCCAGCTCGTCAAGCACCGCGGTGGCGACGGCAAACGTGTGATATTCCTGCGGCGTGAACACGAATATTGCAGTGCCGCCATGGAACGCCTGCTTCATCATGTCAATCAAGACCTGGGAATCTTCGTCGGCGGCGGCAAACAGCTGCGTGTGGGACGCGATTTCCTCCGGTCTGCAGCGCAGGAAGTACTCGTCGGTGAAATTCTTCCAGGTGGACTCGATCAGCGCCGCGTCGACATCTGCCTGCCGCAGGTGCTGGCGCGCTTCGCGCTGGCGCTGCTGAACCAGTTCGTCCTTGTCGATCGGCTTTTCGAGGCCTCGTCGCAGCCCCTGTTTCGTGAGCCGGTACAGGCCTTCGAACAATTGCTCGCGCCAGGAATTCCACAGTGCCGGATTCGTCGCGCGCACGTCGGCGACGGTCAAAAGGTACAGGTAGTCGAGATGAGCTTCGTCGCCGACGACTTCAGCAAACTCGCGAATCACTTCAGAGTCGCCGATATCTTTCTTCTGTGCGGTCAATGACAGCGTCAGATGATTGCGCACGAGCCAGGCGACGAGACGGGCGTCGTAACGGCTCAGGCCGTGTTCGAGACAAAACGATTCCGCATCGACCGCGCCGAGCTCGGAGTGGTCGCCCCCGCGACCCTTCGCGATGTCATGGAACAGGCCGGCGAGGTAGACAAGCTCCGGCTTCGGGAGTTCCTGCATCAGCATCGAGCAGAGCGGAAACTCGTGATCGAATCGCGACAGCGCGAACCGCCGCAGATTGCTGACGACGAACAGTGTGTGTGCGTCGACCGTATACGCGTGGAACAAGTCGTATTGCATTCGGCCGACGATGCGGCCAAAAGCAGGTATGTAGCGCCCGAGCACGCCGTACAGGTTCATGCGCCGCAGTTCGTGAGTCACGCCCTCGGGCGCCCTCAGCAGCGTCAGGAACAATTCGTGATTGCGCGGATCCTGCCTGAACTCGTCGTCGATCAGGTGCAGCGCGCGGCGCACCCCTGTGATCGTCGTCGCGCTGACGCCACGGATCGCCGGGTTCTGCTGCAGCAGCACGAATAGCTCGAGCAACGCCGACGGTTCCTCGTCGAACACCTCGGCGGATCGGACCTTAAGGAAGCCGTTCTTCACGCCGAAGCGTGGGTTCAGCATCTCCGTGTCGACGTCCGGATTCATCAGGATCGCTTCCTGGAACAGTTGCAGCAGCATCTCGTTCAGCCGGGCAAGGTCCATGACCGTGCGGTAGTAACGCTGCATGAGCTGTTCCACCGCGAGCATGTACGAGGCGTCCTTGTAACCGAACAACGTCGCGATCTTGGTCTGGTAGTCGAACAGCAATCGGTCTTCGCGGCGACCGGTCAGCGTGTGCAGCGCGAAGCGGATACGCCACAGGAACTCGCGCCCCTGTTGCAGCAGGCGCAGCTGTCCGGGGGTCAGAAACGCGTGTTCGACCAGCTCATTGAGCCGATCCGTGCCGAAATGCCGCTTGGTCACCCAGACAATAGTCTGGATGTCGCGCAGGCCGCCCGGACTGCCCTTGACGTTCGGTTCCAGGTTGTAACCCGTGTCGTCATAGCGTGCATGCCGTGCCTGCTGTTCTCGCAGCTTGGCCTCGAAGAAGCTGCGTGCCGACCAGATGCTGTCCGGCGCGATTCTGCGTTGCATGTCGTCGAACAGAGCCTGCGGGCCGATGAGCAGGCGCGACTCCATCAGGTTAGTGACGACCGTTACGTCGTCGTGGCCTTCGCGGCCGCATTCCTCGACGGTGCGTGTGCTGTGGCCGATCTCCAGGCCGACGTCCCATAACAGCGTCAGGAAATCCGACAGCGGTTCTTCGGCGTCCGCGTGGCTACCGTCCGCGAGCAGAATCAACAGATCGACGTCCGAGTGCGGATGGAGTTCGCCGCGCCCGTAGCCACCGACCGCGATCAGTGCTGATGCGGCGAGTTGATCGCCGACCTTCAGTCTCCAGGCGGCCAGCACGACGATATCGACGAGCCGTGCCCGGTCGCGCACGAGGTCGCCCGCGGTCGCCCCGTTGACGAAGCGGCGGGTCAGTGCCGCGGTGCCGCAAGCGACGACGTGGCGGAGGCCGGTGAAGTCGAGGCCGGGTTCCGCAGCGAGGCCCTCGGTCCGATCCCAGTCGACGTGCTCCAGGTCGCCGTCCATAACCTGGGCGGCAAGGCGAAGGTCGTCGACGGGCTGCGCCAGGGTGTCTTCGATCGTCGCGGGTTCCGCGGACGCCGGCATCAGGTGCGGTCCTCGGCTCCGAGCGTCAGCACTTCGAAACCGTCGGCGGTGCACAAAATGGTGTGCTCCCATTGCGCCGACAGGGAATGGTCCTTCGTTACCACGGTCCAGCCGTCCGGCAGCAGGCGCACGTGCCGCTTGCCGAGATTGACCATCGGCTCGATCGTGAACGTCATCCCTGCGCGGATCTCGACGCCGGTGCCCGGCTTGCCGTAGTGCAGAACCTGCGGGTCTTCGTGAAATATCCGGCCGATGCCGTGGCCGCAGTACTCACGGACGACCGCACAGCGCTGCGCTTCGACGTGCGTCTGGATCACATGCCCGATATCGCCGAGGTGGGCCCCCGGGCGCACCTGCCGGATGCCCTGCCACATTGCGTCAAACGAAACCTGGGCGACGCGCTGTCCCTTCACGCTGGGCTTGCCGACGTGGAACATGCGGCTCGTGTCGCCGTGCATGCCGTCCTTGATGACGGTGATGTCGATATTGACGATATCGCCGTTTTTCAGGCGCTTGTCACTCGGAATGCCGTGGCAGACAACGTGGTTTACCGATGTGCAGATCGATTTGGGGAACCCCCGATAGTTCAGCGGGGCCGGAATAGCGTCTTGCACGCCGACGATGTATTCGTGACATATTTTGTCAAGTTCGTCGGTCGATACGCCGGGCGCGACGTGCTCCCCGATCATGTCGAGCACGTCCGCGGCGAGGTGGCCGGCGGTTCGCATCTGGTCCTGCTCTGCAGGTGTTTTGATCGTGATCGTCTGGTGTTGCGGTTTCAGCACTACAGATCCTTGCTGTCGTCGTATTAGCCACGGGCGGGGAGCGGCCGCGGCGCGTTGTTGCCGGGGCATGGGTATGGTATAAAGCGCGCGCCTTCGAGGCAACGAAATCCACACATGTACCGACACGTGCGACTGGGTGCCGGAACTCACAATTCCGGTTGTCGGATGGGGTACATGGAGGCTTAACCCGACGGAGCTCGACATGACAGATATCAGCATGCGGAACATGCTGGAGGCTGGTGTGCATTTTGGCCACCAGACCCGGTACTGGAATCCGAAAATGGCGCCCTATATTTTTGGCGCCCGCAACAATATTCACATTATTAATCTTGAGCAAACCGTGCCGCTGTTTCGCGACGCGTGCCGGTTTGTCGAATCCCTGGTCGCCAATCGCGGCAAGATTCTGTTCGTCGGCACCAAGCGTTCGGCCGGTGCCGCTGTGCGCGCGCAGGCGGAGCGCTGCGGAATGCCGTTCGTCAGCCATCGCTGGCTGGGCGGCATGCTGACGAATTTCAAGACGATCAAGCAGTCGATCAAGCGCCTCGATGAAATCGAGGAGATGGACAGCGACGGCACCTTCGAGCGACTGACCAAGAAGGAAGTTCTCGGCCTGAACCGCGAGAAGGCCAAGCTCGAGCGCACGCTCGGCGGGATCAAGGACATGGGCTCACTGCCGGACGCGGTCTTCGTCATCGACGTCGGCCACGAGAAGATTGCGGTACACGAAGCCAGGATCCTCGGGGTGCCGGTCGTGGGTGTCGTCGATACCAATTGTGCCCCGGATGATGTCGATTACGTCATTCCTGGCAATGACGATGCCATGCGGGCGGCGCAGCTTTATGCGACCGGTATCGCCGATGCGGTTCTGCTCGGCAAGGAGTCGCTGCCCGCGCTGCCGATCGGCGAGGACGAATTCGTCGAGCTCGACGCGGAAGGGCGGCCAGCCGAACAGAAGCCAAAGCGCGGCAGTGCCCGCAAGGCTCGCGGGGCGGCCAGCGCAGTCATCAAAGCCGATCCGAGCGCAAAACGAGCGACGGCAGCGGCAGAAGAGGCCGCCGCCGCCGAGGCAGCCGAGTCGGCCGAGTCAGCCGAACCGGACGCGCCTGCGGATTCTGAGG
>JBPCXI010000160.1:0-24047 GCA_051008895.1 Gammaproteobacteria bacterium | reverse complement strand
CCTGCCGCACGTCGCCGTTGACCCTGAGCGTCATCGGCAGTTGATGCGGATCGGACAGTTCATCCGGCGTCACGAGATGCGGGCCGAACGGGCACGAGCCATCGAAGCTCTTGCCGAGCATCACGACCTTGTTTGAGTGTTCTCGCGCCTGGATGTCGCGCGCCGACAGGTCGTTGAAGATCGTGTAGCCGGCGACGTAGCTCATCGCGTCGGCGACCGGCACACGAAACGCGGCTTTGCCGATGATGATGCCGATCTCGATCTCGTAGTCGAGCTCGCGCGTGAAGTGCGGTACTGCAACCTTCGCTCCGGTCGCCACGACCGACGACGGCGCCTCGAGAAAACCGGTCGGGTGCTCGAAGTGAAACTCGCCCCAGTTGTGCGACTGCCACTCCGGCTGATCCCAGCCGGTCAGTTCTGCAAGATGCGCATCGAAGTTACATGCGGTGTGAATGATTTTGCCCGGGCGCGGCACCGGCGCTTCGAGCACGATGTCGCTCGCGGCATACACGTGCGGCTGGTCGGCGGTAACGTCGCCGAGACGCTGCACGATCTCCCTGGCCTGCGCCATGCCGGCATCACCCAACTCGAGAAACGCGAGCATGTCGGCGGGCAACGCGCCGTCGGTCAACCCATGGAAGTCGACGTAATGTTCATTGACGAAAGCGCCAACCGTGCGTTTCGCGCCGTTGTCGATTCTGAATGTCGCTAATCGCATCGCTTACAGCCCCGGCTTCAGTTGCGGCAAGACCTCGTCGCCGAACAGGCGAATGGTCTCCAGGTTATCGGCTTCACTCGCCCCGACGACTTCGAGCAACGGCAGGTTCAGGCCCGCGTCGACGAGTTCCTGGGTGATTTCCAGGCACTCTTCCGGCGTGCCGGAGATCACGTTGAACGCGCGCTGGATTTCGTCACTGACGAGGTGCGTGACATTGTCTTCGGTCCCGGCCTCGATCGCCGCACGGAACGGCGCCCAGGTCTCGTCCGGGAAGCCGGACGTACTCAGGATCACGTCGTTCTTGATATTACGCAGCTTGTTGATCACGTACGTGGCCGTGTAGCTGCGCGTCGCGTCCTTGGCCTTCTTGCCGTCTTTCGAACACGCGGCCAGGATCACGCCGCCGACCGGAAAGTCGCTCGGCAGCTGACGCCCGACCGTCTCGGCACCGGCCCAGCAATTCTCGCGCGCGTAGGTCGTGAAACCGGCCGACGTGAGTCCGGGCAGCAGCAGCCCGTCCGAAATCTTGCCCGCGAGTTTTTGCATGAACGGGCCGGTCGCGCCGACGTAGACCGGGATCTCGGTGCGCAGGCCGCGGCCCTTGCGATCGATCGCCGGCATGTCACAACGGAACAGTTCACCGTCATATTTGAAGGCCTCGCCGCTCGCGATGCCGCGGATCATGTCGATCGACTCGCGGTGCGTCTTCACCGGCGAAAATTTCTTCATGTCGAGGTCGAGATATTCGGTGCCGACCTTGCCCGCGCCGAGACCCATGATGAAACGACCGTCGGACAGCTCGTCGATCCCATTACATTCCGAAGCCTGCACGGTCGGATGACGCATGTACGGCGACGTGATACCGAGGCCAATCGGGATCTTCTTCGTCGCCATCGTCGCAGCCGCGAGCGCAGTAAAACAACCGCGCGCCTCATGCCCGTACTTGCGGAACCAGTGATACGCCTCGGCGATCCAGAAACCACCCGTGCAACCGGATTCCTCGGTTTGCCTGGCGTAGGCCTGAATTGACGACATCGGCTCGTATGATTTAAAGATCACGCCTATGTTCGGTTGCGTACCACTCATCGCTTGTTCTCCTGACTTATGTCTTTCCGAATTCTGAATTCGTTGCGCTACAAACTGTCCTCACCACCCCGGTAATATTTGACCGGGATGCCGGACAGCGGCTCTCCGCCTGACGGCGTCACGCGGAAGGTCTCCTGAAAATAGAGGCTCGACTTGAGGTCTTCGGTCATCACGTGCGGATGCATCGAGCAGACCATGTTTTCGACCAGCGCAAACTCGGAGCCTTCGCCGATACGCGGGTGCTCGATCATCGTCATACCGATCGAATGACCACACACGTGGCCCATGCGCCAGCCCTTGCCCTCGAACGGCTTCACGCACTTGCGGTGCACGTCTTCAGCCGACGCGCCGACCTTCATGTGCTCCTTGGCGAGTTCATGAAACTCGGCATACGCGTCCATCAGCTTCTGCGTGTCGGCACTGAGTCCCTGCGGCGCGAGCATGCGCGAAAACTCGACCCAATGGCCGCCGGTGCCGGTGACCTCGAGGCCGTACAGCATGCCGTCGCTATCGGCGACCTTGCGCTCGGAATCCGCGAACACCATCTGCGGCAGCAGCGAACCGTTCGGGCCCATCAGCACCATGTCCATCGTGTTGCGTGCGGTGCCAAGCGACGCGAACGTGTTCTCCGCCGCGCCCATCAGCTCGGCTTCGGTCCGGCCCTCGCGATAGGCCTGGACGACCGCCAGCACGCCGGCCTTGTTGACGGCCATTGAGTGTCGTATCGACGCGAGTTCTTCTTCGCTCTTTTGCGCGCGCGAGTAATCGAACTCGACGTCGAAACCGACGACCGACAGGTCCGCGTCGACGAGCGCCTGGTAGTCGCGCACGGGAATGATGTAGTCCAGACCGTAGACGCCGATCCGCTTCCAGCCTTTGCCCTTGCAGTAATCGGCTATCCACTCGCCACAGTGCGGCACCTTGACTTGCTCGTCGACGAACACGGCCGAGTGATCCCCGACCCAGGTCGCCTCTTTCGGGAACACGGCGACCGGATCGCCATCCATCGGCACGATGACGTAGGCATAGCGATGCAGGATGTGAAAGCCGCACATGTAGCGCACCGCGCCCTCAAAGCCGGTGTATTCGCTGCCGCTAACGATCAGCGCATCGATGCCCGCCGCCGCCATTGCCGCGCGCGTGTTGGCATACCTGCGATCAATTTCCTGGCGGCTCGGCTGAAAACTGTTGTTGCTACTCATAATAATTCTCGGCTTAGTTACTGCGAGTCCAGGAATGTTCCACGCCATCGATCAGCGCCCAGATCGCCTGGTGCAGAGGGGTCGGCACACCGGTCTGCTCGCCGAATTGCACGATACCGCCGTTCAGCGCGGCGACCTCCGTCGCGCGGCGCCCCAACACGTCCTGCAACATGCTGGCCTTATGTTCATACGCAACTTCGCGCGCGTGATCGATCAGCTCGTCCGGGTCGCTGTCGAGCACGATGCCGAGCGCTTCGGCAACGGCGACCCCTTCGGCGACGAGGCCCGACATCAGCTTGCGTACGTTCGGCTGGTCGCACGCAACGCCATGCGGCAGGCCGGTCAGCGCACCAATCGGATTCGTCGCCGAATTGAAGATCAGCTTGGTCCATTGCGCGCCGCGCGAGTCTTCCATCGCCAGCGTCTCCATACCCGACTCGGTCAGGCGGCCGGCGAGCTGTTCGATTTCCGCCATGCTCGCGGACTTGGGCTCGAACGGTCCCATCCAGGTTTTGCCGCCGGTATCCTGCTGCACGTGTCCGGGCTCGAGGATGCGGCCGGCCGGAAACGTCGTGCCACGAATAACGCGCGGTACGTACTCCGCGATGATCTCCTCGTTGCCGACACCGTTCTGTACCGTGCATACGGCGCCGTCTTCGAAAGCACCGGCAGTCGCCTGAATCGCCGGCCGCGTGTGCAGCGATTTCGTCGCGACGATGCCGAAATCGCACGGCGGTATCTCCGCGGCATCGCTGGTCGCACGCGGCCGCGACAGCACGTCGCTTTCGCCCGACAGCCGCAGGCCGCTCTCATTGATGGCGTCGACGTGCGCCTGGTCGAGGTCATACGCCCAGACCTCGACGTCATCCAGTTTCGCCAGGTGCGCGGCGAACAGACCGCCTATCGCGCCGCAGCCAACAATACAAACTCTCATGTACCCCTACCCTTCTTTACCAAGGTTTTCTTTACTGCGGTTTTCCGTGGTTCCAGCTCAGTTCCCGAGCCTTGACGAGACGATACATCGTCTCGTGTATCGGCACCGGGATACCCAATCGCCGACCTTCACGCACGACCGCGCCCGTCAGCCAGTCGACCTCGGTCGGCCGTTCGCTGCGCACGTCGTCGAGCATCGAGAACACGTGCGCGTAGTCTTCGTCTCCGGTGCTACCGTGGTTGACGGCCTGCACGTTCATCTCCCAAGGATCCTCGTACAGTTCAAAGCCCTGCGCCGCGGCGACCTGCTTACCCTCGTCCATCATCGCGTGTACGAGATTGCCGAGGTCAACCAGTTCGTCGGTCGCGGCGAAGTTACCGACGTGCGGTAAATCCGTCACCGCACCGATACTGTTGACGCTCGAGTTGAACAGCAGCTTCGACCACTGTGCCGGCCGCACGTCCTCGAACGCTTTCGCCTTCAGGCCCGAGCGATTGATCAACTCGGCAGCCTGCTGCGTCGTCTCCCAGCTCGCGCCGCCCGGGCCATTCCATGGCCCCATCCAGGTCTCGGTATCGAGTTCGTACTCGACATGAACGTCCGAGTGGCGCACACCGCTCATGAACGTGATCGACGAGATGATTGGCCAATCGCCGAATTGCCGCACGACGTCTTCGCACCCAAGCCCGTTCTGCACGGTCATGACCGTCGCGTTCGGGAAATGACCCGCCAGCGTTTTCGCACTCGCCTCGACTGCCGTCGCCTTGGTCGCGATTATCACGAGGTCGGGGTCGCAGAGTTCCGCCGGATTAGTGCTCGCGCGGATCTTCGCTTGCAACTCTGATTTGCCGCTGATCTTCAGCCCTTCCCGGTTGAGTCGTGCCGCATGCTCTTCACGCCGCGCCAGCACGCTCGCGTCGATAATCGCACCGAGGTGGCCCGCGAACAGGCTGCCGATCGCACCCGCACCGACGATGCAGACTGAGCGAATCTCACGCATGACTTAGAACGCGTCCAACCATGCAATAGATGCTATCGCGCACCCTCGCTTCCCGCTCGGCGGATCGAGCAGTGCCCTTGACAGAATCAACGACGATCAAACCCTTTGCTCGCGCGGGCTACCGGACGATTCGTCGGCGCCGTTCGAACGGACAATGCAGTTCCGGCAATGGATCCTGCAATTGCGGAAACACAACTTGGGCAACGTTGCAATTCAGGCACATCGTCATGCCATTTGGGGAAATAGGGACAAGCCATTATTGACTCTCGAACGACGGTTATGGACATTAGAACGCATTCACGCAAAGAGCTCAGGCGCGGCGTCGATGCGAAACGGATTCGTTTCGCCCGGGGGAAAAAATGTTCAGGAATTGCCGCAGCAGAAGTTTCGCAGTCGCCGTAATTGTGACACTGGTGGCGGCGCTGCTGACAACCGGTTGCGAAGCACCGCTCGTTCTCGATCACGTCGAGGCGCAACGCGAAGCAACAACGCAGCGTTTTGACCTGTTTCAGGCAGCGGCCGGCAATGGCAAAACCATCGTCGTCGTCGGCAACGCTGGTGTTGTGCTCACATCAAACGATGACGGCTCTACATGGCAGCGCGCGCAACTTGCCGGCGCGCCCTTCCTGCTCGACATCACGACCTGCGCCGATGATCGATTCGTCTCGCTGGCGGCCGAGCGGCAAATCTGGATCGCCGATGCCGATGCCCAGAACTGGAACATGCTGCCGCTCGACACGTTCGAGGCCGTACAGGCAATAACCTGTGATCCACGCGGCAATATCTGGGTCGTCGGCAGTTTCAGCACGATCTGGAAGAGTGCCGACGACGGTGCGAGCTGGACCGAGTCGAGCATGGACGAGGACCTGCATTTCACGTCAATTCAGTTCGTCGACGACGACATCGGATTCATGACCGGCGAATTCGGCGATATCGTGCGTACGCAGGACGGCGGCGACACCTGGGAGTTCCTGGCCCCGCTACCGGACGAATTCTACCCGCAGGCGGCGCATTTTCAGGATTCGACGACGGGCTGGATCGTCGGCCTCAACGGCACGATCTGGGCGACCGAAGACGGCGCACAGACCTGGGCACGACAGGAAAGCGGCACGACCGCACCGCTGTACGGTATCGCGACGAACGACACAGAGCTGTTCATCGTCGGCGGCTTCGGCACGCTGCTGACCTCATCGCAAGCCGACACCTGGACGCGTGTCGATCACGGGCAGCCGATACGTTTTTACCTGCGCGGGTTGCTGCCGCTGCGCGACGATCGCGTGCTCGTGGCCGGCGGTGCCGGCGCGCTTTTGGTCGTCGAGACCTGACGGAAGCGGCGCGCCTGGAAAATGAATAAGTTCACCGCACAACTGCACAAGATCGACAGGGTCATTTTTGCGGCGCCGAAGGCAACGCTCGGCGTGATTCTGGCGATTACGGCATTTTTCGCATTCCAGATACCGAGCGTACAGATCGCATCCGACTTCGCCGATCTGCTGCCGCAGGAACACCCCTATATTCAGCTGCATAACGAGATCCGCGATGTGTTCGGCGGCGCGAATAACATCATCCTGTCGGTCGAAGTTGATGAGGGGACGATTTTCACGAACGAGACCCTGCAGCGAATCCATCGACTGACGCAGGGCGTCGACTCGCTTTACGGCATCAATCACAACCTCGTCACCAGTCTCACGCATCGAACGACTCGCAAGGTCTGGTTGAGCCCCGAAGGCAACGTCGAGTCGGCGCCGCACTTCGACCCGTCGATCGAGAGCTTCACCGATGAAGAACTCGCACAGATGCGTGCCGACGTCGTCGCCAATCCGCGCGTGTTCGGCCTGCTGGTCTCACCGGATCTCAGGTCCGCACTGATTCGCGGCACGCTGAACGAGGGTCAGCTCGACTACGAGAAGGTGTTCCTGCAGCTAAAAGAGCTGCGCGAAATCGAGGCGGCCACCGGCGTCAGCATCCACGCGACCGGGAACCCGGTGCTGGTCGGCTGGGTATCGACCTACGTCGACCAGGTCGTGCAGATTTTCCTGTACACGATCCTGATCATGTTCGTGCTGTTGACGCTCTACTTCCGCCGCGCCTACGGCATCCTGCTGCCGATGATCGGCATCGTGCTGACGAGCATCTGGGGACTCGGCACGCTCGCGCTGCTCGGCTACAACCTCGATCCGTTAATGATGGTCATCCCGTTCCTGATCTCCGCACGCGCAATGTCGCACGGCATCCAGCTGGTCGAGCGCTTCTACCACGAACGCGCGCGGCTGCAGGACGGTCCGAAAGCGGCTCGGTCGGCGTTCGAGAGCCTGTTTCGACCCGGTTCCCTCGGCGTCATCTCCGACGCGATCGGCCTGCTGCTGATCTCGCTCGGCTCCGTACCGATCAACGACAAGCTCGCGATCTATGCGTCGCTGTGGGCGCTGTCCGTCATCTTCACAGTGCTGATCGCGATCCCGGTCATGCTCGAGCTGCTGCCGCACCCGTCCAAGGTCGACCTGAAACACAACGTGCTGCGCAACATGCTGCCGAAGGCCGCCGGCGCGTTCACGACCAGGACGGGGGTCACGATCATCCTGACGATCGCGGTCATGTCTTACGTCGTCGGCGGATACTTTGCGTCGTGGGTACAGATTGGCGAGGCGGAACCCGGAACGCCGTTGCTGTATCCCGATCACGATTACAACGTATCATCGACCGCGATCAACAATGCGTTCCCGGGGTCCGAGGAACTCTACATCGTCGCACAGACCGAAGAGCCGGGCGGCATCAAGCGCCGCGAAGTGCTGCAGGCGCTCGGCGGACTCGAGGCCTACATGCTGTCCGACCCGGACATGGGCGGCGCAAAAGGCATACCGGACCTCGTGATGGCGGTGAATCGCATCACGCACTACGACGATCCGCGCTGGATGATCATCCCGGACGATCCGCGTGAGAGCGGCGGGTTGATGTTCATGTACATGATGTCGAGCCCGGTGCCGGGCGCGCTGCTCGAATACATCGACCCGGAAGAACGCCTGGCGAACCTGGTGTTCTACTACAAGGATCATCGCGGCGAGACGATCCGGCGTGCCATCCACATGATCAAGGACTGGAAGAACTCGGCTGCGGCGCAGGTCGAGGGACTCGACGTCAGGCTCGCAGGCGGGTTGATAGGCGTGACGGCGGCGATCAACGAGGCCGCGTACGAAACGAACCTGATCGTGATACCACTCGTGCTGTTACTGATACTCGTCTTCGTCACCGCGTTCTACTGGTCGCTGCATGCCGGCTGGCTGATGATGCTCGCGATGTCGTTCGCGACGACCCTGACGTATGCCTATATGGGCATCAGTGGCATCGGCATCAACGTGAACACGGTACCGATCATCGCAGTCGGCATCGGCGTCGGCATCGATTATTCGATCTATATCATGGACCGCATTCGCGCCGAGATGGAGCGTCTCGGCAATATTCACTCCGCCGTCGCAGAAGCGATCGCGACGACGGGCGTCGCGATCGGATTCACCGCGATCACGCTGATCGGCGGTGTGATCATGTGGGTCTTCATCTCGGATCTGCGGTTCCAGGCGGACGCCGCGCTGCTGCTGATCGTGATGCTGATACTGAACGCGCTTGCGGCGATGTTTCTCGTGCCGGCGTGGATACTCAGATTCCGGCCCGCGTTCATCATGCAGGCCAAAACCGTGTCCGATGACATCGAAGCAGCGAGCCACGAGGCAGTGGCCTGATTCGATCGCGCGGACGAACGGAACGACAGGGTTTTCGGGAGAGGGAGAAGAACGATGCAAGCAACCACAACGAGTATTCCGGGACGATGGCTCGGAACGCTGACGGTATTTCTGCTCGCCATGTTCCTGGCGCCGGCGCACGCGGAATACACATCGCGCGACGGGACGCTGACCGCACGCGGCTTCGTCCAGGCCGAAGCGTTCACGCGTAAGGACGTGGGCCTGACCAAAGGCACGATCACGGGCCAACTCGAGTTCAGCAAGGCGTGGCGGCCTAAAAGCTTCTTCTCTGAAGTGTCGCTGAGCGGGACTCTGCGCGCGAGCTATGATTCCGCGTTCGACATCAAGGATACCAAGTGGGGCAAGAATGCCGGCGGCCCGCGCTCCTACCAGGCACCCGGCAACCCGGCACTCTTCGCAGCACTGAATGGCGGCATGGCACCGTTCGCCCCGACGACGAATCCGGTCTACGCCGGCATGTTCGGGCCGGCCGCGGTAGGCGCGAATGGCGCGATACCGCTCCCCGCGACCGGGGGCACGATCATGTCGCCGGGCAACCCGAACAACGGGCTCCGCTTCGCGGCCGAAGACATCTACAACTACCAGGACGGCGGCACGATACTCGCAACGCCGGTCCGGCCATGCGACGTCGACAGTCGCGGCTGCCTCAAGGACTACATGGACAAGGACCTCGATGAGCTACGCTTCCGCGAGTTCAATGACGACCTGGATTTCATCCGCGAGCTGTACCTCGACCTCGCAATCCCGCTGAACCAGGGTCGCCACGAACTCGCGATGCGCATTGGCCGTCAGCAGGTCGTCTGGGGCCGCACGGACCTGTTTCGCGTGCTCGACGTCGTCAACCCGATGGATTTCTCGATCCAGAACCTGTACACGGAATTCGAGGACCAGCGTATCCCGCAGGGCATCCTGAACGCCGAGTACCGCTTCGGCACGACGAAGTGGTTCGAGGACTTCAATATCCAGGCACTGTGGAAATTCGAAGAAGCGCGGCCTCATGTGCTCGGCCAGGGCGGCACGCCCTACGCGATCCTCGGCGCCGGCAATCTGTTCCGCGCGTTGGCCAATTGCTGGCAGACCGGCTGCACCGTCGGCAACTTCCCGGCGACCGGGACCGCAGTCGACTTCCCGGCCGGATCCATCGGCATTCGCAACGTGAACCTGCCCAATCGCGATGACATCGGCGCCCGCATCGAGGGCGTGTTCAAGGGCGTCGGCTTCTCGCTGAACGTGCTGTACTACAGCTCGCAGTTCCCGTCATTGCGCGGCGTTATTCCGGTCACGAATCCGTTCTGCCCGCCGAACACGCCGTGCCCGACCGGTGATGAGAATAATCCGATCGCGACCAACGATGGATCGATAAGTTATCCGTACAATTTCGGGTTCGACATCGACTTTCCACGACTGCTGATGTTCGGCGGCTCGACGGATTGGTACTCCGAGTGGGCCAAGACGTCGATGCGGATCGAAATGTCGTATACGCAGGATGAGGAGTTCGCGAACACGCTCCGTGAGGAACTGTTCTCACAGTCCGATGTTTTCCGCTGGGTATTCGGCTTCGACCGCCCGACGTTCATCCCCTGGCTGAACAAGACGCGCGCGTTCCTGATTTCGGCACAGATCTTCGGCCAGCACCTGCTGGACCATGAGACCGCGATGATGAACGTCGTCCGGTCCGACACACTGCCGTCGATCCCGACCCTGGCCCCGGTCGGCATGATGGAATGGGAAGACAACATCTTCCTGACGCTGCTGTTCCAGGGCAATTACATGAACGACCGGCTGACGCCGCAACTGCTGACGGCATACGACACCGAAGCCAAGGCCGGAGTGGCCGGCATCTCGCTGGAGTTCAAGCCCAGCAACAACTGGGTCTGGCGCGCCGCTTTCAACCTGAAATGGTCCAGCGGCGCGGACGAGTGGATAGCCGACGATAATCGCGCGGCCAATATCTTTCCACCGGCCACCTGTGCCCCACCGCTAGCTATGGCAGGCGCACCCCAATGCGGCGTCTCATTCAGCAGCCTTGGCGTGCAGGGCTTCGAGCCGCTCGGCCGCTTCCGCGCAGGCCCGATCGGCGCGGCGCATAATGAGGACGAGTTCCAGCTCACGGTACGCTACCAGTTCTGACGGAGGATTTTGAAGATGAGAAAACTATTGATAAGCACTCTCGCTGGGCTGGCGGCTACGGTAGCCGGCGCCGAGATTTCCGACGACGTGATCCAGAACGCGTTCAACCCGTATGCGAACTGGACACCGACGGCAGACGGCTACGAGCCCGGCGTCGTGATCAACCAGGGCAACGTCGATCAGTATCAGGATATCCTCGACGAGTTCCTGTTCCGCTACGTCAAGAACGGCTGGGTCGAACTCCAGACGGGCCCGACGTTCTCGCTGCCGACCCACGCGAACTACGTCGCTGCCACCAAGGCCAACGCCGACGGTGTGTCGCTGTCGCCGGAAGGTACGCTCGTTAATTTCGTCGCGGGACGGCCATTTCCGCAGGAGCCGGACGCCAACGATCCGGAAGCCGGGCTGAAGCTGATCTGGAATTTCCAGCGCGGCTTCAACGCCGGCGACAGCGAGACGATCAAGCCGTTTTACTGGACCTTCCGCAACGGCAAGACGGGCAAGACCGAGCGGCAGATCCGCTTCCACTGGCGATTCCTCAACTGGAAGCATCGCACCGTGTTCGACCCGAAACCGGACATCGAGCCGAACCCCGGTCAGATCTTCCGTTCGATCTACGGCACGGTACTCGAGCCGTTCGATCTCGCCAACACGCAGTTGTTGATCCAGCGCTACGAGGACGACCTGAAGCGCGACGACGGCTGGCTGTATGTTGGTTTCCAGCGCCGCGTTCGGCGCCTCGCGGTCGGACAGATTACCGACGCGTTCCTCGGCTCCGACGCGATGATCGAGGACTTCGAGGGCTATAACGGCCGGATTTCCGACTACACCTGGAAGTACATCGGCACGAAGAACATCCTGGCGCCATACGTGAAGCACGAAGAGTCGACGCTGGATTCCGAGCCGAAGAATGACCCGGACGGTTTCCAGTTCATCGCGATGGGCGGCCGCGGCAATTGCTACCCGCAGGTCAAATGGCAGTTACGCAAGACCTACGTCGTCGAGGGACGGCCGAAGGACAAGAACCATCCGCTGAGCAAGCGCGTGTTCTACATCGACGCCGAGACGATGACCTTCCCGGTGGTACAGGTCTTCGACAAGAAAGGCGATCCGTGGAAGTGGTTCCCAATCTGCAAGGCGCACTCGGACCATCACCTCGCCGCAAATAAGGGTGCCGGCGTCGCGATCGATGACTGCGCCGTGTTCATGGACGAGCAGGCCGATCACTGCACGACGCTGCAGTTCAAGAGCCTGATCAACAAGGAAGACACCAACCCGATGCTGTTCAACGTGCAGAACATGCGCAAGACCGGCCGCTAGGCCGACGGATCGACCGTCACTATGGCCGCCGGGCGCTCGCCCGGCGGCCCTTTATTTCAACCGTACGGGGCCGCTACTCGTGAAGAATAGACTCCCGAAAATATTGACATCCGCTGCCGTCGTTTGCCTCTTACCTTCTCATTCTCTGGTTGCTGCGGAATTTGTAGAACAACATATTGAGCCGGCCAATCTGGTAAACCCCTGGAGCGCACCAGACGAAAAATACGTTGAGCCGAGTACAACCGAAAAACTAAAACCCGGCCAACGTGTTGCTGTTCCTGATTTTGGCAAGCCCGGTCATTGGTATGTGCAGCGGCTGACCGATCGTTCCTACTTTATGATTTGCAACGCCTTTGCCAGCACCGTTTTTGTGGGTGACAAAGGTGTTCTCATTATTGATGCATCGAATACCGTTGTACCTGAGGATATGTTTGCAGCGATCAAGAGCTTTACTGACCTGCCCATTAAAGCTCTCGTGTATACACATATGCATACAGACCATGTAGGCGGATCTATTCGCGTCAAGAAGGCACTGAAAGCCACAGGAACGGACCTTCGGATCATTGCCAGCGCCAGTGCTGCCCGAGAAATCAAAGCCCATCAGAACAACGTTGCCCCGCCAACCGAAATCGTAGCAGACGGACGCAGCAAATTTTTGTTCGAAGACTTCGAGTTCATTATGGGTACGCCCATTGTTGCCGCTCATAGCGCCGCCGACAGTTATATTCTTACCCCGGATGGGGTCATCATGTACGCGGATTTCAACTATCCTGGACGCGCACCTCTGGCATACGTCAGTTCTTCATATAATATGACTGGCTGGATCGATTTTCTCCGGCATGTCCTCGGCGAGGATTGGAAATTCGCCAATCTTGCACATGGCAATATTGGCTACAAAAAGGATATCGAAAAAACTTTCGCCTACTTGGGCGACCTATACGATGCCTATGTGACGGAAATCGCTCCCACCTGGGCATCAGGGTCGGCGATTGGGGATGCTGTTGGTAAGCACGGTTCCGGCCTTACAGCCGGTGTGTTCTGGGGAAACTATGTCGAACAGTCGGCAGAAATCATGGCTCGCAAGGTATACCCGAAATGGAAACACGTCGGTCAAACAGAAGTGATCCGCAGTCACGCTTACAAAGTATTTGAAGATGCCTTCCTGAACTACAACCCGGAAGCCGGGGTGGTGAAGCCACTGTTTACGCCTATTCTCCCGGAATAACAATTCATCTATACACTGTTAGCGGCGCTTTACACCACCGCTCTCGATTAACCGAATGCGTACTCTGCGTACGCCTGATTAACGTTCGCCCAGCGCTGGCCCATTCCCGCGACGGACAGCGCGACGATGAGTTCCACGATCTGCACGGGCGTTAGTTCGCGAGCCAGTTCCAAGACTAGCTCCCCGCGGACTTCGTGCGGGAAACTCTGCGATACGCGTGCCAGCTTCAACGAGGCGATCTCGGACGATGACAGGACGGTGTCCACGGCCAGATCCGCGCCGGCGGCATACGCGTCCGCTTCTGCTAGTTTGCGTTCGAGTTGTTCCGCGTCTTCGCTCACGAGTCGCGCTATACGCCGCTCGTCCTCGGCCATGACCGGATGGTTGGTAGCGCGCGCCAGCACGTAGGCGGCCAGATGCTTGGTCTGCGGCGCCAGCACGCCGGCGTTAAAAGCCGCCTGGTAAAGTGCACCGACGGACCGTATCGCGTGCGCCTCCGGGAAGGTGCCGACCCAGGCCGGCAGCAGCCGTTGGTCGAAGGCGGCGTACTTCTCGTGCATCGGCGCAAGCTCATCGAAAACTTCGACCAGCACCGAGCGGACCTGTTCGCTGAATTGCTCGGGGCTCGGTGGCCCGTCAAGCCCCTGGTCCTGGTCTCGGTAATCGTACCTGTTGGCGTGGTCGGCTGTATCGTGAGTACCCCAATCCCATTGGGCAGCCAGCGCGGACTGGTCGACGGTCTCTTTGATCGACGCCTCGATCTCAACGCCCACGAGGTCGTTGAAACGGTTCAGGAAGCCCATGATGCAGCCCATACTGCCCACGCTATGGACCAGTTCCTGCAGATTGTCGATGCCCACGGCACCCCGGGCCTGCTCCAGATCCTCGCGCCGGATATCCTGCGTGGTCATGCGGGCCGACAAGTTCACAATCGCCTTGACTCGGTCTTCGAAGGGCAGGTCTTCCAGGGCCTTTTGGCCCTGCAGGAAATCGAACAGCGCCTGGATATTTTCCGGCGCCTGCCCCGCGTACTTCATTGACAGGTCAGCTCCGTGAGCCGAACAGTAGGAGCAGTTCGCGGCATTCGCGGTAGCCAGGCAACTCATGCCGAAGTGCTGCCCGGTCTGTTTCGCGACCAGCGACATCATCGAACTCAGCGCGCCGATGAACAGCGCCATCGGCTCCGGCGCAAGAGACATCTGGTCGTACAGGTTGCACAGGAACCCGAACATCGCGCGATACCAGATTCGTACCGCATTGTATTCCGGCAGTGCAGTCGGGTCCGCGGGCTGGTGCGGCTCGAGCACATCCTTGATCGGAATGATTGCGGCCTCGAGTTGTTCCTGTGTGTAAGCGGTAGACAGGAAGGCGGGTCGTTCCGCAGCATCGAGCGCCTGTCGCGCCCGGTCCTGGATATTGTCACGACCGAGGCTCTTCAGGTCGTCCGCGCCGCCGATGTGCTCGTCATTGAAAAAGATCTGCGGGACCGTGTGTCGCTGACTAACGAGCGACATCAGCATGCTGTCCTTAATGTCGGCGCCGATATCGATCTCGGTAAACGGAATATCCAGGCCCGTGAGCAGCCCTTTGGCTTCGATACAGTGCGGGCACTGGCTTTTGGAAAATACAATAATCTGACCCATCGCGATCGCCCCCCTTTTTCATCAATTGCGGTGCCCATGAGCAGCGTTCTAGAGTACAAACCCGGTCCGCGTTGAACTTATGCCCGCAACAACCTTCGAGTAAGCATACTTGCACCGTCAGGGCGCACTGGTAAAGGGCCGCCGGGCCGCGCGCTGTACTCCGCGCCGCTAGTTCATCCGGCGATCGTGCGGTTTGTCGCGCTTTGCAAGCTCTAGGACGTTGGGCTCGGCGTTCTTGCGACTGTAGTCGGCAAGGTCGTTGACGGCTTTCGCCTGCTCGACGATGTACTGGTTCACTTGCCCGCAAGCATCGCAGACGCCTTCATGCACACGATCAAGCACCCGTCGATGAGTCTCCTTGAGCGCAGCGGATTTGTCTTCCGGCAGACCGAGCTCCCGGGCAACGTCGATCGGAATTTCGACGATGGTCTGGTGCACTTCCTTGATCGTGCCCAGCGTGTTTTCCAGCGACTTCTGCGAGAAGTCCGTGACCTTGGTGATCAGGTCGAGAGGACTCATGTCGAATAGACCCATGCCGCACCGCTCCCTTTGCAGGCGCCGACCGGCGGCGCCGGATTTGAGTCCGTTAATGATACAAGAATGTTGCCGGACCGAAAAAGCAAACGCCCCGCCGTTCGCACGGCGGGGCGTCGATTTGTGACGCAGGTCGCCCGTCAGAACGAGAACTGGATTCCCAGCTCGACGCGGCGCGGCTGGCGGAACGATACTTCGTTACAACCGCACAGCGTAGCGAGGTCGAAGCCCTGGATGCCGGCGAACTCGTCGGTCAGGTTGCGACCGGCGAGGCTGACGTTCCACGCCTCCTCCGGGCTGGTCCAGCCGATGATCGCATTCACCAGCGTGTAGCTGTCGAACTTGTCCGCGTCGAAGTTACGCAGGTTGTAGAACGCTTCATCCGACCAGGTGAAATCGCCCTGGATGTTCATCATGCCGCGACCGACGCCCCACTCGTAGCGCGCGAGACCGGCGATCTGCGTCTCCGGCGCATAGACCGGCTTGACGTCGCGGCAGATCACAGGACTTGCTGAAGTACAAGGCGCGCCGCCGTCGCTCGGAATCTCCGCTCGCAGCGGCACGTTTTCGACCGTCGAGTCGAACCAGCCAGCGCTGAGCAGCAGGTCGAGCCCGTCGATCGGCGAGGACTGGACCTCGAACTCGAAGCCGTAGGTCTCGGCATCCGCGTTGATCACGATGCCGCTGACGCCCGAGAACAGAAATGCCTGGTAGTCCTTGTAGTCATAGTAGAAGAACGTACCGTTAAACCGCGTCGTGCCGCCGGCCCAGGTCGACTTGAACCCGGTCTCGAAGCTGTGCAGCGTCTCGTCGTCGTACGGGATCGCCGACACCGGCGTCGGCAGCCCGCCGGCCAGCTGCGCGTTGAAACTGCCAGCCTTCACGCCGCGGTTGATGCCGGCATACAGCAGCCAGTCGTCGTTCGGCCGGTAATCGACCTGCAGCTTGCCGGCCCACAGCGTGTCGCTGGGGCTCGACGTGAACGCCATGCCCATGTCGGGGCCGATGACGATCGGCGCGCCCTGGTGCACGGTGCGCGCGCTCTGCGACGCATAGATACCCTGCTGGAACCAGTAGTCCTTCTCCTCACGGATCACGCGAATGCCACCGATCAGCGTCACCTTGTCGACGAGCTCGTAGTCGGCCTGGCCGAACAGAGAGTACGAGTTGGTCTCGAGCTGCGCGTCGGAACCAAGGTCGAACGGCGTGCCGCCCAGCGCGCCGCCACCGCCCGCGACGACGACGCTCTGCGCCGGGAACTTAAGACCATTTACCGACGTCGAGTCGATGTACAGATAGTAAAAGCCCGCGACCCAGTTCAGCCGATCCGTGCCGCCGTCGATGCGAAACTCCTGCGTCAGGCTGTCCGCGTCGACGCCCGCATAGTTTGCAGACTGGTTGACCGGCGCCGAGTCGACGTCGATGAACAGCAGCTTCTCGAAGTTCTTGAAATCGGTGATCGACGTCAGCGTCAGATCGTTACCAAAGTCCCACTCGACCCGCAGCTGCGCGCCGGTCGTCTCCGTATCGCCGCTGTCACCGAACGCGAAGTCGCCGGAAAAGGTCCAGTCCTCGCCGTCCGGATCACGGTAGCCGAAGAAGTCGCCGCCGTTGGTCGGCTGGAACATGTTGTTGACGCGGGTCAGGTCGATAGCGCCGGACCCCGGTGCACCGAAGAAGTTGTCGAGCACGCCGTCGTTGTCCTGGTCGGAGCCGCAGTCGGAACCGTCGGAACAGAAGCTACGGTTGCTGCTGTTCAACGGCTGGTCGATCACGTTGACGAGCTCGCCGGCGGATTCCGGGTAGAAGCCGTTGGAACTCGGCGCGTTGCCACCGTACACGGCGGCCGTAGGCTTCGACTGGTACGGACCGGTCGCGACGTCGGACGCGGCATAGTTGCCGGACAGCGTGAAGCGCAGGCTGTCGCTGGGCTCCCACTGCAGAATGCCGCGGAGCGCTGACGTCTCGGTCTCACCGAGATCGGCGCCGGCATCCGGGCCGGGCGCGTTTGACGCGAAGCTGTTGTCGACCGGGCCCTCGATCGTGCCCTGCCCGAAGCGCTGTGCTTGCGCGTCGGTGCCACGATACAGGTTCTTCAGATAACCGTCGGTCTTGTAATACATGCCGGCAATGCGCCCGGCGAAGTTACTGCCGAACGGCCCGCTGAGCGCGGCCGTGATGCGCGAATAGTTCGGATCGCCGTCCGTATCGTACTGGCCGACCATGCCGTCGACATAGCCCTCGAACTCTTCCATGTTCGGCTGGCGCGAGAGGTACTGCACGACGCCGCCCGTCGCATTGCGCCCGAACAGCGTACTCTGCGGCCCCTTCAGAACTTCGACGCGCTCGATGTCGTAGACGGCGAACGTCTGGCCCTGGGCAATCGGGATATAGCCCTCGTCGAGATACACCGCGACCGGCGCCTCGATGATGTCGTTGAAGTCGTTTTGCGTCACGCCGCGAATCGAGAACTGCGTGTTCTGTCCCGCGAGGTTGCCGCTGATGTTCACGTTCGGAACGAACATCGCGATGTCGAAGCTGTCCTCGATACCGAGCACCCGCATCTGATCGCCGCTGAAGGCGCTGACCGAGATACCGACATCCTGGATGTCTTGTTCGCGCTTCTGTGCGGTGACCTGCATTTCGTCGAGGATGGCGGCCGGCGCCGGCAGCGTCAGCAGTGCGCTGAATACTCCGGTCACGACCGTGGTGATGGCTCTGCGGCTGAAGTGCCGCAGGGCGATGCGCTGGCTGGACATACAGAATCCCCCTGATTGTCGCTGGTGCAGTAGGCCGAGTGTACACAAGCGAAACTACAACAAGCCAGCCGCGATGGAATTGCGATACGCGGAAAAACATTTGTCCAAATCGCGCCAGCGGCCGTGTTTGGCCGAATCGGCGGGCGACGGCGACGCGGCAGCCATTTGTGGCGCCCGGGCAACACACTCGGCTCACCGCCGTCCGGATTCAACAAGTACGGTGCGCGCGGGGCCAAGCGCCCGGCTCGCGCGATTGGCTACGATCGGGACTTGTCGGCAGGCCGAGGCAGATTCGATGAGTTTCGTACAGGTCCGTGATTACGCGCTCTGGGTCGGCGATATCTACGGCAACGCCGCCCTGCAGGACCGAATTCGCGCGCTGGATACCGGCGAGACCATCGAGCTCGAGGTCGAGGGTTGTCGCAGTGTCTGGGAGAAACTGCCGACGCGTGGCCCGCAGCAGGACCAGCACGGCGTCAAGGCGGCGGGGGAAGCGCGACGGCAATGGCACGCGTTGCGCGACGAACGTTTCGCCGGCATCGTGTCGATCCACGCCTGCGACGAAATCTAGGCGACGCCTACCAGGGACTCAGCGCGACGCGCGGGTCTCCGGTCGCGACGGGCGGCGCTGAAAAGGAGAAATCTCGCGCGTCGCGATTCACCACCGTGGCCAGCGGCAGCGCCTCGCCCGACGCGACGACCTGCACGACCGGCGGCTCGCCATACAGCGTCGTCCGCTGACGCGGCGTGCGCCCGGCTGCGAGAATAAGCGCGTTCATGTCCTGCGGCGGCAATTCCTGGCCGAAGCTGGCGCCCGCCGCACGTGATATTGATTCGTTCATCAGCGTGCCGCCGAGGTCGTTAACGCCGGCGCGCAGGCAATCGGCGACGCCTTCCGGTCCCAGCTTGACCCACGACACCTGGATGTTGTCGATCAGCGGATGCAATGCGAGGCGCGCGACCGCGTGCATCAGGATCGCCTCGCGATAGGTCGGCCCGGGTCGCGAGAAACCGCGGCGATGCATCGGCGCTTCCATGTGCACATACGGCAACGGGACGAACTCGGTAATTCCGCCGGTCCGCTGCTGCAATTCGCGCAGCGCCAGCAGATGGCGAGCCCAGTGGTCGATACGCTCCATGTGTCCGAACATGATCGTCGACGTCGTCTGCAGACCGACTCGATGCGCGGTGCCGATAACGTCGAGCCACTCGCGTGCCGTCAACTTGTCCGGACAGATGAATCGTCGCACTTCATCGTCGAGTATCTCGGCGGCCGTGCCGGGCAGCGTGCCGAGGCCGGCGGCCTTGAGCCGGCGCAGGAACTGCTCGATCGACAGGCCGAGAGTCGCCGCGCCGTGCGTCACCTCGAGCGGGGAGAATGCATGTACGTGAATGCCCGGCGCCGCCTCCTTCGCTGCACGGCAGATGTCGAGATAGGTGCGCCCGGTAAACGACGGATGTATCCCGCCCTGCAGGCACACCTCGGTGCCGCCGCGCTGCCACGCTTCCGCCGTTCGCCGCGCGATCTCGTCGAGGTCGACGACGTACGGCGCGCCCCGCAAATGCTCGTCGGTCTTGCCTTTCGAGAACGCACAGAACTTGCACTTGTAGAAACACACGTTGGTGTAATTAATGTTCCGGTTGACGACATAGGTGACGTCGTCGCCGACCGTTTGCCTGCGCAGTTCATCCGCCGCATCGCATACTTCGACAAAGTCGTCGCCGCGCGCGGCGAACAACCGACCGATATCGTCGACCGCCAGCGATTCGCCCGAGCGGGCGCGCGCGAGCGTCGACGCCAGAGACGGATTCGACCAACCCTTGGTGATCGGAACATCGGCGAGTCGCCACGGCGGCGATACGCCAGCGCCGACCGCCCAGTCGTCGCCGCTCCGCAGTGGCGACTGGCCGTCGTCGCGCGCGAGACCTTCGGCATCGGCATGCGCGAGCACCGCGCTGCGCAGACTTGCATCGACCCACCGGTCGCGCGCATGCACGTAGCGTGGATACACAGTCAGCCGCGGTGCCAGCTGCTTGCTCGCGCTTGCGGTCGCAGATCGCAGCGCATCGAGGTGCGGCCACGGCGATTCCGGATTTACGTGGTCCGGCGTGACCGGCGACACACCGCCCCAGTCGTTGATGCCGGCGTGAATCAGCTGCTCGGGTTGGTCCGCATTCAGGTTCGGCGGCGCTTGAATACTCATGTGCGGCCCGAACACACGACGCGCAATCGCGATCGTCCACAACAATTCCTCGCGGTCCGGCGCCGGCGCGTCGGCCATTTTCGTGCCGGGCTTCGGCACGAAGTTCTGCACGATGATTTCCTGGATATGGCCGTGCTGCTCGTGCAATCCACGAATCGCGAGCAGGCTGTCGATGCGCTCCGCGCGGGTCTCACCGATGCCGATCAGGATCCCGGTCGTAAACGGCACGGCCGCCTCGCCCGCCGCGCGAATTGACTCAATCCGAACTTCGGGCCGCTTGTCCGGTGAACCGAAATGCGGACCGCCCCGCTCCGCGAGCCGCGGCGATGCCGACTCGAGCATCAGGCCCATCGACGGCGCGACGGCGCGTAATCGACGGTAGTCCTCCGGCGTCATGATGCCGGCGTTCAGATGCGGCAAAAGACCGGTCTCGCGGCGCACGAGTTCGGCCATGGCAGCGAGATAATCGAGCGTCGTCGCGTAGCCCATTCGCTCGAGCGCGTCACGCGCGGCACGATAGCGCAACTCGGGCTTGTCGCCGAGCGTGAACAAGGCCTCGCGACAGCCGGCGTCGAGGCCGGCCCGGGCGATTTCAAGCACTCGCTCCGGACTCAGGAATGCGCTGCCGACCCGGCGCGGCGTCTTCGCGTACGTACAGTAGTGGCAGACGTCCCGGCAGAGCTCCGTCAGCGGTATGAAGACTTTCGGTGAGTACGTCACGACGTCGCCAAAGCCGCGGTCGCGCAGCGCGGCCGCGGATGACATCAGAGCGTCGAGGGTTTCATCGCGGCCGACGCGTAGCAGCGCGTCGCGATCCGGCAGTTCCGTCCAGCCGAATTCGGTCAGAGCGCGCAGCGACTCGCAGTCGGGCGCGCGATTGCAGAACGCGCGCAAATCTTCCGGCACGTCGATGTCGTTGCGAAACGCCGGATCGTCAACGATGTGCGCGGTCAACCCGGCCGCAGTTGCGGCCTCGGCGTGACGCCGCGCGCTATCGACACCGAAGCAGAACTCGATCGCGTCGGGCGACGACACACACAGAGCGTTGGTGCCGCCATCGCGCGCGGCGCGCGCGATCGTCACGTCAACGTTGCCAGCGCCGGAGAGGAGCCGCTCGACGTCGTCAGCACGCAGCGCGGGCAGATCGGCGGGCACGACCAGCAGCGTCCTGACCCCGCGCGCGGCGAGGCGCCGCGAAGCTCTGGCGAGGTTGCCGCTCAGTTCCAGCGCGGGGTCGTCAGGCGCGAACTCGCAACCGAAGCGAGCGGCCAGTTCGGCCTGCTCCGCGCCCTCGCCCATAACGACGACGCCGTCCAGCGACGGCGCGCGCGTCAGCGCGCGCAGCACGTCCGTGGCCATCACGCGCGCCAGCGCGGCGCACTGCGCCGGCATCAGCACGCCTGACAACCTCGTCTTCGCTCGCGCGAAATCCTTTACCGGAATAATGGCCCAGGTTTCTTCGGACATACGGTCAGTCTATCGAATCACTCTATCGATCATGCCACCAGCCCGCCGTGCGGGTTTGCCCGATCGGGCAATGCATGATCCCGGAATCCGGCATTGCCAATATAATGGTGGCGGACTCGAGGGTTTTCCACAGGGGCCGCATGCCAAATCGCATCTCAATCCTGCTGCTGGCCGCCGTGTGGACCTGCCCCACATGGGCCGCCGAAGCCCAGCTCAGGTTTCATCATATGCTGCCGCCCGTCGCACCGGCGCATTGGGCCATGATCGAGCCGTGGGTCGACAAGGTCGAGGCCGAGTCCGGCGACCGTATCGACATCGACATCTATCCCGCCATGCAGCTCGGCGGGCAGTCGCCGGCGCTACTGAACCAGGTGCGCGACGGTGTGGTCGATATCGTCTGGACCCTGACCAGCTATACACCCGGGCGTTTTCCGTCGCTCGAGGTGTTCGAGTTACCGACGCTAATGGCGCACCCGGACGTCATGAACCGCGCGATCATGGATTTCGTCGACCGACACCCCGGCGAGTTTCGCGATTACAGGATTATCGCCGCGTTCGTGCATGCCGGACAGGCGCTGCACTCGAAAGTACCGATCACGACTGTTGACGACCTGGCGGGATTAAAGATCAGAATACCGAGCCGCATCGGCGGCTGGATCGTCGAGGCGCTGGGGGCAACTCCGATCGGCACGCCGGCGTCGAAGATTCCCGAACTGTTGTCAAAGGGCGTCGTTGACGGCGCGATGATTCCGTTCGAGGTCGTCGGCTCACTGCGCGTCAACGAACTCGTCGATCATCACGTCGTGCTCGATCTTCCCGGAAGCGATCGTTTCAATACCCAGGTATTCATGCTCGCGATGAATCACGACGCCTACGAATCGCTGCCGCCGGACCTGCGCGCAGTGATCGACGATAACTCGGGCCACAACATCGCGGGCTGGCTCGCATCGGTCTGGATGGATAACGAACGGCCCGGCATCGAGCTCGCGCGCGAATCCGGTGAAGTGAGCCGGCTGCCGCGCGACGAATCGATCGCGTTGCGCGCCCTGCTCGACTCGACGGTCACCGACAGATGGATCGCGACGATGCGCGCACGCGGCCTGGACGGAGACGCGATCCTGGCAGAGGCGCGCGAGTTGATCGCCGCGCATTCACGGCCAATGGCCGCACGGAACAATACAAAATGAATGCCTCATCGATCGGCCCCCTGCTGCACCGGGCCGCGTCGCTACTCGCCATTGTCGGCGGCCTGATTTTCTGCGCACTGGCGACGCTCACGGTCGTCAGCGTGCTGGGCCGCACGCTGTTGTCGCTGCCGATCCCGGGCGACTTCGAGCTCGTCGCATTCGGCACCGGCGTCGCCGCTTTCCTGTGCCTGCCGTACGGCCAACTCAACCGCGACTACATCAGGGTCGACCTTTTCATCGGGCGCTCCTGGCCGCGCCTCGGCGGCGTGCTCGACGCGGCTGGCGGGCTGATCTGCGCCGTGATCTCGGCGGTGTTTGCGTGGCGCATGACGCTCGGCCTCGTCGACGCGGTTCGCGACCGCGACATCACGGTGATCATCGGTTTGCCACTGTGGTGGGCATACCCGTTCGCAGTCGCATCGTTCGCGTTGCTGGCTGCGTGCTGCATTTACACGGCAGCGCGCGATCTGCGCGGCGCGGACGAGGCGGGCTAACGGCGATGGAACCGATAGCGATTGCATTGCTCGGCCTGAGCGCACTGACCGCGTTGCTGGTGCTGCGCATCCCGGTCGCGGTTGCGATGCTGACCGTCGGCATGGGCGGCTACGTGGTGCTATCCGGCATCGACCCGTTGCTCGACTACATGAAAACCGGCGCTTACTGGCGCTTCGCCTCCTACAACTTCTCGGTAATACCGCTGTTCCTGCTGATGGGACAACTCGCCGCGCGCTCCGGCCTCGGCCGCAACCTGTTCGATGCGGCGAACGCGTTCCTCGGCCATCGGCGGGGCGGCGTCGCGATGGCCGCGGTCGGAGGCTGCGGCGCGTTCGGTGCGATCTGCGGTTCGTCGCTCGCCACGGCCGGTACGATGGGCAAGGTCGCA
>JBPCXI010000159.1:0-4093 GCA_051008895.1 Gammaproteobacteria bacterium | reverse complement strand
CTCGCGACACTAATTGCCGGCGTGATTATCGTAGGGCTGTTCGCAGGCAGTTATCCTGCTTTCTATCTCTCGAAATTCAAGCCTGCCGAAGTTCTGAAGGGTTCCGCGTCCGGCTCCAGCTCCGCGTTACTGAGAAAAAGCCTGGTGGTTTTCCAGTTCGCGACTTCGATAGCACTCCTGATCGCGACGGGCGTCGTCATGGCGCAGATGAACTATGCACGAAATGTCGATCTCGGTTTTGACCGGTCCAGAAATCTCATCACGAGTCTGCCGTACTTCAGCGATCTGTGGGAACTCTACGAACCGATGAAGGCGGAGCTCGAATCGCATCCCGATATCCTGTCCGCCGTCTATTCATCCCGTGTGCCGAGTATGCAGAACAACGACGGCCAGGGTTACATCGCGGAAGGCGAGCAGGCCGTCAGAGAGAATTTCCGAGGCATTTCGAATATCAAGGTTGACTATCAATGGTTCGATCACTACGACGTCGAGATTCTCGCAGGCCGGTCGTTCAGACAGAATGAAATGCGAATACCGGAACCGACGGAGGAGAACCCGGTGGTCAAGGCCGCCGCTGTCCTTAATGTGTCAGCAGCACGCCGTTTCGGTTGGTCACCGGACGAAGCCGTTGGAAAGGTGATTCGCTCGCCGCGAAATCGTGATTTCACCCTATTCGTTGATAGAGAAGTTGTCGGCGTCATCCCGGACATACATTTCTCCTCGCTGCACAACGAAATCAAGTCAACCATCTACGAGGAACCGGATCCTCACTACGGCCGCCGTGTTTCTGTGAAGCTGGCCCCGGGCGATCACCGGGATGCGATCACTCACTTCGAATCTGTGTGGAACAGGCTGTTGCCGGGCGAACCCGTATTCTGGGAATTCCTCGACGACCGATTCAATGCCCTGTATCGATCCGAGCAGCGCCAGGCGCAAATGTTTGCTGTGTTCTCCGCGTTTGCGATATTCGTGGCGACGCTCGGACTGTTTGGCCTTGCCTCGTTCACGACGGAGCGACGCACGAAGGAAATCGGTATCCGCAAGGTCATGGGCGCGTCGGTGAAGGACATCGTGTGGTTGCTGACGTCCGATTTCACGAAGCTCGTTTTGCTGGCCAACGTGATCGCCTGGCCCGTGGCGTACTACTTCATGAACCAGTGGTTGACCCGCTTCGTGTACAGAGTGCCATTCGGCGACTGGGCATGGTTGTTTGTTGCCGCGGCACTTGCTGCATTGGCTGCCGCCTGGGTGACTATTTCGCTGCAGGCCAGCCGGGCAGCAACGGCGAGACCGGTGCTCGCGCTGAGGTATGAATAGAAACTTCGATGGGCTAATTCAGCTTCGAAACATATCCGTACACTGTTGCCTGCACGGCGGGCTGCGAGCGCTCGCAGTAGCCTATAACCGCAACGCCCCGTCGATTTCGAAGCAGCGGCCGCTGACGTAGTCATTCTCGAGGATGAACTGCACGGCGTGCGCGATCTCATCGGGGTCGCCGATGCGGCGTAGCGGTATGCCTGACGTCAGCTTCTCGCGCGCTTCGGGCTTCATCGACATCACCATCTCCGTGCCGATGAACCCGGGCGCGATTGCCGCCGCGCGCAATCCGTAGCGCGCGAACTCCTTGGCCCAGACGACGGCCATCGACTGCACACCGGCCTTCGTGGCCGAGTAATTGAGCTGGCCCATGTTGCCCACACGCGAGATCGACGAGATGTTGATGATGCAGCCCTGGCACCCGAGCTCGATCATCTGCGTCGCAGCTTCGCGCCCGCACAGGAATACGCCCGTCAGGTTGACGTCGATAACGGCCTGCCACTGTTCGAGCGTCATCTTCGAGACGAGTTCGCCGTCGCGGTACTTGAGTGTCAGCGCGTCGCGCGTGATGCCAGCATTGTTGACCAGGCCGTGTAGCGCGCCGAATTGCTCGCCGATCGCGGCGAACGTCTCCTCGACCTCGACTTCCTTCGCAATGTTCGTGACGAACGTCGCAACCTCGGGCGCGCCGGCCTCACGGCACGTTGCCGCCGTCTCATCGAGCGCGGCCGAGTCGACATCGATCAGCGCGAGCTGGCAGCCCTGTGCTGCGAGGCGCGCGGACATCGCGGCGCCCAAACCTCGGCCACCACCGGTAATAGCAATCGTCTTGCCCTTCAACTCCATGACAATATTTCTCCGTTGTTTGAATTAGGTGTTACTGCGCCGACCAGCCCCCGTCGACGGGCAGCATGCTGCCCGTGATGCCGTCCGCCGCGTCCGAGCAAAGGAACACAGTGAGGTCGGCAACCTGCTCGATCGTGACGAGCTTCTTCGTCGGCTGCGCACCGAGCATCACGTCGCGCACCACCTCTTCCTCGGTGATACCGCGTACTTTCGCCGTGTCCGCAACCTGCCCCGTTACCAGCGGCGTCTTCACATAGCCCGGGCAAATTGCGTTGACGGTGATGTTGTGCGTCGCGAGTTCCAGCGCCACGGTCTTGGTTAGCCCCGCGATGCCGTGTTTCGCGGATACATAGGCCGCCTTATAGGGTGAGGCAACGAGCGCGTGCACCGAAGCGACGTTGACGATACGTCCCCAGCCATTCTCGAGCATGCCAGGCGTCGCGGCGCGAATCGTATGGAATGACGACGACAGGTTGATCGCGATGATCTGGTCCCACATTTCGACGGGAAACTCGTGAACAGGCGCCACGTGCTGGATGCCCGCGTTGTTGACGAGAATATCGACGGCCGAGAACTTGTCGATCGCCTCGGCCATCATGCGGGTCGTCTCGGTCGGGTCGCTGAGGTCGGCCCGAATAAATGCGACCTCGCCCGACGCGGCCGCCGACACTTCGGCAACGGCATTGTCGATGTCGTTCTGGCTGCCGAGCCCGTTAACGATGACGTTCGTGCCGGTACCCGCAAGCGCTTTGGCGATGCCGAGACCGATGCCGCTCGTCGAGCCCGTTACCAAAGCTGTCTTGCCGGCGTGGACCTGCTTGGTCGCCATGCGCTACCCCTCCCAGTCCTCGTTCAGCCAGCGCGAACTCAGCAGGAAAAAGATGGCCGCCAGGACGTAGAAGCTCGTACCGGCCAGGATCGCGTAGCGCAGGGAGTCGTCGCCGTATCGGTCCTGAAGGTTGTCGGAGATCAAGCCCAGCGCCGCGGTCCCGGCGCCGATGCCGATCAGGTTGTTGATGAAAAGAAAAATAGCGGACGCCGTCGCCCGCATGTTCGGCGGCACGACGTGTTGTATCGCAGAGAGCACAGGACCGAGCCAGGCCAGTCCCAGCGCATTAGGAATGAGCATCGCGAAGAACACCACGACGAGGTTTGGCGACAGCACGGCCATGATGTACAGCGGCACTGTGGCGATGAATGCTATCGCGGGAATGACGACATAGGCGCGACGATTGTCCGCGCCGAAGCGGTCTGCGAGCGAGCCGCCGAGCCAGGTGCCGGAGAGACCGCCGATCAGCAGGATCGCGCCGAAGAACAACGAGGCATCGAGCAAGGACAGGCCGTAACTGCGCACGAAGAACGACGGCAGCCAGAAGAACAGGCCATAGCCCATCATCGACGAGCACGCGGCTCCGAGCGAGATCAGCCAGAAACTGGGCTTGTGACTCAGCTTCGACACGATCTCGCGCAGTGACGCCGGCGAGGCTTTGGCGTAACTGGGGTCGAACTGGCCACGTACGGGTTCCATCACGGATAACTTGAAGATCGGCGCGATCAGGATGCCCGCGAATCCCACGGCGAAAAACGCGAAGCGCCAGTCGATCTTGGACGCGATAATGCCGCCGAAGACGATGCCGAGTGCGCTGCCGATCGGGATTCCGAAGGAATACACACTGAGCGCGCGGGCGCGCTGGTGCGAGGGGAAGTAGTCCGATATCAACGAATAGGCCGGTGCGACACCGCCCGCCTCGCCGACGCCGACGCCGAGACGCGCGAGGAAGATCTGCCAGAAATTCTGGGCAAGTCCGCAGACTGCGGTCATGGCGCTCCACACGGTCAGCGCGATGGTCATGATCCAGGTGCGGTTCGCGCGATCGGCGAGCATGGCGATGGGAATGCCCAGCGCCGTATAAAACAACGCGAAGGCCAG
>JBPCXI010000158.1:0-3869 GCA_051008895.1 Gammaproteobacteria bacterium | reverse complement strand
GCGTCGATCCATTTCTCCATCTGCCGGCGCGAGCCGAGCCCCTGGCCGGCGAGCCATTTTTTCCGCCGCTCTGTCATTCCAGGACCGGGGTCATGGGGGCGCCGAAGTCATCGAGGCGCCGGATCCGGGAATCAGGGTTGCTTGAGTGGCACGACCGTCGCGGATTGCTCGGCGACCTCCGCATCTTCGGCGTCGAAGATCTCGTCTTCGCGGGCAGAAGCGGCGCGTGCGTCGTCCAGCGAAGCAATGTTGTCGCCGTCCAGCGACGCGTCATCAGCGGCATCTTCCTCGGGGCCAAACGCCAGCGAGTCGTCACTGTCCACCGCGTCGTCACCGGCATCGTCCAGGGAATCAGCATCTGCACCGGGCTCATCTTCGCTCTCGGTACCGGCGAGCGGCATCTCACCGTCCGGCAGGTCGAGCTGAATGTTCAGCTTTTCGAAGTCCTTGAGCTCGGACAGCGGCGGCAAGTCGTCGAGCTTCTTCAAGCCGAAGTAATCGAGAAACTCTTTCGTCGTACCGAACATCGCTGGTTTGCCGGGCACGTCGCGATGCCCCACGACCTTGACCCAGTTGCGCTCCAACAGCGTGCGCACGATATTCGTGCTGACCGCCACGCCGCGTATGTCCTCAATCTCGCCACGGGTGACGGGCTGTCGGTACGCGATGATCGAGAGCGTCTCGAGCAACGCGCGCGAGTAACGCGGCGGGCGCTCCTCCCACAGTTTCTCGAGCTGATGGGTCATAGTCGTCTTGATCTGAATGCGGAAACCGCTGCCGACCTCGACCAACTCGATACCGCGTTCGGCGTAGTCAGCCTGTAGCTCCATGATCACCGCCCGAATGTCCTGGCGCGCCGGCGCATCCCTGACGCCGAACAGGCTCTGGAGCTTGTCCACGCTCAGCGGCTTGCCCGCCGCCAGCATCGCCGCTTCGATCACGTACTTGAGCTGCTTACCGTCCATCTGTACTTTCCCGTCTTGGGTTGATCATCAGGACGCGCCGGGCGCGCCCTCATCGGATTCGTCAGGTTTGTCGTTGCCGTCCGGCGCATCGGCGAACTCGGCTGCGTCACCAGACTCGGCGGCGCTCGCCGCGGCCCGCACATGAATAGGCGAGAATGGCTCCGCCTGCACCAGCTCGATCACGTGCTCGCGCAGCAATTCGAGCAGCGCGATGAACGTGACGGCGATACCCATGCGTCCCTCGTTCGGGTCGAACAGGTCGGCGAATTCGGTGAAACGATCGTCGGTGATCCGCGCAAGAATCTCGGACATGCGCTGACGGGTGGACAGCGCCTCGCGCTGCACGTGCAGGTGCGCGAACATCTCGGCGCGTGACAACACGTCCTTGAAGGCCACCAGCAAATCCTGCATCGACACGTCGGGCGGCTTGTAATCGCGCTTGAACTCGACGACGTCCGCCGACGCCTGTTGCAGGTCGCGCTCCATGCGCGGCAGCTCGTTGATGTCCGCCGCCGCCTGCTTGTAGCGCTCGTACTCTTGCAACCGGCGCACGAGTTCGGCGCGCGGATCGTTCTCGTCTTCTTCGAGCTCTTCGCTTCGCGGCAGCAGCATGCGCGATTTGATCTCGGCCAGCATCGCGGCCATCAACAGGTACTCACCGGCGAGCTCGAGCTGCAGGTCACGCATCATCTCGATGTAGTCGACGTACTGCTGGGTGATGTCGGCGATCGGAATATCGAGGATGTCGAGGTTCTGGCGGCGAATCAGGTACAGCAGCAGATCCAGTGGCCCCTCGAACGCCTCGAGAAAAACTTTCAGCGCATACGGCGGAATGTACAGGTCTTGCGGCAGCTGCGTGACGGGCTCGCCGTCGACGACCGCGAACGGCATTTCACCCTGGGACGGATTTCCGCCGGTGGTCTCTTCTGACAACACGGGCTCCTTGGGAGCCGGACTGACGACAGTCAGCTTCGGACTCGAATCGGGATTCTGTGCCATTAATTCAGAACGCGCCAAGCATCGCGCTCAGCCGTCGCGCTAGTGCAATCACCGGACTCAACAACCCTGCAACAATTAACCCGACGACTATTATAAGACCGTAGCGTTCGAGTGCATCCAATCGGTGTCCGATCGACTCGGGCACGAGCCCCCGCAACACCCTGCCCCCATCGAGCGGCGGGATAGGCAAAAGATTAAATATCATCAACAAAATATTGAAAAATATACCAATTTTAGCCATCTGAATGAAGAAAAACGCCGTGCCGCCGAGCATCGGCTGCGCGAACTCGAACCCCTTCAGCAACGCCGCCCAAATGATCGCCATCAGCAAATTTGCGCCCGGCCCCGCAAGTGCGACCGGCACCATGTCGCGTTTCGGGTTGCGCAGGTTGCGCGGAGAAACCGGTACCGGCTTCGCCCAGCCGAAAATAAAACCGCCGATCCAGACCATCAGCAGCGGCACGAGCACGGTACCCACCGGGTCGATGTGCTTGATCGGATTCAGTGTCAGGCGACCAAGCATCTCGGCCGTTCGATCACCATAGTTTTTCGCCATCCAGCCGTGCGCGACTTCGTGGACGGTAATCGCAAACAGGATCGGAATGGCGGCGATCGATATGATTTGAACGAAATTGGAAAACTGCGTGCTGCCCATCGGCGGCATTATACGGGCCTCGCGCAGGCGTGGCGCGACTATTCGAAATCTTCCGCGTCGCCCTTCCCGCGACGAATCAGCTGCGGAAATTCGCCGGTGAGATCGACAACCGTCGTCGGTTCGACGCCGCAACTGCCGCTGGCGACAATGATGTCTACATTGCGGTCTAGGCGCGCGACGATTTCGTCGGGATCGTTGAGCGGCAAATCGGCATCCGGCAGCAGCAGCGTCGAGCTCATCAGCGGCTCACCGAGCTCGGCAAGCAGCGCGCTGGTCACCGGATGTTCCGGCACGCGTATGCCGATTGTTTTGTGTTTCGGGTTCTGCACGCGGCGCGGTACATCACGGGTTGCCGGCAGGATGAACGTATACGGCCCGGGCGTGTGCGCCTTCAGCAGTCGATATATCCAGTTCTCGACTTTCGCATACGTCGCGATTTCCGCCAGGTCACGACACAGCAGCGTGAAGTTGTGATCCTTGTCGGTCTGGCGGATGCGCGCGATATCGCGCACGGCAGTCTGGTTGTCGAGCGTGCAACCGATCGCATAGCAGGAATCGGTCGGATACACGGCGAGCGCGCCTTCGCGCAGCCGGTATACCGCCTGTGCGATCAATCGCTGCTGCGGATTGTCGGGATGTATGTCGAAGCGCTGCGCCATGCGCGGATTGTAGCGGCCTTCGCAGGCCAATGCGGCCCAGGCGAAATCTGCCCGGGCGAAATCGGCCCGGGCGAATTCGTTATCATGACGACAAGCCCACGGACGCGAGCCATCAATGCAACCGCTGATCGACCTGTTACCGGTCATCGCCTTCTTCATCGCCTACTATTTGACGGATTTTCAGACGGCGATCGCTGTCATCATGGCGGCGATGGCGCTCCAGGTGATCGTTACCTGGCTCGTGACCCGCCGCGTCAGCAAGATGCTACTGGCATCCGCCGGCCTGGTCGTGGGGCTCGGCGGAATCAGCCTGCTCCTGCAGAACGACCTGGTGTTCAAATGGAAACCGACGGTACTGAACTGGTTACTCGGACTGGTCTTTCTCGGCAGCCAGTTCATCGGTGACAAGCCCGTGGTGCAAAGACTTATGCATGCCGCCGCCGGAGAACAGATCGAGATGGCGCCTGCCAAGTGGCGGCAGCTCAACATGATGTGGGTCGCATTCTTCCTGGTCTGCGGATCCGCGAACATCTTCGTCGCCTACCGCTACCCCGAGGACGTCTGGGTCAACTTCAAACTGTTCGGACTGCT
>JBPCXI010000157.1:0-40182 GCA_051008895.1 Gammaproteobacteria bacterium | reverse complement strand
TTCTGTGTCTGGGGTTTCCTTCGTAGAAAAGAGAGCGAAGCGAGGCGAGCCATTCCGGGGAAGAACCTCCCGGCCACAGGCACAGCCCGCCCAGGTCAGACGAGAAGCCCCCCGCCCTCTGGGTGACGCGGTCGTTCGGCGGGGCCAGTGACACTGGCGAGCGAGGGGAAGGAGTCGGCCGATAAGCCGGGTTCTGTCGAGGGCAACCATTCATCTTGGTCCGCCGTCACCGACGGCCTCAAGCGACCTACCCGGGAGTCCGCGCGGACGGCGGCCCGCGCACCCGAAGGCGCACGGCTACTCCCCTATTTGGTCTTGCTCCGGGTGGGGTTTACCGTGCCGCGGCGTGTTGCCACCCGCGCGGTGCGCTCTTACCGCACCATTTCACCCTTACCGCGGGCCGAGGCCCGTGGCGGTATATTTTCTGTGGCACTTTCCGTGGGCTCGCGCCCCCCAGGCGTTACCTGGCACCCTGTCCGCCGGAGCCCGGACTTTCCTCCCGCTCTTGCGAGCGGGCGATTGCCTGGCCGACTCCGGCGCCGACCTTAGCACAGGCGCTGCACAAGGCGAGCCGGGTTACGGTTCCTGATCTCCCCGGTCCCGCAGCTCGTGAGCGCGTCGATACGCCAGCTTACGGCTCGCGCCGGTGATTTCGGCCGCCAGCGCCGCAGCCTGGCTCGCGCTGACCTCACGCAGCAACAGCAGCAACACGCGTTCGAGTTCCGCCGGGTCCGCATCCGGCGGCTCGGCGTCGCCCGCAACGACGATCGTGAACTCCCCCTTGCCGCCGCCGGGGTCCGCATCCAGCAGCTGTTTCACGCCGCTCAGCGTGCCGCGATGAAGGGTCTCGTGGAGCTTCGTCAGCTCCCGCGCAAGCGTCGCCGGGCGGTCCCCGCCGAGTACCCGCTCCATGTCCTCGAGCGCGTCGCCGATGCGATGCACCGACTCATAAAAGACCAGTGTTTCAGAATGGTGCGAGAGCTCCGCGAGGCGCCGCCGCCGCGCCGCGCCGCGCGCGGGCAGGAAACCCTCGAACAGGAAGCGATCGCTCGGCAGCCCGGCGATCGACAGTGCAGCAATCGCGGCGCAGCAACCCGGTATCGGGCTGACCGGCAGGTTCTGGCGGCGGAGCTCGGCCAACAGACGGTAGCCCGGATCGCTGACCAGCGGCGTGCCGGCGTCGGTGATCAAGGCGACGTCACGCCCCGAATACAGGTCCTCGACGATTTCGGCGACGCGCGCGTCCTCGTTCTGCTCGTGCAGGGAAACGAGGCGGTTGCGGACGCCCAGGCGCGTTAGCAATTGTCCAGCCCGGCGGGTATCCTCGGCAGCGATCAGGTCTACCCTGGCCAGGGTTTCCCGGGCGCGGGCACTAATGTCGCCCATGTTGCCAATCGGCGTCGCGACGACGAATAGAGTCCCGGGTTGGTCCGACAATGCAAAAACTCCAGATTGATACTCGGGTAAGCAACACGCAATGATCGCAAGTCTACGCCGCCACAGCGCCGGCGACGAAATATCGGCGGCGCGCATCGGCGCGATACTGTTGTTCGCGCTGGCTCTGACCGCGTGCGAGACGCTGCCCGTCGACCCGCCCCCACCTGACAAGCCGACGCCTGTCGTCACGGCTGAATCGCTATCGCGGCAGGGACGACATGAGGCTGCAGCGGACCTGTACCAGCAGATGGCGGAGCAGGCCGGTACGACCGAACGCCAGAAGTACCTGATTCTGACCGCTCGCGAACGCCACCTCGCCGGCACCCCGGAAGTCGGGCGCACGATTCTGAACCGGCTGAACCAGCCGATTCACGAGTCCAACCAGCTGCTGTGGGCGCAGGTTTCCGCCGAAATCGCGATCGCAATGGGCAACCCGGCGCGGGCGCTGGCGAACCTCGACGTCGCGCCGGAAGCGACCGCGGCGGATGACGCGAGCAACGTGTTGCTGATCCGCTCGCAGGCGCTGTTCCGGTTGGGCCAACCCGTTGCGGCAACGATAGCCATGCTCGAGCGTGAGGTATGGCTGAATACTCGCGCCGACATCGCCGAGAACCAGCGACTGCTGTGGGAGAGCTACCGCACCTGGGGCGTCCGCTCGCTCGACGGTGATCTGGTAGCCGCCGACGATCCGACCCTGGTCGGCTGGCTTGCCCTCGGCGAAATCGGCTGGACCCGGCGCACAACGCCCGCGGCGATGCGCCGCGAACTGCTCGACTGGCAAGACCGCTTCCCGGGGCATCCGGCAAACAGCGCGCTGATTCGCGAACTGGTCGCGGACCTGCCGACGTCGCAGACATTTCCCAGCCGCGTCGCGCTGCTGTTGCCGCTGAGCGGGCCGCAAAAGCAGGCCGCCGTCGCAGTCCGCGACGGCTTCCTCGCCGCCCATTTCGTCGCCGCCGACGCGCCCGACCGGCCGGATATCCGCGTCTACGACGTCTCGACGATCGGCGTCGAGGCCGCTTACCAAAAGGCAATTGCGAACGGCGCCGGATTCGTCGTGGGACCGCTGCTCAAGGATTCCGTGCAACGCCTGGCGGCGGCAGGCGTCACGACGCCGACGCTGACGCTGAATTTCCTGCCGACCGAAACTATTGTCGACGGCGAACTCTTTCAGTTCTCGCTGTCGCCGGAAGACGAAGCCCGACAGATCGCCCAACGCGCCGCCCTCCTCGGCCAGTCACGCGCGCTGGCGCTCGCGCCCAATAACGCTTGGGGCCGACGCCTGCTGAACAGCTTCATCGAAGAATTTGAGGGGCGCGGGGGCCAACTGCTCGACTATCGTTTCTACGATCCGAACAGCCCCGATTTCTCTGCGGGCATTCAGCAGCTCTTGCTGATCAACGAGAGTCGCGCCCGTGAAGAGCGGCTGTCGGCGAATCTGGGCATTTCACTCGAATACGAGCCGCGACGACGGTCGGACATCGATTTAATATTCCTGGCGGCAACGGAAAAGGCCGGCAAGCTGATCCGTCCGCAACTGCGCTTCCACTACGCCGGCGCGGTGCCGACGTATTCGACGTCCGCGATCTACCAGGAGGGTTCCCGCAACAATTCGGACCTGAACGGCATCATGTTCCCCGACATGCCCTGGCTCATTGAGCCTGACGGCCAGTCGGTCGACGTGCGCGAAACGCTCGCGAAGCACTGGCCGGGCCAGGCGCAGCGCAGGTCGAGGCTATACGCACTCGGCTTCGACGCGTACCGGCTGATACCGATGCTGTATTCGAACGCGCGCCTGCGCGCGACCGACCTGCAGGGCATGACCGGAACGCTATATATCGATGACGAGGGCCGCATATTTCGTCAGCTTGCCTGGGCCCGAATTCAGCGCGGTCGCCCCGAGCTTATCCAACCGGCGCCCGCGACGGCGAGTCCGCTTGCGCGACCTTACTCCGGGGCGATAGACGCGTGGCCCGCCACCTCGAATCCGGCCGTGCGGCCGAGCGACTAGCCCGAACAAGACTCGAACGCCACGGCCTTACGTTTGTCGCAGCGAACTATCGCTGCCGCGCCGGCGAGATCGATCTCGTGATGCTCGACGCCGGCGTTCTGGTGATCGTCGAGGTTCGCTACCGCCGTGACACCGCGATACTGCATCCCACGCTCACCCTCAGTCGCGCCAAGCTTCAGCGAATCGTCCGGGCGACCGAGCATTTCGTGCAGCGTCACCAGCACTGGCGTAATGCCTGTGTCCGCTTCGACATCGTCGGCCTGCACGGGGCGTTGAGCGGAGCCGATATGAACTGGATCCGCGGCGCGTTTACAATCGACGACGTGACTTAGCCTCAGGGATGCCGCGATGACGGATCTGCAAAGAATTCTCGGCCATTTTCAGGAGAGCATCGCCGCCAAACAGGCGTCGATGGCCGCACTCGGCGACAGCATCGCTGACGCGGCGCAGCTGATGACTGCGACGCTGCGTAGCGGTGGCAAGGTCCTCGCCTGCGGCAACGGCGGATCGGCGGGCGACGCGCAACACTTCTCCGCCGAATTGCTCAACCGATTCGAGATGGAACGCCCGGGCCTGGCGGCGGTCGCGCTGACGACCGACAGCAGCACACTGACCTCCATCGCGAACGATTATGCATATGAGCAGATTTTCTCGAAGCAGGTTCGCGCCCTGGGCCGGCCCGGAGATTGCCTGCTGGCGATTTCGACGTCGGGCAATTCCCCGAACGTGCTCGAAGCGGTGCATGCGGCACACGACGGCGACGTGCGCGTCATCGGGTTGACCGGTCGTAACGGCGGTCCGATCGGCGCGGCAATGGCAGAGGGAGATGTCGAGATTCGCGTGCCTCACGAACGGACGGCACGAATTCAGGAAGTTCACCTGGTAGTGATTCACTGCCTGTGCGATGCGATCGATCAGGCGCTGTACGGCGCGGGCTGAGGGCGTGAGACGGGGACACTCTGCTCGTTCTCGGCAGCCGAGAACGAGCAGAGTGTCCCCTTACTTGATGACGCGCAGATGCGAGCGGTCCGGCTTGTCGCCCGCAGCGCCATCGTCTTCGTCGTTTTCGTCGTGCTCGTGTTCGTGCTCGTCACCGTCGGCCGCCGTCAAGTCAGCGTCGCCGGGATCCGCAAACACCATGCCCTCACCCGACTCCCGGGCATAGATGGCGAGTACCGCGTGCTCGGGAATATAAACTTCAAACGGGTTGCCGCCGAAACGCGCCTGAAACGTAATCGCGTCGTTGCCGAGCATGAGATTGTGCGTCGCCGAATAGCTGACGTTCAGCACTATCCTGTCGTCATCGATGTAGTCGGCCGGCACCACCGTATTCTCGTCGCTGGCGTTCGCGACAATGTGAGGCGTATGTCCATTGTCCGTCATCCACTCATGCAACGCGCGATACAGGTACGGGCGCTGCGGTGTCTGCTCATCGCTCACGTCAGATCTCCGGCGCCTATTGGCGCATTTCGTGCTCGAGCTCGGTCAGGCTTTCCTGAAATGAGCGGCGCGAAAATACTGCCTCCATATACCTTTGAATCGGTTGCGCGGATTCGGGCATATCGATTCCGTAGGCTTGCAGGCGCCACAACACCGGCGCAATACTGCAGTCGACAAGCGAGAACTCGTCGCTCAGGAAGAACGTCTTCGCACTGAACACGTCACTGCTCGCAACGATGCTCTCCTCCAGCATTTTGCGCGTGCGCGCTAGCTGCTTGCTGTCCGACGCCGCCTCGAGCTGATCTGCCAGCTGATACCAGTCCTTCTCGATACGATATAGCGCGAGCCGGAATTGGGCACGAGTAACCGGGTCGACGGGCATCAGCGGCGGATGCGGGAAACGCTCGTCGAGGTACTCAATGATCACGCGCGAGTCGTAGAGCACAAGGTCGCGATCCACGAGCGTCGGCACGCTGTGATACGGGTTCAGATCGAGCAGGTCTTCGGGCAGGTCGGGTCCCTCGACCTTCACGACTTCGACGCTGATGTTTTTTTCTGCCAGAACGAGTCGCGTACGATGACTGTAAAAGCAGGTAGGACTGGAAAACAGCGTCATAACTGTACGCCCAGTCGCCAAGATGGCCATGAATTATTCTCCACGATCACTGTGGTGCTCCTGTGCGGCGCGGGGCGCCACTTATTTTATGTCTTTCCAGATTTCCTGCTTCAGCGCCCACGCGAACAAGCCGAATACAAGCAGGAATATAAGCACCCAAATACCTAACTGGCGGCGCTGCAACTGCACCGGCTCGCCGATGTACTCGAGAAAATTGACCAAGTCGCGCACGAAATGATCGAACTCGTCCGGCGACATCGAGCCGGGCTCGATCTGCTCGAACCCCTCGAACGACGTCGTCACGACGCCGTCGTGCTCGTGCTCCTCGAACACGGCTCGCTGCGTGCCCTGCATCTGCCACAGTACGTGCGGCATAGCGGCGCTCTCGAGCACGATGTTGTTAAAGCCGGTCGGTTTCGAATCGTCGAGGTAGAAACCCTTGAGAAACGTGAACAGGTAGTTCGTGCCGCGACTGCGTGCGATCAGCGAAAGGTCCGGCGGCGGCGCGCCGAACCAGCGCGTCGCGTCGGCTTCCGGCATCGCGATTTCCATGCGGTCGTGAGGTTTGCCACCGGCAAACATCAGGTTGTTTACGAGCTGATCCTCGCTGATCTTCAGGTCGGCAGCCAGACGGTTGTAGCGGACGTATTTTGCCGAGTGGCAGCCCATGCAATAGTTGACGAAGTTACGGGCACCGCGTTGCAACGAGTTCGTGTTGCTGACGTCGTTGTTCGCATCGAGCAACGGCACCGAACCGCCGGCCGCAAACGTCGCCATCGGCACCACCAATAACAGCATTGCCAGCAGGATTTGCAGCTTCGACCTGACCAATTTCTCGAGCCCCTGGAAAATAATCATAGTCATATTCCCTCAGTGGTCCCAGGTAACCCGTTCCGGCACGGGCTTGGTCTTTTCGAATCGCGTGTATATCGGCATGAATACGAAAAACGAGAAGTACACAACGGTGAAAATCTGCGTGATCGTTACAAACGGCTCGACCGCCGGCTGCAGGCCCAGGTAACCGAGAACAACGAAGCTCACAGCGAATGCGGTCAGCGCCACCTTGAATGTCCAGCCGCGGTAGCGAATCGACTTGACCTTGCAGCGGTCGAGCCAGGGCAGGAAGAACAGCAGGATGATCGCCGCTGCCATCAGGAACGCTCCGAGACCCTTGCTCGGCACCGCGCGCAGGATCGCGTAGAACGGCGTGTAGTACCAGACCGGCGCGATGTGCTCCGGCGTCTTCAACTGATTCGCCGGCTCGAAATTCGCATGCTCGAGGAAGTAGCCGCCCATTTCCGGCGCGAAGAACACGACTGCCGAGAACGCCATCAGGAAAATGACGATCGCCACGAGGTCCTTCGCCGTCAGGTACGGGTGGAACGCCACGCCATCCACAGGGATACCGTCCGGGCCTTTGTGCTCCTTGATCTCGATGCCGTCTGGATTTAGTGAGCCGACCTCGTGCAGCGCGAGGATATGCATGACGACCAGCATGATCAGCGCCAGCGGCACGGCGACGACGTGCAGCGCGAAGAAGCGGTTCAGCGTGATGTCCGAGATAAAGTAATCGCCGCGAATCCACTCTACGAGCCCCTCGCCAATGCCGGGCACGGTGCCGAACAGCGACACGATGACCTGCGCGCCCCAGTAAGACATCTGCCCCCACGGCAACAGGTAACCGAGGAAGCCTTCCATCATCAGGAACACGTAAATGAACATGCCGATGATCCACAGCAGCTCGCGGGGTTTCTTGTACGATCCGTACATCATCCCGCGGAACATGTGCAAATAGACGACGATGAAGAACGCCGACGCGCCGGTCGAATGCATGTAGCGGATTAACCAACCCCATTCGACGTCGCGCATGATGTATTCGACGGAGGCGAAAGCTTTCTCCGCATCGGGCTTGTAACTCATCGTCAGGAAAATACCGGTGATGAGCTGGATGATCAGTACGACCATCGCGAGCACGCCGAAGACGTACCAGACGTTGAAGTTTTTCGCCGCGTAGTACTCTGTCGCGTGCTCCTTCATCATCTTCGACATCGGGAAGCGTGCATCGATCCATTCGCCGAAATCGGTAAGCTTGTCCGCGCCGCGCGACATGATCGTTTGCTCGGTCACCGCGTCACGTCTGACTCCGTTACTCATGCGCTTGCTCCCGTGTCATCGCCGACCAGAATGAGGTCTTCGGTCAGGAACCGGTAAGGCGGGACGATCAGGTTGGTGGGCGCCGGCACGCCGGCGTATACCCGGCCCGACAGGTCGAACTTGGAGCCATGGCAGGGGCAATAGAACCCCCCGACCCAGTCCGGACCGAGATCCGCGGGCGCAATATCGAAGCGTTCGATCGGAGCGCAGCCCAGATGTGTACAGACGCCGAGTACGACGAGGATTTCCGGCTTCAGCGACCGTTCGGGATTCTGTGCGAACCCCGGCTGCTGCGTTTCGACCTCCGAATCCGGATCGGCGAGTTCCGCGCCGCTCGCGAGCATGCGCTCCAGCATGGTCGGCGACCGCTTCAGCACCCAGACCGGCTTGCCGCGCCACATGTGGCGAACCAGCTGGCCTTCTTCCAGCTTGCTGATGTCCACCTGGACCGGCGCGCCGAGCGCCTGCGCCTTGGCACTGGGTTTGAACGACATGACGAATGGCACCGCGGCCAGACCGAGGCCGGCCGCGCCGGCTACGCCCGTGGCAACGCTCAGAAAGTGCCGTCGGTTGAGACCCGACTTTTCACTCATTGAGAAATTCCTTTAGTAGAAAAATTCTGCTGCGGTCGTCCGATCAATTGCCGGCAGGGCAAATCGGGGTGATTCTTGTAGCGGCAACTTTGTAATTGATTGCAACGACAATGACCGGGTCATCTGGATTGCTGCCGGCCCGTCTCCCTGCGGCCCGGCTCGCGAAACCGGGCGAATTATACACAGGCGTTCGTCCAGTTGCCTACCGGTGCCGCATGAACAATGGCTTTCAGGCCTTTTGCGATCAGCGACTTGCGCAAAAAAGTGCGTTTACGCGATCCGGCGGATATGCGCCCCGAGCTGCTGAAACTTCTCCTCGATGCACTCGTAGCCCCGGTCGATGTGGTAAATGCGGTCGACGATCGTCTCCCCGTCGGCGACGAGCCCGGCCAGCACAAGGCCGGCCGACGCGCGCAGATCGGTCGCCATGACCGGCGCCGCATGCAGCTGGTCGACGCCCTGGATGATCGCCGTGTTGCCCTCGAGCTTGATATTCGCGCCCATACGCTGCATCTCGTGCACGTGCATGAAACGATTTTCGAAGACATTCTCGGTAATCGTGCCGACGCCGTCCGCAACGGTGTTCAGCGCTGTGAATTGAGCCTGCATGTCCGTCGGAAATGCCGGGTACGGAGCGGTGCTGACCTCGACCGAATGCGGCCGACCATTCATGCGCAAATCGATCCAGTCCGGGCCAGTATCGATCGCCGCGCCGGCGTCACGTAATTTCGCCAGCACTGCCTCGAGGTGTTCGGGGCGCGCCTGATTTACCCGCACGTGGCCGCCGGTGATCGCGCCGGCGGCGAGAAACGTACCGGTCTCGATGCGGTCGGGCTGCACGTCGAACTCGGCACCGTGCAGTGACTCGACGCCGTCGATGACGATGCGGTTAGTCCCGGCGCCCGAGACCTTCGCTCCCATGCGATTCAGAAAGTCCGCGAGATCGACGATTTCGGGCTCGCGCGCCGCATTGTCGATGACGGTCTCCCCGTCGGCCAGGACCGCGGCCATCATCAGGTTCTCGGTGCCGGTGACCGTGACCTTGTCGAGGACGAGATTGGCGCCGCGTAGTCGTCCTGCCTGCGCCCGAATGTAGCCGTCTTCGATCTCGACGGTTGCGCCCATCGCGCGCAGGCCGGACACGTGCAGATCCACGGGCCGCGCCCCAATCGCACAGCCGCCGGGCAGGGACACGTCCGCCCGGCCGAATCGCCCGAGCAGCGGACCGAGGACCAGAACTGATGCCCGCATGGTCTTGACCAATTCATAAGGAGCCGAATAGTCGTCGAGATTGGCGGCGTTGACCTCGACCCGCATCCCGTCGTGAATCGTCGTCTCGCCACCCATGCGGCCGAGCAGCTCGATGGTCGTCGTCACATCGCGCAGATGCGGCACGTTGCCGATAATGACCCGCTCGTCGGTCAGTATCGCCGCCGACAGGATAGGCAGCGTCGCGTTCTTCGCGCCGGAAATTCGGACCTCGCCCTCGAGACGCCGGCCGCCGTTGATCGCGAGCTTATCCACCGGGACCGGAGGATTCTTCCGGCGTCAACGCCTTAATCGACAGCGCATGTATCTCGCCGCCCATCTTGTCGCCGAGGGCGGCGTAGACCATTTGATGCCGCTGCAGCGGGCGCTTGCCGGCGAATTCGCTCGCGATGACCTCTGCTTCGAAATGCGTATTGTCGTCGCTGCGCACCGTAACGGTGCAGCCATCGAGATGCGACTCGATCAGTTTTTCGATTTCTCTCGGGGTCATATTTCTTTTGCCGGCCGGTTGCCAACAGTCATTATAATCGGCGCCAATGTTAATGTATTCCGCCGCCATCATTGTTGGTCTCGCGCTGCTCATCTGGGGCGCCGACCTGATGGTCGTCGGTGCCAGCGTGACGGCGCGGCGATTCGGCGTATCGCCGATGCTCGTCGGCCTGACGATCGTCGGCTTCGCGACATCGGCACCGGAAATCCTCGTTGCGATCGCGGCAGCGCTGAGCAACGCGCCGAATCTTGCCATCGGCAACGCGATCGGGTCGAACATCGCGAACATCGGGCTGATCGGCGGCGCCACGGCCGTCGCATACCCGCTGGTCGTGCACTCGCAAACGTTGCGCCGGGAGCTGCCGGTGATGGTCGCGGTGAGCATCGTGCCGGCAATTTTCGTCTTCGACAGCAGTCTGTCGAGGCTCGAAGGCTTCCTGATGCTCGCCATGTTCGTTGGCTTCATGTACTGGATCGTGCAACTCGGACTGCGCACACGGGGCCACGACAGCATCGAACAGGAGTATGCGTCCGAGATCCCGACAGACGTAACGATTCAAGGCGCGACGCTGAGGCTGATTGTCGGCCTCGCCGCGCTGAGCCTGGGCGCCCGGTCGCTGGTCTGGGGCAGCGAAGCGGTCGCAACCGCACTGGGAATTTCGGACATGATAATCGGCATCACGATCGTCGCGCTCGGTACGAGCCTGCCCGAGCTGGCGGTCTCGCTGGCATCCGCGCGCAAGGGCGAACACAGCCTCGCGTTCGGCAACATCATCGGCTCCAACGGTTTTAACGCACTGGCGGTCATCGGCATCACGGCCGCGATCCAGCCGGCCGAGCTGGATCCGAGCGCCGTCAGCGTGCACATTCCGGCAATGCTGGCTTTTACCGTTGCATTCTTCTTCATGGCGTACAATTGGAGCGGGAAGATCACGGTAAGCCGCACCGCCGGAGCGTTGCTGCTGACCGGTTACATCGCCTACATGACCTTCATTGCAACGCAGACTTTCTAGATGCCGGAACGATTAGACGCCGAAAAAGCCGTGGCAATAGCCAGCCGCGTGCTAGAAAACGAAGCGGACGCGATTCGCGATCTGCTGCCGCGTCTCGGCGACGCGTTCGTTGACGCATGCCGCCTCTGCCTGGATTGCAACGGCCGCGTCATCGTGACCGGCGTGGGCAAATCCGGGCACGTGGGCGGCAAACTGGCGGCAACACTGGCGAGCACGGGTACGCCGTCGTTTTTCGTGCATCCAGGAGAAGCGAGCCACGGCGATCTCGGCATGATTACGGCGAAGGACGCGGTCATCGCAATATCGAATTCCGGCGAGACGAGCGAGATCATCACGATCCTGCCGTTGCTCAAGCGGCTCGGTGTGCCCCTGATCACGATGACGGGAGAGTCCGACTCGACCCTCGGCGAGGCGTCGGACGTCATCCTGAATACCGCCGTCCGCGAAGAAGCCTGCCCGTTGAACCTGGCACCGACGTCGAGCACCGCGGCGGTCATGGCCATGGGCGACGCACTCGCGGTCGCGCTGCTCGAAAGCCGCGGCTTCACCGAAGAAGACTTCGCGCTGTCGCATCCCGGCGGCGCGCTCGGCAAGCGATTGTTGCTGCGCGTCGGCGACATCATGTTCAAGGACGAAGATGTGCCTCGCGTCACCGCCGATACGAGCCTGGCCGATGGCCTGCTGGAGATGACGCAGAAGGGTCTCGGCATGACCGCCGTTGTCGATGAACGGGGCCGAATCCAGGGCATCTTCACCGACGGCGACCTGCGGAGGGCGCTAGACCGCGACGTCGATCTGCGCCGGACGAAAATGCGCGATGTGATGACGGACCACGGCCAGATCGTGCACCCGGACCAGCTCGCCGCGGAGACGGTACACATCATGCAGACGAAACGCATCAACGGGCTGCTGGTCGTTAACGAGGATGACAAACTCGTCGGCGCCCTCAATATTCACAATCTGTTCCGCGCGGGCGTAATGTAACGCGATGAGTCAGCGCAATCTTCATACCGGGATCGCCGAGACGGCCGCACGCATCCGCCTCCTGGTGCTGGACGTCGACGGCGTGCTGACGGACGGCAGCCTGCACTACGGCCCGGAAGGGTTCGAATGGAAGACGTTCCACGTGCGTGACGGGCTCGGCATCAAGCTCGCGCAGCGCGCCGGCATCGAAGTCGCGATCATATCGGGCCGCGGCGGCGGCGCGGTCGAGCAACGCGTCAAGGAACTCGGCATCCGGCAAATACGACTCAAACGTGACGACAAGGAAGTCGCGCTCGAGGAGATTGCCGAAGAGCTCAAGATCGGGCTGAGTGCGATCGCAGCTGTCGGCGACGACACACCCGACATCGCGTTGTTCGAGGTTTGCGGCCTGGGCATTGCGGTCGCCGACGCCCATCAGTCGGTGCTCGCCGCCGCAGACTGGACGACCACGCTGCGCGGCGGCCGCGGCGCGGTGCGGGAAGTCTGTGACATGCTGATCGACGCGCGATCCATCAACGACAACGAAGACGCCTGAGCTATGGACTCCCCAAACTGGTTCCAGTTGACACTGCTGCTAATCGCCGCTGTTGCCAGCGCGGTCCTGCTGCTGCGAAATACCGATGAAGCGGACGACGGACCGCCGACCGCGCGGCTCGGAATCGGCTACTACATGACCGATGCCCAGCTGATCGTAACCGGCGAAGACGGACAGACCCGCTACCGCGTCAGGTCCGACAACGTGGTGCAAAACACCGCAGACGACACCATCGACCTCGACAAGGTCTTTGTCGAATATGACCCGCTGTCGTCGATACCGTGGGACCTGCAAGCTAACACCGGGCACATTCCGCCGGATCGTAATATCATAGAACTCAAGGGCGACGTCATCGCCGCGACACACGATGACGATGACACGCCGATAGTCATAAGGACGGACTTCCTGGAATTGAATACCGATACCTATGTCGCTGAGACAGAGCACGACGTGACGATTGACTATGCGACCAACAGGGTCTCCGCAACGGGAATGCGTGCATACTTCAAGGAAGACAGGCTGCAACTTCTCGCCGACGTAAATGGCAATTTCTATCCGCAAACTATCGATTAGCCTGGCATGGATCGCCGCGCTCGCTGCCGCCGTGCCGGGTTCGGCACAGCAGGCGCCAGATGTGCCGGATGTCGAGATCCTGAAGTCCTTGCCGATCGATCTCGACGCGACGTCGTCCGAATTCGACCGCAAGAAGAACCGACTGGTGTTTCGCGACTTGCGCATACGGCAAGGGCCGCTGAGCATCGATGCCGATCAGGCCACCGCAACGCGCCTGGACTTCGAGAATACGCGCTGGGAGTTCTCGGGCAACGTCCGGCTCGAGAACACCGGCACGACGGCATGGGCTGACTATGCAGACATACTGTTTGAAGAACATCAGATTCGATCTGCCGCAATGACGGGCCAGCCGGTCCGGTTCGAGCAGATCGCAGTGTCGACGAGCGACGATTCCGTGACGACGACCCGCGGACGCGCGAACGCCCTCGAATACGACGTCGACGCCGGGATCGTCAGCATGATCCAGGAAGCGTGGCTTAGCGACGGCTCCAACGAGGTGTCGGGTGACCGGATTTCCTACGACCTGAAACGGGAGATCATCAGCGCGGATGCCAATGATTCGGGCCAAGTGCGAATGAAGATCATTCCGCCCGAAGACGCCCTCAGCCGCGACGGGGTTCTCGAGTAGCCGTGAGTATTCTGTCCGCCGAGAATCTGTCGAAACGCTTCAAATTCCGCCAGGTCGTCAAGGGTATCTCGCTCGAGATTCGCAGCGGTGAGGTCGTCGGCCTGCTCGGACCGAACGGCGCCGGCAAAACCACTGCTTTTTACATGATAGTCGGCCTGATCGGAGCCGACAGTGGCCGTGTCATGCTGGACGGCAAAGACATTACACCCATGGCCATGCACCAGCGCGCGCGCATAGGCCTCGGCTACCTGCCGCAGGAGGCATCGGTTTTTCGCAAGCTGTCCGTCGAGAAGAACATACTCGCGATCCTGCAGACGCGCAGCGAACTCAATCGCGCGGAGCAGGAGCGGCTGCTCGAGGAATTACTCGACGAACTGCATATCCATCACGTTCGCAACAGCCTTGGCATCAGCCTGTCGGGCGGCGAACGGCGGCGCGTCGAGATCGCGCGAGCGCTCGCCGCGGAACCCCGCTTCGTGCTGCTCGATGAACCGTTCGCGGGCGTCGACCCAATTTCCGTCCTCGATATTCAGCGCATCATCCGGCACCTGGCCGCGCGCGACATCGGCGTACTGATTACCGATCATAATGTACGTGAAACCCTTGGTATTTGCGGTCGCGCGTACATCCTGAACGACGGATCGATGATTGCGCAGGGCACGCCCGACGAAATTCTCCACAATCAACATGTGCGCGAAGTCTACTTGGGCGAGAGCTTTAGCCTGTAAACTAGAAACATGAAGCTCTCCTTACAGCTGAAGCTTGGTCAGCAGCTGACGATGACGCCGCAGCTGCAACAAGCGATCAGGCTGCTGCAACTGCCGTTGCTCGAACTGAACACGCGCATCGAGGAAGCACTCGCCGAGAACGTCATGCTCGAGAGCGAGGAGCCGGAGCCGCAGACCCCGGAGGTCGAGGAGCCGGCGGTCGTGACGGGCGAAGTCGAGGACACCAACCTGTGGGCCGAATCCGGCATATCCGGGGGCGGCACCGACTGGTCCGATGACTCGCGCCGACCGGAGCTCGCGGACCGCAGTGACGAAACGCTGCAGGATCATCTGCTCTGGCAGCTCGAGATGGAACACTTCTCGCCGCGCGAGGTGGTGATCGGCCAGGCACTCGTCGATGCCATTAACGACGACGGTTACCTTACCGAGACGCTGGAAACCATCCAGGAGTCGCTGCACGGCGAAGCTAATTTCAGCCTCGCGGAAATCGAGCATGCGCTCACCAGCCTGCAGACGCTCGACCCGGCCGGCATCGGCGCGCGAGATCTCGGCGAGTGCATTCGCATCCAGCTGGCTCAGTACGACCAATCACTCGAAGGTCGGGACCTGGCGCTGCGCATTGCCGACGGCTATCTCGATCTCGTCGCGGACCACGAGTACGCGACACTGCGACGGCGTCTCGGCGCGTCCGACGAGGAACTCGATGCGGCACTCGCGCTCGTTCGCTCCTGTCATCCGCGACCGGGGTCGGCGATTCAATCCGCGACGACCGAGTACATCACTCCCGACGTCTACGTGCGCAAGCAGGACGGCAAGTGGATAGTCGAGGTCAATCGGTCGATCGCGCCGCGGCTGCGTGTCAACCAGACGTATGCGGATATGCTGCGCGGCGACGGTCAACATGCGAATTTGCGCACCCAGCTGCAGGAGGCGAGATGGCTCGTCCGCAGTCTCGAAATCCGGCATGACACTTTACTTAAGGTGGCGGGCTGCATTGTTGAGCGCCAGGTGGACTTCTTCGAGAACGGCGAAGAAGCCATGAAACCCATGGTGCTGCGGGATATCGCCGAGGTCATAGACATGCACGAATCGACCGTATCCCGCGTGACAGCCAATAAATACATGCATACGCCGCGGGGCGTGCTCGAGTTTCGCTATTTCTTCTCGAGCCAGCTGTCGGCCACCGACGGCACGGAGCAGTCGTCGACCGCGATTCGGGCCAAGATAAAGCGACTGATTGGCCAGGAGAACACCCAAAAGCCGCTCAGTGACAGTAAAATTGCAGGACTGCTGGCTGAAGAAGGAACTAAGATCGCGCGCCGGACCGTCGCCAAGTACCGTGAGGCGATGAACATCGCGCCGTCGAGCGAGCGCCGCGAACGGCCGACCAGGTAATTAACAAGGAGAACCACACATGCAAGTCAATCTCACTGGTCACCACGTTGAGATCACACCCGCCCTGAAGGAATATCTGACCAGCAAGTTCGATCGAATCGAACGACACTTCGACAACGTTACCGGAGTCAACTGTATATTGACGGTCGAGAAACTTCGCCACAAGGCTGAAGCAAAAATCAATGTGAGCGGCGGCACGCTTTTCGCCGACGCCGTGGAAGACGATATGTATGCGGCGATCGATGGCCTCATCGACAAACTGGATCGGCAGATCAAGAAACACAAAGAAAAGCTGCAGGACCATCACGCGCGCGACTCCCGCAAGCGCGACTTCTCGTGACCTGTCGCTAACGTCAATCGCCTGCGGACGATCGACACATGCGCCTGATCATCGTCAGCGGCCTGTCGGGCTCCGGCAAAACGGTCGCGCTGCACGTACTCGAAGACCTCGATTTCTATTGCATCGACAACCTGCCGGCGGCGCTGCTCGATACGCTGGTATCGCGCTTCGTCGATAGCGACGAATCGACCTTCGATAGCCTGGCCGTCGGCATCGATGCACGGAATCGCGCCGAGGACCTTGCGTCTCTGCCGACGCTGATCCGCAAGTTTCGCGACGGCGGGGTCAGTTGCGAAGTCGTATTCCTGCAGGCGGAAGACGAGATTCTGCTAAAGCGGTATTCCGAGACCCGCCGCAAACACCCTCTGGCCGACAAGGGCCTTAGCCTGCAGGAAGCTATCGGCCGCGAACGCGAGCTTCTCGGTCCGATCATCGATACGGCCGACATCGTCATCGACACGACGCGCACCAATGTTTATCAGCTCCGCGACACGATGCGTGAGCGCATTCGCGCGCGCTCCGAAAACGAGCTGTCGATCCTCATTCAATCGTTCGGTTTCAAGCACGGCGTGCCGACCGATGCCGATTTCGTGTTTGACCTGCGCTGCCTGCCGAACCCTTACTGGGAAACGCAGCTCAGGCCACTGACCGGAAAAGACGCCGCGGTGGCTGCGTATCTCGACGACAAGAACGACGTTCAGGAAATGTATGCGGACATACTCGCGTTTCTGAACAAATGGATACCGAACTATGTCGACTTCCACCGCAATTACCTGACAGTCGCGCTCGGCTGCACGGGCGGCCAGCACCGTTCGGTATACATGGTCGAGAAACTCGCGGTCGACCTGGGTGAGAACTACCCGCATGTCCTCACCCGACACAACGAGTTGCCCGACGACTGACCCGCCAGCCGGTCGCAATCGGCCGCACCGGCAAATAGACCTCAACTGGTTTCCCGGCTAAACTCGGCCACGCCCGGACCCGGGGATCCCTCGCGGTCCGCCCGCGACGAGAAGAACGCCCGCCCCGCCCGACCGGGGTTGGATCCGACGGCGACGGAGATCCCGGTGGAAACACAGAAGAAACCCGATCTCGGCAAACTCCGCGATGCGCTCGACGACGGCCGTAACGATGCCGCGCGCGGCCTGCTCGCGGACCTGCATCCGGCGGAAACAGCGCTGATTCTCGAGTCCCTGCCGCCCGAGGAGCGGCCCGCGGTCTGGGAGCTCTGCGACCAGGAGCAGGAAGGCGAGATTCTCGCGGAACTCAATGACGAGGTGCGCTCGCGTCTCGCCGAGGATATGGGCACCGAAGCGGTCGTCGCGGCGACCGAGGGTCTCGAAATCGACGATCTCGCCGATATCGTCGCGGACCTGCCGGACGAGATGTCGGACCGCGTCAAGGAGTCGTTGTCCAGCGAGGATCGGGAGCAGCTCGAGTCCGTCCTGTCGTATCCGGAGGACTCCGCGGGCGGTCTGATGGATCCGGACACGTTGTCCGTTCGGCGCGACGTTACGCTGGAGGTCGTGATGCGCTACCTGCGGCTGTCCGGCGACCTGCCGGATCAAACGCCGTCGGTATTTGTCGTCGACCGTGACGACCACTACATCGGCGTTCTCTACCTGTCTCGAATCGTCACGCACGATCCGGAAACGCTCGTCCGCGACGTGATGGACGACGGCATCGCCGCGATCGACGCGAACGAACCCGCGGTCGACGTCGCGACCCTGTTTCAGAACCTCGACCTGGTGTCGGCGCCCGTCGTCGATGAAGCGGGCAAGCTAATCGGGGAAATTACCATCGACGACGTCGTCGACGTCATTCAGGAACAAGCCGACCACGACATTCTCAGCATGGCCGGCCTGGACGAGGAAGACGACATGTTCGCGCCGGTCGTGACGAGCGCACAACGGCGGGCAATCTGGCTCGGCGTCAACCTCGCCACCGCGTTCCTCGCCGCCGCGGTCGTCGCCATATTCCGGCCGGCTCTCGAGCAGGTCGTAATTCTCGCGATCCTGATGCCGGTCGTCGCGAGCATGGGCGGCATCGCCGGCAGCCAGACGCTGACGTTGATGATCCGGGGACTGGCCCTCGGGCGCGTCCAGGACTCGAATGCGCGCATGCTGCTCCGCAAGGAGATGGCAGTCGGCATGCTGAATGGCTTGGCGTGGGCCGTCGTCGTCGCTGCGGTGACGATTGTCCTGTTCAACAGCAGCTGGCAGGTGGGCGCGATCATCGGGACGGCGCTGATCATCAGTCTGATCGCGGCAGCGCTTGCCGGTTTCGCGATACCGCTGATCCTGAGCAAGCTGCGAATCGACCCGGCGCTGGCCGGCACCGTGGTGCTGACGACGATTACCGACATCGTCGGGTTCGCGACGTTTCTCGGTCTCGGAACGCTATTCCTGACCTGAGTCGCCTCAGTCGCTCAGGCCTGCAACGATCTCGTCCTCAACCTGCAGCGTCGGCAACCGCTGCGAGAACTCTTCGCTGAGATCTCGCCAGCCGACGACGCCGCTTGGTTCGTCGAGCGGTACGCCCTGCATGAATTCCTCGACCCGTTGGCGCTGATCCATCGCGTCGGAGTAACCGAGTCGAATCAATTCACGCGTGTAACCTGACTCGAACAACAGGTAGCTGACGAGCTGCCGGCCGCCGTAGTTCAGCGCGCCGAGACTGCGCATCAGGATACGAACCGGGCGCGGCATTTCGTGAATGTGCCGCAGGGCAATTTCGCGGATGTCCTGGCTCGGCATCATGATCATCGTGTCGATCGAGCGCAGGCTGTCGAAATCGCCGATCAGACGCCGGCCCGGCTGATCATTGACGATCTGATTCAGTCGCGCGAGCCGCTCGAGGTCAGCGGACAGACCGTCCATCAGCAGCGCGTCGAGCATGTAGCCGGCGATGCGGCCGAAGCTTGGAAACGGGACGACGTCATCGGGCCCGGGCTCCGGGTCCTGCTCCTCGTTGCGCACGCCGATCACCATCAGCCGGCCGGCGCCGAGGCGCACAGCCGGTGATAGCGGCGTCGCCTGACGCATCGCCCCGTCGCCGAAGAACTCGCGGCCGATCATCACGGGCGGGAACACCATCGGCGCCGCAATGCTCGCCATCACGTGATCAAGCGTAATCTCGGCCGCGACGCCGTGACGGCGGACCCGCTTCCACGGTTCGAATTTCTCGAGCCCCTGGTAAAAAGATACCGAATGCGCGGAGCTGTAGCCGGCGGCGGTGACGGCGATTGCATCGAGCAAGCCGCGATCGATCGAGTCATGGATATGACTGAGCTTGACGTAGCGGCCCAGCAACTCACGCAGCGGGCTGTTATCGAGTACCGACTTCGGCTGCGAACCGATCAGCCCGCCCGTGACGATACTGCCGAGCATACTCATGCTGGTCTTCAGCATCGTCACCGAGTCGCTGCGGAAGACGTGATGCGTGCGAAAGTTGCCCCACACGCGCTCCATATCCGCGACCGCGTGCCGGAATCGCCGCGCGCGCGTCGCCAGCACGATGGAATTGACGGCGCCGGCAGAGGTACCGCTGATGACCGGAAAAGGATTCGGCGCACCGCGCGGCATCAGGTCGGCGATAGCTTTCAGCACGCCGACCTGATAGGCACATCGTGCACCGCCGCCCGGCAATACCAGGCCGATATCGCGGGGCCACGGTTTCTTTTGCGACGATGACTTAAGGCCCCTCATGATGCGACGATGGTAACCAGAACCCATGAGTTGCGACAAGCGAGCAGTTCCCGTCGTGCTACGATCGCCGGACATGAATTGGCCAGGAGACGAACCGTGCTTAGGCAAGTAGCAGCATCAATCCTCGCAGCAGCGGCGCTGTTGACGATCGGTTTCGCGTCGGCGGCAGATTTTGGCGCCGGCGATGCCGCTCCCGGGTTCAGGCTGCAGGACCAGAATGGGACGTGGCACGATCTGGAACAGTATCGCGGCAGCTGGGTCGTACTGTACTTTTATCCGAAAGACGACACCCCGGGATGCACCAAAGAGGCCTGCGGGTTTCGCGACAATATTTTCGCGTTCGAGGATCTTGGCGCCGTGATCCTGGGCGTCAGCCTCGACGACGTCGCGTCGCACGAAGCGTTTGCGGAAAAATACAGCCTGCCGTTCTCACTGCTGTCAGACGCCGAGGCGAGCGCGGCCAGCGACTATGGCGTGCTGAAGTCGATGGGCTCTTTCCGGTTCGCCCAACGAGAGTCGTTCATCATCGATCCGGAGGGCAACGTCGCCAAGCACTACGCGAAGGTCGACGCCGAAAACCACTCGAAGGAGGTTCTCGCGGACCTCAATGTACTGATGGCGCCGTCAGGCTGACGATTCGACGGCGGACGTGTGTGACACGTCGCGGGTCCGTTCGAAAACCCGGCCGAGGTATCGCCCTAGCAACGCCCACACCGATGCGATGCCGGCGCCGACCGCGGCGACCGCGCCGAGGCCGAGACCGAGACCGTCGGTCAGACCGGCGAAGGCCATGCCGCTGACGGCATCACCGCCACGGTACACCGCGATGTCGATGACCGGCTTGGCCTTGAAGCGGGTCTCGCGATCCACCGCAGTGAACAGCATCTCACGTCCCGGACGCGTAATTGCATAGTTGCCGGCGCGGCGGCCGACCTGGAACGCCAGCAGCACCGTCAACAGTGGCGCGAACGCGAGTATCAGCAAACCGATCGCGACGAACACCGGTACGATCGCCAGCGTGAACGGCATACCGAATCGCGTGACGATTCGCCCGGTCGCGAACATGCCGATGCCGAACGTCAGGCAATTGACGACGAAATCCACGCCGCCGAGGATCTGTGTTCGTGTCGCGCGGTCGAAGTCGACCAACATGTTTTTCTGCTCGAAGTATGCAAACGACCCGATCGACGTGTAGAGCAGGATGAACGCACCAATTGCGAGCAGGTAAGGATTCGAGACGAATTGCTTGAACCCGGCGAACGGATTGCCGCCGATTCGCGCCGCGCTGAGGTCCGCGTTGACCTCGTCGTTATGCAGTTCGGTCGACTTCAGGCGCTCGAGTACGAGCACGACAGGGATCGTGAATACGAGGACGATTGCCGCGATGAGCATCAGCGACTCGATGCCTATCGTACTGGCAAGTATGGTCGGCACCAACGGGCCTACCAGCGCGCCCGCGCTCGCACCCGCGGCGATGAACGCGAACAGGCGGCCCGACTGCTCCTTGTTGAACAGGTCGGACATGAAACTCCAGAACACCGAGATGTGGAACAGGCTGAATATGCTGACCCAGACGTAAAAAACCTTGTCCACGAGGTTGCGGTCTTCGATCGAGTTCACGCCGAAATAAAAGGCAACGAACGTTGTGGCGAAAAACGCGTACATACCCGGCACGAGGATCCAGAATCGCACGCGGGACACAGCGAATCCGTACAACGCAACGACGCCGCAGCTAATAAAGAAATTGAGATTCCACAGGAAGCTGACTTCCGTGTCGGTCCAGTCGCTGGCCATCGCGTCGCGAACCGGCCGCAGGATGTAGTACGCGGCCATCAGCATGAAGACGAGCCCGAATGACAGCAGCACGGACTTGAGCTCGTTGGGCTCGATCTTCGAGGCGACCTGCATCAGGCGCTGGAACGGATTCTGCTTCTGTTCGGTCATCGTCTTGGTTCTCGCCCTGGTCCCGCAGGTCAGTCGCGCGCGAGCGCGGCGAATGCATCAGTGAGGCTGCCGGTCGGCGGATTCTTGCCACTGTTGATCTCAAACGTCTTGTTGAGCGCGTCGGATGACTCCAGGGCCGCGACGCACACCTTGGCGACGTCCGCGCGCGGTATCGCGCCGGCTTCCTTGTCGCCCTGCTGGAATACGACACTCTTTTCGCCGCCGGGTGCGTTGGTCAGCCCGCCGGGCCGCACGATCGTGTACGGGACGCCGCTCGCACGCAGCGCCTCCTCGCCTTTGAACTTCCACTTCAACACGTCGTTGAACATCTTGTTGAGGATGTGATCTTCCTGCGTCACCCCCATCGACGAGACCAGCACAACCTGCCGCAGGCCGGCGGCCGCAGAGGCTTCCGCAAGATTTCGCACGCCGCCGTAGTCCACGAATTCAGGGCCGTTGGAGGGATCGCCGCGGCCGGCACCGATCGCCGACACCAGCGCATCGACGTCAACGAGCGCCGCGTCGATCGTCGCCCGCTCGCGCACGTCGCCGGCGACATATTCGATGCCGTCGCCCAGCTTCTCGCGCGCCTTGTCCATGTCACGTACGAACGCCCGCACGCGGTAGCCGCGGTCAACCAGCAGCGTCACGACCTCGGCTCCAGTGCGCCCGGTGGCGCCCGCAACGAGGACGAGTTCGGAAGCCGAGTGTTCGCCGCCGATCGCCGGAACCGCCATCAGCAAAGCCAATGCCGCCATCACCGCCGCCGCAGCGACGCGATTGACACGTTTAACCATTACCATCTACCTCGAATTTAGCCCGCGCCCGAAAACGCTGCGCGCCGGAACCGATTCTGCCTGGCGGGAATTGCTCGACAACCGCTGTGCCCGTGCCGGGCTCAGCCGAGCCACAAAAGTATAGCCCGACAACGTTAGTGAGCAGACTGACCGCGGCGGCTATTCACTGTCCGGTCACGGACAGAATTCGCATCTCGTTGGTGCCGCCGGTTTTGCCTTTGGTCATGCCCTTGGTGAGAATCACGAGATCGCCGATCTCCACGTAGCCGAGATGGATCAGGATCTGGCAAATCTCGCCAAACAGCGGTTCCGTGCGGTCGTGCTTGCTCTGGAAGGCCACCGGCATCACGCCACGATACAGCGCGACACGGCGCAGCGTCGCCTCGCTCGGCGTGAAGGCGAAGATCGGAATGTCGGAGCGTATGCGCGACATCCACTTGGCCGTAGTACCCGATTCGGTCAGCGCGATGATTGCGTTTACGTCCAGATGATTGGCGGTATACATGACCGCCATCGCAATCGCTTCGTCGACATGCTGAAAGCGGTCGTCCATTCGATGCCGACTCATGCGCGACGTCGTCTGGTGATACGCCTCCGCGCCGATGCAGACATCCGCCATTGCGGCAACCGCCTTGACCGGATACTCGCCGACCGCCGTCTCGGCCGACAGCATGACCGCATCCTTGCCATCCATGACGGCATTCGCCACGTCGGATACCTCCGCACGGGTCGGCATCTGGTTATTGATCATCGACTCCATCATTTGCGTCGCGGTAATGCAGACCTTGTGTCGCCCGCGCGTCATGCGAATGATGCTCTTTTGAATGCCGGCGAGACCGGCCCAGCCCATCTCCACGCCAAGGTCGCCGCGCGCGACCATCACCGCATCGCTCGCATCGATAATCGCGGTCAGGTTATCAATCGCTTCCGCCCGTTCGATCTTCGCTACCACGTGCGCTTCGCCGCCGTGCTTGCGCAGGAACTTCCGTGCGCGCTTCACGTCCTTCGACGTACGCACGAACGACACCGCCAGCCAGTCGAGGCCGGCCTCGGCCGCCCGGCGCATGTCGTCCCGGTCTTTGTCCGTGATTGCCGGCGCGGACAGGCCACCGCCCTGCTTATTGATGCCCTTGTTGTTGCCGAGCAAACCGCCGACCGTCACCGTGCAATCGATGCGCGTCCCTTCCACGCTGTCGACCTGCAGAAAGATGCTGCCGTCGTCGAGCAACAACACATCGCCGGCGCCGAGGTCGCGCGGCAGGCCTTCATAAGCGAAACTGACCCCCGTCTCGTCGCCGGCCTCCGAGTCGATCGACGAATCGAGCGTGAATTTCTGCCCCTCGCGCAACGTCACGGCGCCGTCGCGAAAGCGCTCGATGCGGATCTTCGGCCCCTGCAAGTCGCCGAGAATCGCGATGTGCCGACCGAGCTGCTTCGACACCTCGCGAATCATCGCAATCTGGCGCTCGTAGTCTTCCCAATTGCCGTGCGAGAAGTTCAGGCGAATAACGTCCGCCCCGGCCTCGACGAGTTCCACCAGACGTTCCGGGCTATCGATCGCCGGTCCAAAGGTTGCAATGATTTTTGTGCGTCGCATGTGGCGATTATCACACAGCGAACGTGGTGCGATAGCGCGATCTCACGTGCCACGGCGAAGCCGTGCCGTGAAAATCGGATCAGGCGGCTTCGACGGCTCGCTGTTCGAGCACGGCGACGGCGGGCAGGGTCTTGCCCTCGAGGAATTCCAGGAATGCGCCGCCGCCGGTCGACACATAGGAGATACGGTCCTTGATGCCGTATTTCTCGAGTGCCGCGAGCGTGTCGCCGCCGCCGGCGATGCTGAACGCGTTACTCTCGGCGACCGCATTCGCCACACGTTCCGTGCCTGCGCCGAACTGGTCGATCTCGAACACGCCGACCGGGCCGTTCCAGACGATCGTGCCGGCGGCCGCGAGCAGAGCGGCATAGTTCTCAGCCGTCTCCGGACCGATATCGAGGATCAATTCGTCTGCGGCGACCTCGTCGACGGCCCGCACCTGCGACGGCGAAGATTCGCTGACCTCGCGCGCAACGACGACGTCAACCGGTACCGGAATTTCCGCGTTGCCGGCTGCTATCAGGCGGCGCGCGTCGTCGATCAGGTCCGGCTCGCACAGCGACTCCCCGACCGCATGGCCCTCGGCCGCGATGAACGTATTCGCGATCCCGCCGCCAACGATCAGCTGCTCGACTTTTTCCGCCAGGCTGTCGAGTACGGTCAGCTTGCTCGACACCTTGGACCCGCCGACTATCGCCACGACCGGACGCGCCGGATTCGCCATCGCCTTGTTCAGCGCTTCGAGCTCCGACACCAGCAACGGCCCGGCGCATGCGATCGGCGCGTGGCGCGCGACGCCGTGCGTACTCGCCTGGGCTCTGTGTGCCGTGCCGAACGCATCCATGACGAACACGTCGCAGAGGTCGGCCATCTGGCGCGCGAGCCCGTCATCGTTGGCTTTCTCGCCGATGCTGAAGCGCACGTTCTCACACAGCACGACTTCGCCCGGCGCGATGTCGATGCCGTCGAGCCAGTCGGTCACAATTCGTACCGGCGTGTCGAGCAACTCGCCGAGGTGAATCGCGACCGGTCGCAGTGAGAACTGCTCGTCGTATTCTCCTTCGACTGGTCGGCCGAGGTGCGACAGGAGAATGACGCCGGCATTCTGTTCCAGCGCCATTCGTATCGTCGGTAGCGTCGCGCGAATTCGCGTGTCGCTCGTCACCTTGCCGTTCTTCAGCGGCACGTTGAGATCCAGCCGGATCATTACGCGCTGCCCTGCTAGCGGCAGATCGGTCATGCGCAACACGTTCATTGGCCCAATCGACTACTTCAGGCGTTGACGAGCGCCAGCGTCGTGTCGAGCATGCGGTTGGAGAAACCCCATTCGTTGTCGTACCACGAGCAAACCTTGACGAGATTGCCGTCCAGCACTTTCGTCATCGTCGCGTCGTACGTCGATGATGACGGGTCGTGATTGAAGTCAACCGACACGAGCGGTCCATCGTTGTAGCTGAGCACACTGCCAAGCGAATCGTTCGCGGAACTCGCGGCACGCATGATCTCGTTGATCTCGTCGACGCTGGTATCACGCGCGGCCTGGAACGTCAGATCGACGAGCGACACGTTGATCGTGGGCACACGGACCGAAAAACCGTCGAGTTTGCCGTTCAGATCCGGCAGGACGAGTCCTACCGCGGCGGCAGCGCCGGTCTTGGTCGGGATCATCGAGTGCGTGGCCGAGCGCGCGCGGCGCAGGTCACTGTGATACACGTCGGTCAATACCTGGTCATTCGTGTATGCGTGGATCGTATTCATCACACCCTTCACGAGACCGATCTGCTCATGCAGAGGCTTGACCAGCGGCGCCAGGCAATTCGTCGTGCAAGACGCGTTCGAAATCACCGTATGCTCGGGCTTCAGGGTGTCTTCGTTGACGCCGTAGACAATCGTCGCATCGATATCGCTGCCCGCCGGCGCCGAAATGACGACCTTTTTCGCGCCACCTTCGAGATGCGCGGTCGCCTTCGTCTTGTTGTTGAAGATTCCGGTGCACTCGAAAACGACGTCTACGCCGAGCTCGCCCCACGGCAGGTCGGCAGGATTGCGCTCGGCGAAGACCCGGACCCGGTCACCATTGACGATGATACTGTCACCATCAACCTGGACCTCGCCGGGGAACGGGCCATGCGCGGTGTCGAAACGGGTCAGGTGGGCGTTGGTCTCGGCGTCACCCAGATCGTTAACCGCGACGACGTCGAACTCGCGATTGCGGCCCGACTCGAAGATTGCCCGCATTACGTTGCGGCCGATGCGGCCGTAACCGTTGATTGCGATTTTCAAAGACATCAGTTTTTCTCCAGTAATTCCGTTGCGGCGCCCGCGATGTTGTCAGGCGTAAAATCAAAGTGCTCGAATAATTCGTTGCCCGGCGCCGACAGCCCGAAGCGGTCGAGACCGATCACCCGCCCCTGGGGCCCGACAAAGCGATGCCAGAGCCCGGTGCTGCCCGCTTCGACCGCCACGCGCGTCGTGACGGCGGCCGGTAAAACCGATTCGCGATAGGCCTCGTCCTGCTCGAGAAACAACTCGGCGCACGGCATCGACACGACTCGCGTCGACACGCCCTTCGCCACCAGCATTTCCGCGGCCGCCATCGCGAGGCCGACCTCGGATCCTGTCGCGATCAATATGACTGCAGGCACGATAGTCGGCTCGCCACCCGACGACAATACGTATCCGCCACGGCGAATCGCGGCGATCTGATCCGCATCGCGCGCTTGAAACGGCACGCCCTGCCGTGTCAGTGCGAGGCTCGACGGTCCGTCGGCCCGCTCCAGCGAATCGCGCCACGCCACGGCCGTTTCGACCGTGTCGCAAGGCCGCCAGACACGCATGTTCGGTATCAGGCGCAGGCTCGAAACGTGCTCCACCGACTGATGGGTCGGGCCGTCCTCGCCGAGGCCGATCGAATCATGGGTGAATACATGTATCGTCCGAATGCCCATCAGCGCGGCCATGCGCAACGCGTTGCGCGAGTAGTCCGAAAAAGTCAGGAACGTGCCGCCGTACGGGATGAAACCGCCGTGCAACGCGAGGCCGTTCATGATCGCGGCCATGCCGAATTCACGGACCCCGAACGACAGGTAATTGCCGTTCGCCTCATCGGCCGCGATCAGCCGCGACGCGGCGTGATGGGTGAGATTCGAACCGGTCAGGTCGGCGGATCCACCGATCATCTCGGGCAGCTCCGGACCGAAAGCGTTGAGCGCTATCAGCGACGCCTTGCGGGTCGCGACAGTCTCGGCCTCGGCGTCGATCTGCGCGATCGCGCGATCCGCGAAATGCGCCCAGTCGTCCGGCAGCCCGCCCGCGAGACGCCGCTCGAATTCGGCGGCCAGCTCCGGGTACTTGCGCCCGTACTCACTCATCAGCTGGCGCCATGCGCCGCTGCGCGCCGCGCCGGCGCCGGTGGCGTTCCAACCGTCATAGACGGAATCCGGAATCGAGAACGGCGGCTCGTCCCAGCCCAGTTCGCGGCGGGCGGCGGCGACCTCGTCCTCGCCGAGCGGCGCACCGTGAGTCGCCTCGGTGCCCTGCTTGTTGGGCGCGCCGTAGCCGATTACCGTCTTGCAGCAAATCAGCGTCGGCCGCTCCGCATCGTCGCGGGCTTGTTCGAGCGCGGTCGCTAGCGCGGCCGGATCGTGCCCGTCCACGTCCGCCAGCACCTGCCAGCCGTACGCACGAAAACGCGCCGGCGTGTCGTCGGTAAACCAGCCGTCGACCTCACCGTCGATCGAAATGCCGTTGTCGTCGTAAACGCAGATCAGCTTGCCGAGCTGCAGCGTCCCGGCCAACGAACAGGCCTCGTGCGAGATGCCCTCCATCAGGCAACCGTCGCCGAGGAACACATAGGTAAAGTGATCGACGATAGCGAAATCGGGCCGATTAAATCGCGCCGCCAGGACTTTCTCCGCCACCGCCATGCCGACCGCATTGGCCACGCCCTGGCCGAGGGGCCCGGTCGTCGTCTCGATGCCGAGGTCCGGCTCGTACTCCGGGTGGCCGGCCGTCGGCGAGCCGAGCTGACGAAAGTTCCGCAAGTCGTCGATCGATACCGGATAGCCGCTCAGGTGCAGCAAGCCGTATAGCAGCATCGAACCGTGCCCGTTCGACAACACGAAACGGTCGCGGTCGGGCCAGGTCGGGTCGCCCGGATCATGCTTCAGGTAGTTGGTCCAGAGGACCTCGGCGATATCGGCCATGCCCATGGGCATGCCGGGATGGCCCGAATTTGCGGCCTGCACGGCATCCATCGCCAGTGCGCGCAGCGCGTTCGCGAGTTCTCGGCGGGCGGGCCGGGTGACAGCGGTTGTTGGTGTTGTTGCCATCGATCTGCAGCGGTGTCGTAAGGCCGCGCATTGTCGCGTACTCCTTGACTGCCCGCAATACGGCCGCGATAGACGCATTGCGAGGACATAATGCGGCCGGGGAACCGGCCTGCGGCGAGACCGCCTAGCGATTTGCCGGGCGGAGCCCGCTATAATGGCTCGTTTCGACCCAAAAACAGGCACCGACCCGATGGCAACGACCAAACTCTTCACGTCCGAATCCGTATCCGAGGGCCATCCCGACAAGATGGCAGACCAGATCTCCGACGCAATCGTCGACGCAATCCTCGCGCAGGACCCGAAATCGCGCGTGGCCGCCGAAACGATGATCAAGACCGGGTTCGTCGTGCTCGCCGGCGAAGTCAAAACGAATGCGCAAGTCGACTACGAGGAAATCGTCCGCGAAGTGATTTGCGACATCGGCTACGACGACTCGGACAAGGGTTTCGACGGCAAGACCTGCGGCGTGCTGAATGCGCTGGGCAAACAGTCGGGCGACATCAACATGGGCGTCGATCGCGCCGACGAAAAGGCGCAGGGCGCCGGCGACCAGGGAATGATGTTCGGCTACGCGGCCAACGAAACCGACGTACTGATGCCCGCGCCGATCACGTTTTCGCATCGCCTCGTCCAGCAGCAGGCCAAGGTCCGCAAGAACGGAACGTTGCCGTGGCTGCTACCCGACGCGAAGAGCCAGCTCACGTTCGTATACGATGACAACAAGCCGGTCGGCATCGACGCAATCGTGCTGTCGACCCAGCATACCCGCGACGTGTCGAACGAAGACATCCGCGCCGGCGTGCTCGAACACGTCATCAAGCCGGTGATACCCGCCGCGTGGCTCGACCCCGTCGCCGACAGCAAGATTCACATCAACCCGACCGGCCGCTTCGAGACCGGCGGACCCGAGGGCGACTGCGGCCTGACCGGACGCAAGATCATCGTCGACACCTACGGCGGCATGGCGCGACACGGCGGTGGCGCGTTCTCGGGCAAGGACCCGTCGAAGGTCGACCGCAGCGCCGCGTACATGACGCGTTACGTCGCGAAGAACGTGGTCGCTGCCGGCCTCGCGGAGCGCTGCGAGGTGCAGGTGTCCTATGCCATCGGCGTCGCCGAACCGACGTCCATTTCCGTCGCAACCTTCGGCACCAGCACGATTCCGGAGGCGGATATCACCGCGCTGATTCGCGAACACTTCGACCTGACGCCATATGGCATCAAGGAAACGCTGCAACTCGAACAAGCAATCTATCGGCGGACCGCTGCCTACGGCCACTTCGGCCGCGAGGAATTCAGCTGGGAGCGCACCGACAAGGCCGACGATCTGCGTGTCGCGGCGGCCGCCTGAATCCAACGATCACGCGGCAACGAACAAGAACCGAATTCCAGGAGCCGAATTATGAATACGAATGCAGCTGAAGCCGTCAGCAACGACTATCACGTCGCCGACATGTCGCTGGCCGACTGGGGCCGGCGCGAGATCGCTATTGCCGAGACCGAGATGCCCGGCCTGATCTCGATTCGCGACGAGTTCGCCGCCGAGCAGCCGCTGAAGGGCGCGCGCATTGCCGGTTCTCTGCACATGACGATCCAGACCGCCGTACTGATCGAGACGCTGGTCGCGCTGGGCGCCGAGGTACGCTGGGCATCATGCAATATTTTCTCGACGCAGGATCATGCGGCAGCGGCGATCGCGGCCGGGGGCACGCCGGTCTTTGCGTACAAGGGCGAGACGCTGGACGAGTACTGGGAATACACGCATCGGATCCTGGACTGGCCCGACAGCGGCTTCCCGAACCGGATTCTCGACGACGGCGGCGACGCTACGCTGCTGGCGATTCTCGGCTCACGCGCCGAAACCGATCCGTCCGTGCTCGACAACCCGTCAAGCGAGGAAGAGACCGCACTGTTCGCGGCGATTCGCAAACGTCTCGATAGCCGCCCGGGCTGGTACACACAGCTGAAGAACGCGATCGGCGGTGTCACCGAGGAGACGACGACCGGCGTGCATCGCCTTTATCAGATGCAGCGCGACGGTGAGCTGCCGTTTCCGGCGATCAACGTCAACGATTCGGTGACGAAGTCGAAGTTTGACAACCTCTATGGTTGTCGCGAGTCACTGGTCGACGGCATCAAGCGCGCGACGGACGTCATGATCGCCGGCAAAATCGCGGTCGTCTGCGGTTACGGCGACGTCGGCAAGGGCTGCGCGCAGTCACTGCGCGGTCTCGGTGCGACCGTCTGGGTCACGGAGATCGATCCCATTTGTGCGCTGCAGGCGACGATGGAAGGCTATCGCGTCGTGACGATGGAACAGGCGGCCGACCAGGCCGACATCTTCGTGACCGCAACCGGCAATTTTCATGTGATCGCACACGATCACATGAAAAACATGAAAGACCAGGCCATCGTCTGCAACATCGGCCACTTCGACAACGAGATCGACGTCGCGAGTCTGAACGACTACACGTGGGAGGAGATCAAGCCGCAGGTTGATCACATTATCTTCCCCGACGGCAAGCGGATCATCCTGCTGGCCGGCGGACGGCTGGTGAATCTTGGCTGCGCAACCGGCCATCCGAGTTTCGTGATGTCAAATTCGTTTACGAATCAGGTCATGGCGCAGATCGAGCTGTGGAAGAACACGGGCGACTACAAGAACGAGGTATACGTGCTGCCGAAGCATCTCGACGAGAAGGTCGCGCGACTTCACTTGCAGAAACTCGGCGCGAACCTGACGACGCTGAGCCAGTACCAGGCGGACTACATCGACGTCTCGGTCGACGGCCCTTACAAGCCGGAGCACTACCGGTACTGATGCGGCGGTAACGCGACCGCGCGAGGAATGGGAACACCTGCGACTCGCTAAACCGTCTGCTGCATGCCGGCATCTGCCAGTGCGACGCAGGTCCGGTTTCTGGCGCCTCCGGGTGAGGTATAGTCGCGGAAATTGATTTCGCGCCGAGCCGTCCTTGAATCCCCACACATCGATTTACCGCCTCCTGCACCTGACCGATCCGCACCTGCACGCGCAGGCCGACGCCCGCATGCGCGGCGTCAACACGTTCGACACGTTTATGGCGGTCATTGAGAACGCGCTGTCCGGGCCGTCGCTACCGGACGCGATTCTCGCGACCGGAGATCTCGTGCAGGACGAAACGCGCGCCGGTTACGAGCGCTTTCGCGACGCCCTTGCGCCGTTCGGACTACCGGTCTACTGCCTGCCCGGCAACCATGACGCCGCCGCGCTGATGGAAGAGGTGCTGAGCGCCGAGCCGTTCCAGGTGTGCGGCAGCGTCGATGCGAACAACTGGCGCCTGATCCTTCTCGACACGCAGCGCGCCGGCGATGACGGCGGCGGACTCGACCGGGACGAGCTGCAATATCTCGACGAACAACTCGCCGATCACTCGGTCGAAAATGCGTTGATATGCATGCACCATCATCCGGTGCCGATGGGCAGTCGCTGGCTCGACGGGGTCGCTCTGCATAATCGTGACGATTTCCTCGAGATCGTCGACAACCATGCGAACGTGCGCGGCGTTATCTGGGGTCACGTACATCAGGCGTCGGATCGACGGCGCTCGAATGTGCGCCTGATGAGCACACCGTCGACCTGTTCGCAATTTCTCCCGAACAGTGACGATTTCGCGATCGACAAGCGCGGGCCAGGTTACCGCTGGTTGAACCTGCGCTCGAACGGTACGATCGAGACCGACGTAGTCTGGGTGGACTAATCATGATCAAGCAACGACTGCTCGCCGCCGCGCTCTGCCTGTTTTTCGCCGCGGCCGCGACCGCGGTCCCGCTGTGGGAAATCGCCGGCACGAAAAACCGGGTTCACATACTCGGCTCCGTCCACTTCCTGCGCGCGACCGACTATCCGCTGCCGGACAAGATCATGGCGGTCTACAAAGACGCCGACGTCGTTGTCTTCGAGGTCGACCTCGGCAGTATTGACCCGCTGGCGTTGCAGTCGATGCTGACCGGCGTGGCGATCGACCCGCGCGGCAAGGATCTTGCGGATTTTCTTGGCACGAGCAACTACAGCAGCGCCGAACGACTGGCCGGCGATATCAACATCGACCTCGCAATGTTGCGGCCTTACGAGCCCTGGTTCGCGGCGTTGCAGATCACACAGCTCAGGCTCGGTCAGCTCGGCTTCGACGGCACCTGGGGCATTGAGTCACAGCTCGCGCTGAAAGCGAACGCTGATGGCAAAACAATCGCCGGCCTGGAAACGCTCGAGCAACAATTTGACGCGCTCGATTCGCTGCCGGCCCCGGCGCAACGCGACTTCCTGATGCAAACGCTCGAAGACGCCGGCGAGATCGAGCAGGGCCTCGAGCGAATCATCGCCGCGTGGCGGGACGGCGACACCGTCATACTCGAGGAAGAGCTGCTGCAGAGCCTTGCGGATCAGCCCGATCTGTACGATCGAATCCTGGTGCGGCGCAACCGCGCATGGACACGTCAGGTCATCGGCTTCGCCAACGGCGACCGCGACTACCTGGTCGTCGTCGGCGCGTTGCATCTCGTCGGCGACGATAGTGTCATTCGCATGCTCGAAGACGCCGGCTTCGACACGCGGCAAATCCGCTAGCCCGCGCGCATTAGCATCAATTAGATCTCGGTCATCTCGAAATCTTCCCGGCCCGCGCCGCAGTCGGGGCAGCGCCAGGACAGCGGGATGTCGTCCCACCTGGTCCCCGGCGCGATGCCGGCATCCGGCATACCGTGCTCCTCGTCGAAAATGAAGCCACAGATCAGGCACATGTAACGGCGATATGCCGGCAACTCGGCCATGTCTATTGGGCGACTTCCTGGCGAATGGAGCGTAGCAAAGGCCGCACGAAACGCAGTCGCTCGATGGGATCGTTCATCTCGAGACAGGCCTGCTTCTGCTCGAGCGTGAGCGGCAGAATTTCCGCGAACCGCCGGCCGACCCAGCTCGCGTCCTCATAGTCCTTGTCGAGGTCCTCGTACAGTTTGCCGAGGTCGTTGACGATGACTTCGAGCAACGTCGCCATTGACTCGTAGTCCTGCGGCAGCGAACAGTGCGGTTCGTCCTCCAGCTCCTCGATTTCACCGATATACAGCCCGTCGGCCTGCTTCGAGGAATTGCCAAGAGCGAACCGCTGCATGCCGACCGCAGTGATACCGAGGATGCCGTCACTGCCCTGATACCAATCCAGGATTCGAGCCAGCGTGCCGACCGCCGCGGTGCGCGCGTCGCCGACCTCCGACCCGGACAGGACGAGGACGACGCCGAATTCAGTGTCTTCCTTCATGCAGCGGCTGACCATGTCGAGATAGCGCGGTTCGAAGACGCGCAGCGGCAGCGGACCGTTCGGAAACAGCACCGTGCGGAGCGGAAACAGCGGGATGGTCGCGGTCGCCAAGGTTGCAGCAATCAGCCAGAAAACATATATCGACGACGAAGATCATGCGCCGCGGGCAGTGCCGCGTCAACGACCCGCGGCGGCGCTACGATCCTCGAGTGCCGTCTCGAGGCGCACATGGATGTTCTCGAAGCCGCCGTTGCTCATGATGATCAGTCTGTCGCCCGGCTCGGCATAGCGCGTCGCCTCGCGGACGATCGTGCCGGTATCGTCGCAGACACTGGCCCCGGACACGCCGTCGATGGCGGCACCGATATCCCACTCCATGCCCGACGGACGGTATACCCAGACGCGGTCTGCGCCCGCGAGCGCGGCGCCGAGCGTATCCTTGTGCACCCCGAGCTTCATCGTATTCGAGCGCGGCTCGAACACGATGATCAGGCGTCCGCCGTTCATCTGCTGCCGCATGCCCGCGATCGTGCGGCGGATCGCGGTCGGATGATGGGCGAAGTCGTCGTAGAGCGCGACCCCGCCAAAGTCTCCGCGGCGCTCGAGCCGTCGCTTGACGCCGCCGAATTCCCCCAGCGCATCCAGCGCCGTCGTTGTCTCGACGCCAACGGCACGCGCGGCGAGCAGAGCGGCTACTGCATTCTCCGCGTTGTACGCCCCGGACATGTTCCATGGCCGCGCACCGAGCGACTCGGCACCGCGCGATAACTCGAAGCTGCCGTCGTCCGCTATCGCGCCCACCCAGTCACCGGCGTTACCGCTAACGCTCGAGAACGTATCGGTCGGCGTCCAGCAGCCGCGCTCCAGAACGGCGCTGATCGCGGCGTCGGCCGCGGGTACGATCAGCCGCCCCTTCGCCGGCAGCATCCTGATCAACTGGTGAAACTGGCCCTGGATCGCGGCCAGGTCCGGGTAGATGTCGGCGTGATCGAACTCGAGGTTATTGATGATCTGGATCTCCGGGCGGTAATGCAGAAACTTCGCCCGCTTGTCGAAAAACGCAGTGTCGTACTCGTCCGCCTCGATGACGAACACGTCGCCGCCGCCGAATCGAGCGGACGTATCGAAGTCGCTGGGGATACCGCCGATCAGGAACCCCGGGTTCAGCCCTGCCTGCTCGAGTATCCACGCGAGCATGCTCGTTGTTGTCGTTTTGCCGTGCGTGCCGGCGACGCCGATGACCCGCTGCGAGCTCAGCACTTCGCGCGTCAGCCATTCCGGACCCGATTCGTACCGTAACCCGCTGTTCAGGAGTTCTTCGATGACCGGCACGCCGCGGGTCATGACGTTACCGACAACGACGACGTCCGGAGAGAGATCGAGCTGATCGCGGGCATAGCCCTCGATTACATCTATCCCCAACGCGGCAAGCTGGTCGCTCATCGGCGGATATACGCCCTGGTCGGCGCCGGTTACGCGGTGCCCGGCCGACCGCGCGATCGCCGCAACGCCGGCCATGAATGTTCCGCAAATGCCGAGTATGTGGATATGCATGTGCGCTCAGTCGCTCGGCACGGTGACAGTGTCCGGTAACAGTTCGAACAATATCGTCGTATGCACGAAGAAATACGATATGGACAGCATCAAACCGATCGCGAAGGGTCGGGACAGTGCGCGCGACAGGATATGCCCGTCTATCGCCAGCGACCAGAGCATGATCGCGAAGATGAAAATGCTGGGCAACGCGCTGGCAGCCTGCAGATCAACCGTCGCCTCGCGCCAGACGCTGAACGGTAGTGACATCAGACTCAGCAACGCACTGGTGCCGAGCAGCGCCGTCAGCGTCTGCCGGTAGCGTTGCCTGAACCCGGCCACGCGCAGCAGCACCCAGATGAAAGCGACCAGCAGCAACGCGCTGACGATGATCGTCGACAGAATCGCATTGCTCGGACCGTAAGCGATCCACGCCAGCGGGACCTGCATCAGCACGTAACCGACCAACGTCAGCCCGACCAGGAAGCCAGAATCCGGAAGATCCTCAGGCCCGAGTTTACGTAGCGCAATATTCAGGAGCGTCTGGACGTAGACAAGCATTAGAATACGTTCATGCCGAACTCAAACAGTTTGATCGACAGTCAACCACAACTCGACGCGTTATGCGATAACCTGGCTCGTATCTCCGCCGATCCGGTCGGGTTCGACACCGAATTCGTGCGCACGCAGACTTTTTGGCCCGAGCTGTGCATCGTGCAAATCGCTTTCGAAGGTCGACAGGAAGCGATCGACCTTCTCGCTGATACAGATACGCAGCGTCTGCGCGAGCAGATGCTCGACAAGTCAGGCCTGTTGATCTTTCATGCAGCGAAACAGGATCTCGAGGCGCTGTACTCGGTTTTCGGCGCGCTGCCCCGCGTTCTGTTCGATACTCAGATCGCAGCGGGTCTGCTCGGAATCCAGCCGCAAATCGGCTACGCGGGCCTGGTCCGGGAGTTGCTCGACATCGAGATTCCGAAAGATCAGACCCGCACCGACTGGTCGAAGCGACCGCTGACGGCTGCCCAGCTCGATTACGCGCTGGCCGACGTCGAACACCTGCACGAACTGTTCGACATTCTCACCGCGCGATTGCGGGAAGCTGGCCGCTACGAATGGGCACTCGAAGACGCCGCATTGCTGCTCGACCCTTCGCTGTACGCGGTGCCGGCAGAACTCGCATGGCAGCGGCTGTCCAGCGTCCCGTACCTGCCGGTGCCGGAGCAGGCACGCGCGCGGCGCCTGGCCGGCTGGCGCGAGGAGCGCGCGCGCAGCGTCAACCGGCCGCGCCAGTGGGTGCTCGCCGACAAGGCCGTGCTGGCAATCGCACATGCGAATCCGCAGACGCCGGCGGATCTGTCGCGAGTCGACGACATTGCGCCGGGAATCATTCGCAAACAGGGCAAAACAATTGTCGACGTGGTGCGCGCGGCCAACGCCGAGGTCGACTCGGGTAGCGCGGACTTCGCCCAGCAACCGTTACCGAAGCCGCCGAACAAGAACGAAGTGAAGCGCCTGTCGGGTCTCGTGCGCGCAACGGCCGAGAACCTGGGCATTGCGCCGGAAATATTGGCGACACGCAAGGACGTGACGGGAATCATGAGTGGTCGCGAAAATCTGCGGGTGCTATCGGGCTGGCGCCGCGACGCGATCGGACAGACGCTGCTCGACGCTGCGCGAGCCGACTAGAGGCCCAACGCTACAGGCCCAGCGCTACAGGCCCAGCGTCGCCAGCAAACGCGCGTAGACGTCTTCCATCGAGCCGTCGCCGTCGACCGTTCGCAGCAACCCGGCGCGTTCGTAATACTCGACCAGCGGCTCGGTCTGTCGGCGATACACCTCGAGACGATTGACGATGGTCTCCTCGTTGTCATCCGCGCGCTGAATAAGTTCGCCGCCGGCCTCGGTGCACGCGTCGAGGTCCTCTTTTGCAGAGAAGTAGACGTTCAGCAATTTGCCGGTCTTGGAACACGTGCGCCGGCCGGTCAGCCGCTTCATCAGCACGTCGAAATCCACGTCGAGCAATACGACCGCCTCGAGATGCTTGCTGAGCTCCGCGAGTTCGCTCTCCAGCGCCTCAGCCTGCGGCAGGTTGCGCGGAAAGCCGTCAAGGATGAAGCCGGCATCGGTATCGGGTTCCTGCAAGCGCTCACGAATCATGCCGAGTACGATCTCGTCCGACACGAGCTCGCCCGCTTCCATTGCCGCCTTTGCCCGCTTGCCGAGTGCAGTCCCCGCTTTCACGGCGGCACGCAACAGGTCGCCGGTCGAGACCTGCACCATCGCGTGATCGGCCATCAGGCGCTGTGCCTGCGTGCCTTTGCCGGATCCCGGCGCGCCCATGAATACTATTTTCATTTCGGCTAAACGTACGCGCTCGACCACGGGAGGTCAATTGGGGGTCAATTGGGGACATTCTGCTTTTTCCTGCGCCGTAATCGTGGAATTTGCACAGTCGGTAGTGGAAAAAGCAGAATGTCCCCTCGCCCCGCCCCTCGCAACTTAGCCATCGTCAGAAAACAGGAAAACGATCATGTCGAAAAAGAACGCTTTCTATGCCCAGTCCGGCGGCGTTACCGCGGTCATCAACGCCAGCGCCTGCGGCGTGATCGAAACCGCGCGCAAGCACAAACGCCGGATCGGCAACGTCTATGCCGGCCGCGACGGCATCATCGGCGCGCTGCTCGAAGACATGATCGACACGAGTAAGGAAAGCAAGGCCGCGATAGCGGCGCTGCGTCACACGCCGGGAGGCGCGTTCGGGTCCGCGCGGTACAAGCTCAAGGGGCTGGACGAGAACCGCGCCGAATATGAGCGCCTGATCGAGGTGTTTCGGGCGCACGACATCGGCTACTTCTTCTATAACGGCGGCGGCGACTCGGCCGACACCTGCTACAAGGTGTCCCAGCTGTCGAAAAAACTGAAGTTTCCGGTACAGGCGATCCACGTGCCCAAAACCGTGGACAACGATCTGCCGATTACGGATACGTGCCCGGGATTCGGCTCGGTCGCGAAATATGTCGCGGTATCGACGCGAGAAGCAGCACTCGACGTCGCCTCGATGTCCAGGACGTCAACCAAGGTATTCGTGCTCGAGGTCATGGGTCGCCACGCGGGATGGATTGCGGCCGCGGCCGGGCTCGCCGGGCAATCGCGCGCCGACGCGCCGCACATCATCCTGTTTCCGGAGATCCCGTTCGATGAATCCGCGTTCCTTGCGCGCGTCGATCGCTGCGTCAAGGACTACGATTACTGTGTCGTCGTCGTCAGCGAGGGCGCCGCTTACAAGGACGGCACATTCCTCGCCGATGCCGGCACGACGGATGCCTTCGGTCACAAGCAACTCGGCGGCGTCGCACAGACCATTGCGCAACTGGTCAAAGACAAGCTCGGGTACAAGTATCACTATGCGATCGCCGATTATCTGCAACGCTCTGCTCGCCACATCGCGTCGAAGACCGACGTGGAGCAGGCCTACGCGGTCGGCAAGGCGGCGGTCGAACTGGCGCTCAAGGGCGAAAACGCGATCATGCCGGCTATCGTCCGCAAGTCTGACAAGCCCTACCGCTGGACGATCGGCACCGCGCCACTCGCCCGTGTCGCGAATCGCGAGAAAATGATGCCGCGGCGGTATATTACAAAAGACGGTTTCGGCATCACCGCGGCCGGGCGCCGCTACCTTGAGCCGCTGATCCAGCGCGAAGACTACCCGCCGTACGCCAAAGGCCTGCCGAAGTACGTCACCCTGAAAAAGGTCGCAGTGCCGAAAAAGCTCAAGTCCAAGTTTGTGCTATGATCCCGCGCTAATTCGGGGCCGTAACTCGGCGCCGAGCCGGGGTCCTGAGGCCGTGATTCGTTTCTAAGGCCATGATCCCCAATAAAAATTTGCATGGATCGGCACCGCGCGCTCGTCCCGACGAGATCGCCTTCCCGGTCCGTTTTTTTGTTCCCTGGGGAGGAAACACCATGTCAAGCGACCTGGCTTTAGCGCTGAGTGTCGGCGCAGGCATCATCGCCCTGCTCTGCCGCGCCCTCTCCCGCCGGACGACAATGACGGAGTAACAATCAGCATGTCAGTTGCGATTATCCTGGCCCTGTCCCTTTTCGGACTCGCTGCGGCCTTTTACTACTCGCGCTCGGTCAACCGCGTTGCGATCGATATGGGCGTCGAAGACGCCGACACGCGAGGCAAACTGCGCAAGATTCATTCGGCGATCGCCGATGGAGCGATGGCGTTCCTCAAGCAGGAATACAAGTTCATGGCCATCTTCATGGTCCTGTTCGGCATCGTCATCGCCCTCCTGATCGATGATCACCACACCGAGAACGTCAATGAAGGCATCTACACGGCCATCGCGTTCATTTTCGGCGCGATCATCTCGATCGCCAGTGGCTACATTGGCATGAAGATCGCGACCGCGGGCAACGTTCGCACGACGGTCTCGGCCAAACAGTCGCTCTACGGCGTGTTCAATCTCGCGCTGCACTCCGGCGCCGTTATGGGCTTCGCGCTGGTCAGCCTGGCCTCGCTCGACATGCTGCTGATCTACCTCGGCCTCAAATATGTAATGCCTGACGATCTGCCACCGCACGTATTGATGGAAGTAATTGCCGGCTTCGGTCTCGGCGGTTCCGCCATCGCGCTGTTCGCGCGCGTGGGCGGCGGCATCTTCACGAAAGCAGCCGATGTGGGCGCCGACCTCGTTGGCAAGGTCGAGGCGGGCATTCCGGAAGACGATCCGCGTAATCCGGCCGTTATCGCTGACAACGTTGG
>JBPCXI010000156.1:0-3515 GCA_051008895.1 Gammaproteobacteria bacterium | reverse complement strand
TGACGATGCCGCGAAATTCCTCGAGCGTCTGCGGCGGCACTTTCGAGGCTGATGAGCGACTTCCTGCGGACAATGGCGGCATCGAGTCGTGACAGAGCGGCAGCTGCCAAAAAGGTCTCTGTCACCGGTACCGGCAAGCCCGTGGTCCCATTGCGCCTCGGCGACTTCGATGTCATTGCGGAGATCAAGGATCGCTCGCCGGCAGAAGGTGATCTGGCAACAAATGACAGCGATCGCAGCGCCCGGGCGATGAGCTATGCGGAAGGCGGCGCAGCAGCGATTTCTGTGTTGACCGAGCCTGGTCACTTCGCGGGTTCGCTCGACCACCTCGAGGAAGTCGTCGCCGCCGTGCCGGATACACCGGTGATGCGCAAAGACTTTCTCGTTGACCCTGTGCAGATTCTCGAGGCGCGTCAGGCGGGTGCCAGCGGCGTGTTGTTGATCGTCGCAATGCTCGAAGACAAGCCGCTCAGAGAGATGCTCGACTGCGCAATGGAACATGACATGTTCGTGCTGCTGGAGTCCTTCGACGGCGATGATCTTGGTCGCACGAGCCGACTACTCGACAACGCCGTCGACCAGGAGCGCCTGGACAACGCGAAACTTCTCGTCGGCGTGAATACGCGCGACCTGCGAACGTTGCATGTCGATCCTGATCGCTTACGGCAACTTGCACCAGCGCTGCCAGCAGCCAGGTGTGTGGCGGAAAGTGGGCTGCATGATGCAGCAGACGCCGCAACCGCGGCCGCGCTCGGTTATAGCCTTGCGCTGGTGGGTACGGCGCTGATGCGCAGCGAAGATCCGGCCGCACTCGTAGCGGCTATGCGCGCCGCCGGCAGCGCGGGCGTCGTAGCGTGAGCGTGTTCGTCAAGGTATGCGGACTGCGCGACGCGGACTGCGTCGCGGCGTCGGTCGATGCCGGTGCGAACGCGGTCGGATTCGTGTTCGCCGAGTCTGTGCGCAAGGTAAGCCCCGCTGCTGCGAGAACCGTGACACGGAACGTGCCGTCGCAGGTGCAAAAAGTTGCGGTCATGCGCCACCCGACGAACGAGGCGTGGCAAGCGGTGCTCCGGGAATTTGCCCCGGACGTACTGCAAACCGATGTGGAAGACTTCGCATCTCTTGAAGTGCCCGATGATGTTGTTCGCTGGCCCGTCCTGCGGCAGCGAAGCGGCCAGCACTTCGCAGAATTGCCGGAGGTATTTGTTTACGAAGGCCCGTCAAGCGGTGCAGGCACAACAGTAGACTGGACGCAGGCCGGAGTGGTTGCGGGGCAGGGCAGGATGATACTTGCAGGCGGGCTCGATGCTGGCAACGTCGCTGCCGCGATACGGACAGTGCGGCCGTGGGGGGTCGACGCGTCGAGTGGTCTCGAGTCGAGCCCGGGCGTCAAGGATGTCGAACGCATAAGAAATTTCATTACAGCGGTGCGAGCCGCGGAGAATGACGCATGAAGTCTCATTTACCAGCGGATGAAACGAGCGCGCTTCTCGATGCCGCGATAAACGGGGATTTGCCGGACGAGCGCGGCCGCTTCGGGCCATTCGGCGGACGCTATGTTCCCGAGACGCTGGTGCCCGCATTCGAGCGCCTCGAACAGGGCGTTCGCGAGTACCTGCACGACGACAAATTTCAGAGTGAATTCCGCAGAGAGCTGCGCGAATGGGTAGGGCGGCCGACGGCGTTGACGCGAGCGCCCCGCCTGAGCGAGCGCTGGGGCACGGATGTCTGGCTCAAGCGCGAAGATCTCGCGCACACGGGCGCGCACAAAATCAACAATGCGATCGGCCAGGCGTTGCTCGCAAAACGCCTCGGCGCGCGGCGCGTCATCGCGGAGACCGGCGCCGGTCAGCACGGTGTCGCTTCGGCGGCGGCCTGCGCGCGAGTGGGGTTGCCTTGCAGCGTGTACATGGGCGCCGTGGATATTGAACGGCAGGCGCCCAACGTCGATCGCATGCAGCGCCTCGGAGCGGAAGTCGTTGCGGTCGAGACTGGCGACAAGACGCTGCGCGCAGCGATCGACGAAGCGCTGCGCACCTGGGTGACCGACCCCGCGGGCATTTATTATCTGCTTGGCTCGGCTGTTGGCGCGCACCCCTATCCGTATCTTGTGCGGGAACTGCAGTCGGTGATCGGTGTGGAAGCGCGGCAGCAGATGATCGACCAGGCCGGAGGTCTGCCCGACGCCGCATTCGCTTGTGTCGGTGGTGGTTCGAATGCGATCGGATTGTTTTACCCGCTGCTCGGTGACGACATCGAGTTAATTGGTGTCGAAGCTGGCGGCACCGGCGCCGGCCTGGGTCAGAACGCGGCCACGCTCGCGACCGGCACGCCCGGCGTTTTGCAAGGCTCGTACACGATCATCCTGCAGGACGATGATGGCCAGGTTCAGGAAACGCATTCGATCTCGGCCGGGCTCGACTATTCCGGTGTCGGACCGGAACATGCGCTGCTGCAGGCAACCGGCCGCGTGTCTTACGTCGCAGCCGGCGATGACGAGGCACTCGAGGCGCTCGAGGAATTGTGCGAGACGGAGGGCTTGCTTACTGCGCTCGAGACCGCGCATGCTTATGCGTATGCACGCAATTGGTCGCGGGAAAATCCAGGCAAGCGAATTCTCATAGGCAATTCCGGACGTGGTGATAAAGACATGCCGACACTGACGAAATACCCGGCGAGGATTCGTACCGATGCCAGCGCATGAAAGACTGACGGCCGCGATCCGGGCTGCGACCGAAGACAATCGCCCGGCGCTCGTGCCGTTCATCACGGCCGGTTACCCGGAGCCGGGTGAGTTCGTCAACACGCTGCAGGAAATCGCAGAGGTCGGCGACGTAATCGAGATTGGCATTCCGTTCTCCGATCCGATGGCCGACGGTATGACGATTCAGCGTTCGAGTTTCATTGCGTTGCAAAACGGTGTCAGTCTCGAGTGGATTTTCGGCGAACTCGAAATGGCCGGCGACCTCGGCACCCCGCTGGTGATGATGTCCTACCTGAATCCGCTGCTCGCGTTCGGCTACGAAGAGCTCGCCGCACGCGCACGCGCGACGGGCGTATGTGCATTCATCGTTCCCGACCTGCCCTTCGAGGAGTGCGATGAACTGAAGCAGGCACTCGAAGCACAGGGGCTCGGGCTGATTCAGCTCGTGACGCCGGCCACGCCGGAAGCCCGACTGAAGATGCTCTGCGAGGCGTCCCGTGGCTTCGTTTACGCAGTAACGATCACGGGCATTACCGGAGGCGATGCTGGTTTACCAGATGATCTGGCGCAGTATCTCGACAGCGTATCCGCCGTGTCAGCCATTCCGGTATGCGCCGGCTTCGGCATCCGCGCGGCGGCAGACGTTACCAGCGTCGGCGAACATGCGTCGGGCGCCATAGTCGGTTCCGCGCTTGTCGAGGTACTGGAGAGCGGCGAGGATCCGCGACCGTTCCTGAAGTCGCTTGGCGGTAAATGAAAAAACTCACGACTTCCGAATCCCTGGTCACGATCAATCATTTCAAAAACGTGC
>JBPCXI010000155.1:0-8630 GCA_051008895.1 Gammaproteobacteria bacterium | reverse complement strand
CGCCGGCGAGCGCGAGATAGTCGACCATCTGCTCCGCGCGGACGCCAAACTCGTCGACGACGTCGTCGTAGCCGACCTTCTTGCCGCCCGCGAAATCCCACATCGCATCGCCCGACTGCAGAATCTGTAGCAGATCCTTGTCGCGACTGACGATCGTCACACAGTGTCCGGCGTCGCGCATGTTCGCCGCCAGCGTGCCGATCAGATCATCGGCCTCGAACGCGGTGTCCGCATACGCCGGCACACCGAGCGCATGAGTCACTTCGCGGCACTTCTCGAACTGGCGCTTGAGCTCGGGCGGGGCCGGATCGCGATTGGCTTTGTAATCCGGATAGATTTCGTTGCGAAACGACGAGGTCAGGCTGACGTCGAACGCGGCTGCAACGTGCTCCGGCTGCACCGACTCGATGAAATCGCTCAGGAACCGCGTGTAGCCGTAGAGCGCGTTGACCGGGTTGTCGCCGGAGTCGGTCATCGAGTCCGGAATCGAGAACCACGCACGAAAAATGAAAATACTGGCATCGATCAGGTAGGTCATCAGAGCCCCCGCTCTTCGAGTTCGACGCTGAACGGGTGCTCGGGGTTGGCGATGCGGAACTCGATGAGCCGCGCTGCCGCTTCGTCCTCACGGCCCTGCCCGTCAAGTTCGAGAATAGCGCGCAACTCGTCGTCCGTGTCGGCGTCGGTATCGTCTGCCGTTTTGGCGGTGAGATCGACCAGCGCACCGCTGAATCCGTCCGCCCGGCCTTCCGCGTCGACCTCCGCCAGGTACTCTGCGAGTACCGTCATCGGCGTCGCGGGGCTCGCTTTGGCTCCGGCTCTGGCTCTGGCTGTAGTCTGCTCCTGCGCGGGCGAAGGCGCGTCCTGTTTGATCATGAAATTCTCGGCCGCCGCGGACATCGTGCGGTCTTCCTCCGCCGCACGCTTGAGCCCCGAGACAGCGGCCTCGCGCTCCTTGCGCTCCTCGCGCTCGTCCGCGGCAGGCGCCTGCAGGCCCATATCGCGCTTGACGTTGGCGAGGACATCATCGGCCTCGACCGCCGGCGACGCGGCCGCGGGTGCCGCGTCACGTGCCGGTTTATTTGAACGTTCTGCCGCCGACTCGAGCTGCCGGACCGGATCCTGCACTGCCTGCTCGAAGACGATGTTCAGCACCAGCGAGAACGACAGCACGACGATCGCCGCCCACGCGAACGCCTTGAACGGCGGCGCGCGCCTGGCGTTTAGCGGCGTGACCTTGGCCGCCTGCTCGGCCTCCGCCAGAATCTTCGCATCGAGCTCCGGCGGCGGCAGCTCGTCGCCGAGCTCCGCGTAACGGCGTGACGCGTCCGCACCCCCTTCGAGGTAGCGGTCGAGTTCCCGATCGTCGTCGTGATCGGTCATGGAGTTTCTTCCGCGAGCGCGGCTCGAAGTTTCTTCACCGCATAACGCAAACGACTTTTTGCCGTCTCGGCGGAAACGCCGGTGACGGCGGCAATATCCGCGAGCCCGAGGCCGGTTTCCTCCCGCAGCACGAACGCCTCGCGCTGCTCTTCCGGCAGCGCGGCCAGCGCCGCACGGAAACTGGCGATGCGCTCGCCCGACATGGCCGCCGCTTCGGGGCCATCGCAATCGCCACCAGGCAGTTCGTCTATCGCGACTTTGCCCTCGTCGACGAGGTCGACGACGCGACCGCTGCGGCGGTAGTGGTCAACGAGACAATTGTGTGCGATTCGGTACATGTATGTCGAAAAGCGTGCCGTGGGCTGATAGCCGCTGCGCGCCCTGATGATGTTCGCCCAGACTTCCTGGAACAGTTCCGCCGCGGTCGGTGCGTCGCAGCCCTGTCGCAAATAGTACCGATACAGCGGCCCCTTGTGACGCGAGTAAAGCGACTCGAACGCCGCGACGTCGCCGTCTCGATATGCGGCCATCAGTTCCCGGTCGTCGAGCTCCCCCGCCATGACCGGGAGCATAAGGCAGCCGGTCAGGCGAGGGAACCGCGGCGTACATCAGCGTCGCGCCTGCTTCCCGGGCGCATGCGCCGAGAGGCTATCGGCGAGGCGTGCGAGTCCGAGGAACTCGCTGCGGTAGCCATAGCTATCGGGTCCGCGCGCAGCCGTCGCGAGTGCGATGACGTCGTCGTAACCGTAGTCGCCGAGATAGTCACCGCCCTTGAGCAGCTGGCCGAATGCGGCGACCGATGCCGCGAAGCGCAGCTCTCTACCCGCGCGGTCGATCGATCCCACGTCCTTGCGCAGCACCGGCTCCTCGAGCAGGCGACTCCTGTCGCCACCGGGTGCCTTGTGGCGCAGGCGCACGAACGCGAGCTCTGCGCCTTTGGCGCTGCGCTTCGATTCTGCACCGCCGTAGCGCAGCGGATCGACGAGGCGCGATTCGCTGTCGACGAGCGTCAGCTCGTACAGCGCGGTGACCGAATGGCCCGCGCCGATCTCGCCGGCGTCGATCTTGTCGTTGTTGAAGTCCTCTCGCCGCAGCATCCGGTTCTCGTAGCCGATCAGCCGGTACTCGGCAACGACGCCGGGATTGAACTCGACCTGGATCTTGACGTCCTTGGCAATAGTCTGCAGCGTCGCGCCGACCTGGTCGACGAGCACCTTGCGCGCCTCGTTCAGCGTATCGATGTACGCGTGATTGCCGTTGCCGGCGTCCGCGAGCTGCTCCATCAGGTGATCGTTGTAGTTGCCGGTGCCGAAGCCGAGCGTCGTCAGCGACGTACCCCCTTCGCGCTCGCGCTCGACGATGTCGACCAGCGCATCGAAGTCGACGGTGCCGACGTTGAAATCGCCGTCGGTCGCGAGGATCACGCGATTGATGCCGCCGTCGACGAAGCCCTGCTCGGCCATGTCGTAAGCGAGACGAATGCCGCTGGCACCGTTCGTGCGCCCGCCCGCGCTGAGTTGATCGAGCGCGCGGCTGATTTTCGCATGGTCGTCGCCCGGCGTCGGCTCGAGCACGACGCCACTGGCGCCGGCGTAGACGACCATCGACACGCGATCCCGCGCGGTCATCTGCTTCGTCAGCATTTTCAGCGCGTTTTTCAATAGCGGCAGCTTGTCGGCTGAGCTCATCGAACCCGAGACGTCGACGAGAAACACGAGGTTCGCCGCCTTGCGCTCGGATTCGGGTACCTCGAAACCCTTGATGCCGATCTGCATCAGCAGCCGGTCGGCGTTCCACGGCGCGGTCGCGACCTCGGTATTGACCGAGAACGGCGTCTTCACGTCGTCCGGGACCGGGTAGTCGTAAGAGAAATAGTTGATCAGCTCTTCAACGCGGACCGCGTCTTCGGGCGGCAGCCTGCCGCCGTTCAGGAAGCGCCGGACGTTGGAATACGAACCGGTGTCGACGTCGATGCTGAACGTCGAGACCGGGTGCTCGCTGACCAGCTTGACCGGGTTCTCGTCGAAGTGATTGTAGTTCTCGCGGTCCAGCGGCTCCGACGGTGCACGGATATCCCCGGGGCAGCACGCCCGGCCCGACTCGGCGGCAGGCAACGACGTAAGCACGGACGCGAGCACCTGATCCTGGCTCGCCATCTTTCGGGTCACCATGGAAAAATCCTCGATCTTGCCGGCCGCGCCGACCGCATCCATCTCGCGCTCGCGCCGCGTGGCGGGCTGATTCGATTGGGCGGTCGATGCCGCACCTTCAGCCTGTTTCGTCTCCTGCGTCCCGGGTACGGGGTTCGTGCGCTCCTCGTCGACGGGAACCAGGTCGACGGGAACCGGTCGGGTCTCGACGGTCGGCTCGGATCCGGGCGTGACCTCCGGGGTGCCGCTGCATCCCGACGCGAGCGCGAGCATCGCGATCGGGAGCGCCGCCGCGAACGTCAGGGACGGCAGAGTCTTCGGTTTACATAATTTCATGGTATTGCCTCCTGGCTATTTCATTGGTTTCAGGGGCTATAAACGTCGACTCGCCGCAAACGGGGTTAACCCGTTATGCTGCGCGCGCGGCCGCACCCCTGAACGGGATGCCGCTGTCCACTGGGGAAACAACGCCTGACACAGGCACCGGTGCCGCCGGACGATTTGCTAGGGTTAGTTCACCGGACTAACCGATGACGCAACTCGCTTGGCCCGGCAATAAGAGTCGATCAGAACCGTATGGGGAAAGTGCTCGTGCACGACCGCGGTGAGTGAGGTCTTTAAGGGAGATCACGCGACTCAAAATCGACCGAAATCGCTCCAAAAGTGCGATCTCTAAGGGCCGAGCCCCGCTAACTGAGTTACGCGGTTCGACAAAAAGCTAAGACCCCGCTTCGGCGGGGTTTTCTTTTGTCCGCAAAAATTGCCTGTCCGAGGAAATGGCCTGTCCGCAGAAATGGCAGGGGGCGGCGAATCAGGAATGCTGGTCGCGGTGCATGCCGACGCCGTCGCGCAGCGTAATCGTCAGCCGCTCGTGCAGCGGACTCGAACGCGAGATATGCGCGAGCAGAAATTCCATCTGGTCGGCCAGCACCCGACGACCTTTCAGGTAGATGTACTCCGCATACGTCGGCGTGAACGGCACCGCGATCAACAACATGCCGGCCTGCTCGGGCGTACGCCCGCCCTTATGGTTGTTGCAGCGGCGACATGCGGTAACGACATTGCGCCAATGATCCGAGCCACCCCGACTGATTGGCCGAATGTGATCCCGCGTCAGGTCCCGCGACATGAAATGTCCGCCGCAGTAGAGGCACAAATTGCCGTCGCGTTTGAACAGCGTCTTGTTGTTGAGCGGCGGCACGTAACGGTCGCGAAGTTCGACGCCGCCCGGCGTCTTGCCGACCGTCGCGATGATCGAGTTTACTTCGACGACGCTGCGATCACCGGTGATCGCGTTGAAACCGCCATGCACCTCGTACAGAAGCGTGCCGCACGCGTAGGCAACCTGGTCGGTATGATAAAGCCGCACCGCATCGCGGTAGTCGACCCATTCGAGCGGCATGCCCGCGACATCGGTTCGCAATACCTGTTGCGAAAAATCTACTGGCGTTTTTGCCTGCGATAACATGATCTTGCTTGCCCGCTATGGCTTTTATATCCCAGACTACGACGAAAAAATCAACCGCCTGGTTACCACGTTTGCCATTGCGCGATCATCCTGACACGAAGCGAGTAAGATGACACCGACGTCAATCTCCGCCCACATTAGAGAGCGTCTGAAAACCGAGCGACAGTTATTCACACGGATGCTGCTGTGGCGGGCCCTTACATTACATTTGCGTTGCAACAACTAACGAGTGTCGCGTAAGCGCCTGATAGTGATATGACAAACGCCGACCGGTTAATTTTTGAACAGTTTGTAAGCGGCGCTTTGGCCATGGGGCATTCTCGTTTTTTCACCCGGTTTCTCCACAGAGTTATCCACAAATTTTGTGGACAAGTGGTCAGCGCTGTCATTTGGCCGCCCCGCAGTGACCGATCCATAGTGGACACGCGATGACCGGACCCGTGTTGCAGGTCGCCGTCGGCACGCCGCTGATGCGCCTGTTCGATTACCTGTCGCCGGACGACGCGATCGGCGCTGCACGGCGCGGGCAAAGGGTACTGGTGCCGTTCGGCAAACGTCGCCGCGTCGGCATCATCTGCGGCGTCAGCGAGACCTCCGACGTCGCGCCGAACAAACTGCGACGAGCCATATCGATACTCGATTCGGAACCGGCCCTCGACGCCGACCTGATGGCGCTGCTCGACTGGGCATCGACGTACTACCATCATCCGCCGGGCGAGGTGTATGCGGCGGCGTTGCCGGTCGCGTTGCGCAAGGGGACCGCGCCGCGCGCCGGCAGCGAAACATGCTGGCGTCTGACGACCGATGGCAAGAACGCGGATCGCGAAACGATCGCGAAACGCGCGAAAGTCCAGGGCAGAATCCTCGCGTTGTTCGACGAGGCCGGCGACACGCTCGGCAAGGATCGCCTGAGCACCGCGGGCGCAACCTGGGATCGCGCGCTTCGCACACTGGCGGACAAGGGCCTCGTGGAACGCATCATCCGCGAGGCACGCATCGCGCGCGCGCCGGCCGGCGACCGCGGCCGCGCGACACCGCCGGAGCCGACGCCCGAACAGCGCGTCGCGATCGACGCGATACGAGCGGCGCGCGGGTACAACGCGTTCCTGCTCGAAGGCGTAACCGGCAGCGGCAAGACCGAGGTCTATCTGCGCTGCATCGAGCGGCAGCTCGAAGACGACCGGCAAACGCTGGTCATCGTTCCCGAAATCGGCCTGACCCCGCAGCTGGTCGATCGATTCGAAGCGCGACTCGACTGCGCGGTCGCGATATTGCATTCCGGCCTGAATGATACGGAGCGACTGCTCGCGTGGCGCGCCGCACGTGACGGCGATGCGGGCGTCATCATCGGCACGCGATCCGCGATATTCGTGCCGCTCGCGAGGCCAGGCCTGATCGTCATCGACGAAGAACACGATACATCGCTGAAGCAACAGGAAGGCTTTCGCTATTCGGCCCGGGACCTTGCGGTCTGGCGCGCCCGGCAACTCGCGGTGCCGGTCGTACTCGGCTCGGCAACGCCGTCATTCGAGACGCTGGAAAACGTCACGGCCGGACGCTACGCGCACCTGTCGCTGCCGCGACGACCCGGCGCCGCGCGGCAGCCGGATATCCGCCTGATCGACCTCAGGCACCAGCCGATCCGCGACGGGCTGACGGAACCGATGCGCGATGCGATCGCGCGTCACCTGGGCGCGAACGGCCAGGTAATGATCTACCTGAACCGGCGCGGCTTCGCGCCAAGCCTGCTGTGCACGAGCTGCGGTGCGCTCACCGAATGTCGCCGCTGCGACGCGCGCATGGTGCTGCATCGCGGACGCAACCAGCTCATCTGCCATCACTGCGGCGCCGAACGCCCGCTGCCGGAAGCCTGCGACGCATGCGGCACTGCAGAACTCATACCGGTCGGCCAGGGCACCGAACGCCTCGAAAGCGCGTTGCGCGATCTGTATCCGGACCACGGCATCGTCCGCATCGATCGGGACACGACGCGCAAGCGCGGCGAGATCGGCCGCAAGCTGGAGCAGGTTCGCTCGGGCGAGGCCCGGATCGTGCTCGGCACACAGATGCTCACGAAAGGTCACGACTTCCCCGACGTAACGCTGGTCTGCATCATCGACGCGGACCAGGGGCTGTTCGGCACCGACTTTCGCGCGGGCGAGCGGCTCGCGCAGGCGTTCGTGCAAGTCGCCGGCCGCGCGGGTCGCGCAGAGCGGCGCGGGGAGGTCTACATCCAGACGCTGTTCCCCGATCATCCGTTGCTGCAAACCCTGATCGCCGACGGCTACGGACCGTTCGCCCGCGCCGCGATGACCGAGCGCCGGGACGCCGGATGGCCGCCGTGCGCGTGCCTGACCCTGCTGCGTGCCGAATCGCCGCAGCGCGATGCGGCGTTCGAGTTCCTTGGAGCGGCCCGCGCCGCAGCGGTCGACGTGCTGGCGGCATCGGGAGATACCGTCACGATTCTGGGCCCGGCCCCGGCGCCGATGGAAAGACGCGCGGGGCGGTTTCGCGGACAGTTGTTGATCCAGGCGCAGCAGCGCGGGCAGATGCAGAGATTCCTGACCCCGTGGCGAGCCCGGCTGGACGAATTGCAGCAGGGCCGGCGGGCGCGCTGGTCGATCGATGTCGATCCGGTCGAACTCTTCTAGCACACCTCGGAGCCGGCCGGCCTGATAGAATGCGCGCTTTTCCGGCCGCCGCGGCCGTTCACCGGCATATCCCTGCGTTGACATGAAAAGTCACATCGAACAGCTGATCGCGAAAGCCGTCGCCGATCTGCCGGGCGTCTCGGACCAACCGGATGCCGCGGGCGTCAGCGTCGAGATCGAGCGCACACGCGACCGCCAGCACGGCGACTACGCGTGCAATATTGCGATGAAGCTGGCGAAACCGCTGCGCGACAAGCCGCGCAGCATCGCGGAGGCGCTCGTCGAACGCTTGCCGGCGTCCGCTATGATCGACGGGGTCGAGATCGCCGGCCCGGGTTTCATCAACTTTCGCCTGAGCCCGGCGGCGTATCAGCAGGAACTCGTCAGCATCATCGAGCGCGGCAAGGCCTACGGCACCAGCGACGACGGCGCGGGCCGCAAGGTCATCGTCGAGTACGTATCCGCGAACCCGACCGGGCCGCTGCACGTAGGCCACGGCCGCCACGCGGCGTATGGCGCAAGCGTGGCGAACCTGCTCGCCGCCACCGGACACGACGTGCACCAGGAGTACTACGTCAACGACGCCGGCAGGCAAATGGACATCCTGACGATCAGCGTCTGGCTGCGCATGTTCGCGCGCGCGGGAATCGACGTGCCGTTTCCCAGCAACGGCTACCACGGACAGTACGTCATCGATATCGCGAGCGACGCCGCCGACGAGTTCGCCGCCACGATCGATGCGGCGAACCTGGCAGACCCGGCCGCGATGCCGCCCGACGGACCCGACACCGAGGACGCATATCTCGACGCGTGGATCGAGCATGCGAGACAAACGCTGGGCGCAGAAACATTCCGCGCCATTCTTACGTTTGCCCTCGATGCCATCCTGGGCGACATCAAGCAGGACATGGCGGAATTCGGAGCCGTTCCCGACGAATGGTTCTCCGAGCAGGCGCTGATGGACAGCGGCGCGGTGGA
>JBPCXI010000154.1:0-9600 GCA_051008895.1 Gammaproteobacteria bacterium | reverse complement strand
GTCCAGGACGAGGCCCTCGCGCAGCCGCACGAAGAGCACGATGCGGGTGTCGCCCTCCCACTGTTGACCGATCGCCAGGGCCTCCACCACTTCGTCGATGCGTTCCACGGGCCGGTAGATCTCGGCGGTGCCGATGCGCACGCCGCCGGGATTCAGCACGGCGTCGGAACGGCCATGAATGATCACGCCGCCGTTGGCGGTGATCTCGCCGTAGTCGCCCTGCGCCCAGACGCCCCGGTAACGCTCGAAATACGCGGCGCGAAAGCGACTGCCGTCGTCGTCGTTCCAGAACCCGAGCGGGCACGACGGAAATGCGCGCGTGCAGACGAGTTCGCCCTTTTCGCCGATGACCGGCACGCCGGCCTCGTTGCGAAACTCGACACCCATGCCGAGCGCCAGCGCCTGAATCTCGCCGCGATGGACCGGCAGCGTCGGACAGCCCGTGACGAAGCAGCCGAGCAGATCCGTGCCGCCGGAGATGCTCGACAGACACACGTCCTGCTTGATGTCCCGGTATACGTAATCGAAGCTCTCGTGCAATAACGGCGAGCCGGTGGACAGGATCGTCGCGAGCGTGCCGAGGTCATGGGATTCGGCCGGACGGTGGCCGGCCTTCTCCAGCGCGGCGATGTACTTCGCGCTGGTACCGAAGATCGTGATGCCCTCGTTGTCGATCGCATCGAGCAACACGCGCCCTTCGCGGGCGAACGGCGAACCGTCATACAGCACCAGGGTCGCGCCGGTGGCGAGACCGGACACGAGCCAGTTCCACATCATCCAGCCGCAGGTCGTGAAATAGAACAGCACGTCGTCGCGAGTCAGATCGGCGTGCAGCTGCTGTTCACTGACGTGCTTTAACAATGCGCCGCCGGCGGCATGCACGATGCACTTCGGCGCGCCGGTCGTGCCGGACGAATACATGATGTACAGCGGATGATCGAACGGCAGCTGAGTGAAATCTATTTCCGTCTCATCCGCCGCGAAATCGTCATACAGCGTCGCACCGGCTAGCGCGCCGATGTCAGGCTGCGCATCGAGCAACGGCACGACGACGACGCGCTCGAGGCTGTCGATGCGCTCGACGATACGGGCGAGTCGCTGCAACGAATCGCAGCGTTTGCCGTTATAGAAATAGCCGTCGGCCGAGAACAGTACCTTGGGCCGAATCTGGCCAAAACGGTCGAGCACGCCGTCGACGCCGAAATCCGGCGAGCACGATGACCAGATCGCGCCGATACTCGTCGTCGCCAGCATGGCGACGACGGTCTCGATGATATTCGGCATGAACCCGACGACGCGGTCGCCGGGTTCGACGCCGTGCGCGCGCAGCGCGCCGGCCAGTCGCGCGACTTCGAGATACAACTCCGCGTAGCTCAGTTCGCGGCGGTCGCCGTTCTCAACTAGCGCAATCAATGCCGGCCGCGTGTCGCGATGGCGCAGCAGGTTCTCGGCGAAGTTCATGCGCGCGTCCGGGAACCAACGCGCGCCGGGGAAGCGGTCCGCATCCCGCAGCACGGTCTCGCCAGCCCGTGACGCGACGACGCCGCAGAATTCCCAGACCAGCGACCAGAACTCCGCCGGGTTTTCGACCGACCAGGCGTGCAGGCTCGGGTAATCACGCGCGGCGTCCGCGCCGAATCGCTCGGCAACTTCCCGAGCGAAGCGAGTGACATTCGCATTCGCGATGCGTTCCGCGCTCGGCCGCCAGAGTACTGAGTTCATGCTCCCCGCTCCGCGTGCTGTCGGGCCGTGCGCCGGCCCGGCCCTGGGCCCAAGCTTTGGCCCAAACTTTTGCCTAGGGTGCCGCGATCGCCGCCCCGTGGCAAACGCGATGAGATAACCATATGTTTTTTATGTAATTTATTCGCTGTCAACCGATCTTCCCGTGCCCCGTTATAGCTCTCGTGAGTTCGCAATTCTCAGGGAGAGTACGATGAACGAGACAACCCGGCCCGCGGTAGGCAAGACGCTACTGTCGGCGCTTTTACTTATTCTGTCCGCCGGTCTGCTGACCGCCTGCGGCGGCGGGTCCGGCGGATCGGCCGACGCTGTCACGCAGTCGGGTGACCAATCGGGCGACGAGACCGGTACCGCATACATCACGCTGACCGATGCCGAAGGCGATTTCGCCGCATACACGGTAGAGGTCACATCGATCACGCTCGAGCGCGCCGACGGCACGATCGTCGAGACGCTGCCCAACCGGGCGCGCATCGACTTCACACAGTATGTCGACCTGACCGAGATGTTCACCGCGGCCCAGGTGCCGAACGGCGTCTACGTCGGCGGCGCAGTCACACTCGACTACACGAACTCCGACGTGCAGGTCGAGGTCGACGGCGCAGCCGTGCCGGCGTCCGTCGTGGACAAGGACGGCCAGCTGCTCGGTGAGTACACGCTGCGCGTGCAGCTCGAGGATCAGGAGCGGCTCGTCATCGCGCCCGGACGCCCGGCGCTGCTCGAGATCGACTTCGACCTCGACGCGTCGCACCGAGTCGATACCACGCAGAGTCCGCCGGTCGTGACGACCGCGCCGTTCCTGCTTGCGGACATAGCGCCGGTCGACGAGAAAGACCTGCGCATTCGCGGGCCGCTGGTCGACGTGAATTTCGACGAGATGAGCTACGACGTGAAGCTGCGTCCGTGGCATCGTCGTGACGGCGATTTCGGACCGTTCACCGTGTTCGTGCGGGAAGCGACCGAATTCGAAGTCGACGGCGACACGTACTTCGGCGAGGAGGGCCTGCGCGCGCTGAATGCCGCCGGACCCGGCACGCCGACAGTTGCGAAGGGAACGCTCAACGTCGATGAGCGCCGCTTCACGGCCGCCACCGTGCTCGCCGGCAGCAGCGTGCCCGGTCACGACTTCGACGCGGTCATCGGCAACGTAACCGCCCGCGACGACAACACGTTGAAGGTACGCGGCGCGACTATCGTCCCGCGCACCGGCACCGTCGTGTTCAACGACGACGTGCGCGTGCTGATCGGCCCGGACACGATCGTGACCAAGGCCGGCCATCGCCGCGACGATATCGACATCGCCGACATCTCGGTCGGCAGCCGCGTCCGGATCCTCGGCACGTTCCAGCCCGACCCGGTCACGGACACCGTTGCGCCGGACGTCGCGGGCCTGACCCTGGATGCGACCGAAGGGCGCGCGCGCCTGAAGGTTACGCACCTGTCGGGCATGGCGACAGAGATCAACACCGGTGAGCTGACGATGCGCCTGCGTGGCATCGACCGTCGCCCGGCTGAGTTGTTCAACTTCTCCGGCACCGGCACCGCGCCCGATCAGGACGCCGATCCGGCGAACTACCAGGTCGATACGTCGACGATGAACCTGCCGTTCGTCGAACCGGAGACACCGGTGATCGTGTACGGCTTCGTCAACGAGTTCGGCGAGGCGCCGCCCGACTTCGAAGGCCGCACGGTCGTCGATATCGCAACGGCACGCGCGAAACTCGGCATCGGCTGGATGCCGAACGGTACCACCGCACCGTTCCTGAGCCTCGGACCGGACGGCATCGTGATCGATCTCGAGAACGAAGAGATCGGCGAGCGGCATCACATCAAAATCGGTGACGTCGTTATCGATCTGAAGGAACTGCCGGAATCGCCGACGATCAAGGGCGCCGACGACCGACGCACCCGCTTTGCAATCCTGCAGGGCGACCGCGTCGCGATGTTCCGCGACTTCGATCGCTTCGTCGAGACACTCGGCAATCTGCTCGACGGCTCGAACCGCGCACACTCGATGCACGCATCGGGTCGCTACGTGCGGGCTGCGAACACCGTCATCGCGCACACGATCGGCGTTCGGTTAGAGACCCCGTCCCCCAGCGCGGAGTAAAATCCGCCGACGAGCGCCCGCGGTCCCTCGTTCCAGAGGGGCCGCGGGCTTTTTTTCTTGCGGAGTGGGAATGTCGGGGTCAGATCTTTCGATCTGACCCCTCGAGCGGGTACATCTGACCCCTCGAGCGCCACCCGTCGTGTCCCCGCTATGGCATCATCCCAGCAATAATCCACGCAGGGGCCCGCCATGTTCCAAAAACTAGATCCAACACAACGCGCAACGGACGAACAACAAATGGACCGGCGCTCGGCGCTATTCGGTCTCGGCGCCCTGCTCGGCGGCACGGCGCTGGTCGGCGCCTGCGGCCAGACGTCGCAGCCCGACGCGACGCGTAAGAGCCTGAATCTCGATTTCTCGAAGCCCGAGGACAACCTGACGGCATGGGTCAAGCTCGTGTCGAGCCTCGAAGACGGCGTCGAGACCTGCGGGTTTTTCTCCGGCACCCAGTACTCGGTGATCGGCACTCAGGAAGTTATCCAGCCGCTTTTCCGCATCCAGGGCTTCGGCATGAGCCGCGTCAGCCGGCTGCCGGATGGTCGCTTCCAGAACCTTCACCGCGAGGTCGTGTTCTACCTGGACCCGAAGGAAGACCGGATCCTCGAGGAATGGGACAACCCGTTCACCGGCGAGACCGTCGAGGTGTTCCATACGAACAACGATCCGGTCAACTCGCACTATGCGCCGATGTTCGAGCAGAAGTTCGGCAATCCCGAGGACGGTTTCGAGACCGTCGAGTTTCCGTTCATCCTGCCGTGGGAAATCTTCGACGACCGCGCAGTCGTATCGTTCGCGGTGAACACGCGCTGGCCGTCACCGCTGCCGCCGGAGAAATGGCCGCGTGAGCAATTCGGCGAGTGGTACCGCACGAGCGAGTATTTCCAGATCCACTCGAGTCTTGCGGACCTGAACGATCCGGACATGATGAAGGTGCCTTACACCGGCGCGTGGCAGAAGGTCGCGCCATGGCATCCGTGGATGCTGATGGACAACCGCGAGGGCGGCATCATCGGCATCACGAACGTATTCTCGCTGGACAGCACGGACGACCTGCCGCCGCACGTGCTCGCGTACGCCGAAGAAAACTACCCGAAATTCCTGCACGCGCCGACCGAATGGGTCGAACCGAACATGGCGACCTGGGAGACCTTCGCGAAGCAGCGCACGCCGGCGCCGCCGCGCGAGAACTAGCGCTCAGACCGCGCGGGACTTCGCGGCGGGCGCGGCGGCCGGCATCAGCGGCAGCTCGTCGATGACCCAGTTCTTCGACGTGCGACGCTCCGGCGAAGGAATCGCCACCGCAGCGTCGCCCGCCTGCTCGCGAAACGCGTGGCGGTCGATGCGCCAGCCACGATCTTCGAACTCCTGCAGTAACTGCCGGTAACGCACGACCGGCTTATCCTGCGGCAGCAACACTTCTTTCGTCGTCGTATGCGGCGTGCGAATCGGGTTCAGCGACTCGATGATGCGAATGTCTTCGTGCGCAATATTCATATTGATGTCTATCAACCGCTGATCGTTCTCCGGTTCGAGCATGAAGCAGCGCATGTTGACGAAGAATATACGCGTCCGGTTCTCGTCGATCGGCGCCTCGAAGAACACCTGTTCGAAAGCTTTTTCCGGCGTAAACTTGATTCGCGTTATCAGCGTGTTCGGTCCGTGGTGCGATGAGCCCGCGCGGGTGCCGCCGACGCCCTCGCCGAGTTTGCGCGTTTTCTGGCTCGCGTATCCGCTGTACAGCATCATGAAGCCGCTGCCCCAGATCGATTCGTCTTCGACCTTGATGTCTTCGCGCTGGATTGATTCGCGGATCGACGGGCTGCCCTGCGCCGGATGCACGAACTCATTATGCGCGGCATCGAGCCCGTTCTCGATCGAGCGCTCGAAGTAGGCGCCGACCTCGAACACGACGACGTCGTTCGCGCGCCAGCCGTCGGCCTCGAACACGTCGATGTCATACAGCGGCGGCCGCTCGCTCTCGGGCACATCGCCGAGAAAAGCGAACAGGATTCCGTATTTCTCCTGGGTCGGATACGAATCGACTTTCGCGCGGGCAGGCGGATGTGCGTCCTCGGCGATCGTCGGGATCTTCGCGCACTTGCCGTCGCCGCCGAACTCCCAGCCGTGATACGGGCAAATCACGCAGCCGTCGCGGACCCAGCCCTTGCCCAGCGAACCGCCGCGGTGCACGCAGGTGTCGCTGAGTACGTGCGGCATGCCGTCGGTGTCGCGAAATGCGACGAATGGCAAACCCAGAATCTGGACCTGCAGCGGCTCGTCGTTCTTGACCTCATCACTGAGCGCAATGGGATACCAGAAATTAATGTACATGGGCCCTTTCCTCGCGATTTCCCTCTACCAGCTACCCTAATCAATACGCCCGCCGACGCCAAACGGATCCGCTCAGAGTGTCCAATCTGAAGACCCTCCCGAATTCATGCGCAACTGACCGCCCACTTACCATCCGGCCGCCTCCCGGCGTATGCTTGACTGCGCCGATTCGGCGGCAACGCCGGTCGGCCACAATTCAAATCAACACTCCGGGGGGAGAAACAAGCATGAAAACGATCCTCACCATCGCACTGTTTGCGCTGCCGCTGCCCGCGCTCGCCGACTACATGGACGTCATCGAATTCAAGCTCAAGGAAGGATGTGAGTTTTCCGAGTATCTGGAGATCGTCGCCGACTTCAACGAGCAGTGGGGGAGTAAACACGCCTACCGTAGCGAGATCGCGATGCCGGTGCAGAGCAACAACCTCGAGACCCTATTCTGGGTCGGCCGCACCGCCAACGCCGCGGCATTCGGCGCGGCCTGGGACGCGTGGCGAGACGAGATTACGGACGCCGACTCACTGGCAGGGAAGCTGTCGGCGCGGTTCGCCAAATGCAGCGAAAACGTCGGCCGCCGCGGGTACGACACCTACTAGCGGTCCGACACCGGGGTCCCGATGACGCAATCAGCGATCCTCGCGCATGCCTGACACGATCAATCGCCAGTGGCGCGTCGCCGCATATCCGCGGCCGGGCGAGCTCGTCGGGGTGAAGCACTTCGACTGGGTCGAAGAATCCGTGCCCGAGCCCGACGAAGATGAGTTCCTCGTGCGCACGATCTGTCTCGCCCCCGGACCCGCACAACGCGGTTACCTGAAGGCGCCGGACGACGGTTTCCTGCAGGGCATTCGCATCGAAGAGGTGATGCGCGGCCGCGGTGTCGGTCAGATCGTCGCGTCCCGCCACCCCGACTACGCCGTCGGCGAGTTCTTCGTCGGCTCGCTCGGCTGGCAGGACTTTTCGCTGCAGCGCCCGCGCGGCGCCGAATTCGTATTCAGCACGAAAAAAGTCGCAGATCCGGTCAAGCCGTTGTCGTCGCAGCTGAGCTTCCTCGGCCAGGCCGGCGTCACGGCCTGGTTCGGGCTGCATGAAGCCGGCGACATCAAACGCGGCGATAACGTGCTCGTTACCGCCGCGGCCGGCGGCGTCGGCTCGATGGCCTGCCAGATCGCGAAACTCGAGGGCGCCGGCCGGGTCGTCGGCATGACCGGGTCGAACGAGAAATGCCGCTGGCTCGTCGAGGATCTCGGCGCGTATGCGGCGATCAACTACCGCACCGACAACGTCGACCAGTGCCTCGAAAAGCTGTTCCCGGACGGAATCGACGTGATGTTCGACAATGTCGGTGGCGAGTTACTCAACACTGCTCTCAATCACCTGGCGATGAATGCGCGCGTCGCAGTGTGCGGATTCATCGCGACCGACTACAAGGCCGGGCCGCTGACAGGGCCGATCAACTACCGCGAGCTCATCCATCGGCGCGCGCGCATGCAGGGCTTCGTCGTGTTCGACTATTGGGAGCGCTGGGCCGAGGCCGAAGCAGCACTGCTCGGCTGGTACCGCGACGGCAAGCTCGTGAACTGCGAAGACGTCGACGAGGGCCTGGAAAAGATGCCGGACGCGCTGGCCAGCCTCTTCACGGGCGGCAACCGCGGCGTCAAGATCTGCCGGGTTGCGCCCGATCCGGTCGGGCTGCCCGACGCCTGACCCATCAGGCGCCTGAAAATCAGACGCCTGAAAAGTCAGACAAAGGTATCGACGTGCCTGCCGAGCGCTTCGTTATCCCGCTTGGCGGAATCCGACTGCACCTCGACTGTCGACGGCTGCTCGACCGCTTTCACGTCGCGCTCGGTTTCCGACTCCTCGCCGTCGACCGCATCGGTCTTCGACGTCGCGGTCGGATCCAGATCTCGATCCTGCGACTGCAAGACTTTCGACCCGGGCGAAACTCCAGTTACATTCGTAGTCATCGGCGTCAACTCCTTTACACCATCCCAATGACGGTGTCGGCGCGCGCGGCGCGAGATTTAGCCGGGCGCGACATAAGCGGGAAAATAGTGCGCCGAAACGGCGTGACTTGACGTAAGCGCCGCGCCCGGGCGGGTCGAAACCCGCCCGGGCCGGCTAAAACGTGCCCGGCGTCGATTTAAGCGAAGACCCCGCCAAAGGGGGAAACGGGGTCTACAGGGAGGAGACAGTTCGCTTTGGGGACTGCGCCGAGCACGGTTGTCACTGTATGCCAGCGACGGTTGCCGGCCCGTTGCCGCAACATTACGCATTGGTAATGCGGATGCCCGTTAACGAATGCCCGTCATCGCAGCGCCGGCAGCACGCGCTCGCCGAGCAAGCGGATGCCATGGGCCTGGTGCTTCTTGAGTTCGATGCAAATCTCCGTGACCCCGATCGCCTTGAATTCGAGCAGGTGTTCGATGATTCGGTCGAGATCGCCGACGCCACCGGTCAGCGTCAGATTGTCGACGCACATGTCGAGCAAATGATCCGGCAGGCCGTCGACCGAGTCCTCGTCCTTCGCCGCCATCGCATAGATCGCCGGGATGTGCTGCAGTATCGTCTCGAAGTCCTCGGCGCTCATGAACTCGCGCATCATGTACTCGCGAAAGATCGCGCGAAATCCGATCCAGCGCCGTGCCTCGTGCCGCGCCTCTTGCGGGTCGTCATATACGTACCAGGCCATGAAATTGTTGAACCGATAACCGGCCGGATCGCGGCCGATCTCGCTCATGCGCGAATGTACCGCGTCGATCGCGCCCCGCGCGAGATTGACCGACAGGTCCGACATGAAAATCCCGTCCGCCGATTTCGCCGCCATGCGGAGCATCTGCGGCCGGTTCGCGCCGGCATACAGGAACGGCGGCTCCTGCGTGACCCACTGCGGATCGTAGCCCTCGATGCTGAATAACTCGCCGGCGTAACTGAATGGCCGGGCCGTCGTCATGCCCTTGACGATTTCCAGGCACTCGCGCACGTAGCGCACGCGTTTCTCGAACGGAATGCCGAGCGCCATCACGACCTCCCCGCCGCCGCCGATCATCGTCTGGGTCCGGCCGCCGGCCAATTCGTTCAAGGTCAGCAGCATCTGACCGATGCGGAACGGATGCATCTCGTACGCGTTCAGCGCCATCGGCGCCACCGCGATCCGAGTCGACTGCGCAGCCAGTTCCGACAGGTTCGTGAACGGGTCCCGCCCGTCGAGATAGCTGGCGTTCCAGACCGCGCGGATGCCGTGCCGCTCGGCCAGCAGGCCGAGTTCCGTCAGTTCCTGCTGCGGCAGGTGCGAGTCGAGAACGATATCGATTTCCATCGGCGAATCCCCTGTTAACGGCCACGATTCAATGACCACGATTCTATGACCACCCTTGCGGCCCTAAAGTCTTGCCGCTCGCTGCCGACTATACAAG
>JBPCXI010000153.1:0-5547 GCA_051008895.1 Gammaproteobacteria bacterium | reverse complement strand
TGCTGAAAGCCGTCGACAAAGTGTTCGGCGCGCCCGCAACCACCGGACAATATCACCGGCACCGATACTGCGTCCGCAACGGCGCGCCCGATGTCGACATTCAGGCCGCCGCCCTCGCCGTCACGGTCCGCGTCGCACAGCATAAGTTCGCCGGCACCGCGGTCGACCGCCTCACGCGCCCAGTCGACGACACCCCTGCCGGTCGGCACGGCCGCGTGGTCGCGCATCACCACGAACTCACCGTCATCGGCTCGCCGAAAATCTATCGAAACGACAACGCACTGCCCGCCGTATCGCGCGGCCGCGGCACCGATCAGATCCGGCGTGTCGAGCGCCGGCGAGTTTATGCTGACCTTGTCGGCGCCGCAGTTCAGCAGCGTTGCGAAGTCCTCGAGATTCCGGACGCCGCCACCGACGCATAACGGCATGAAGGTCTCGCTGGCCAGTCTTTCGATGAGTCCGAGCATCACGTCATCGCCGGCGATGGCCGTACCGTCGATATTCAGCACGACCAGCTCATCGGCCAACTGTGCTTCGTAAATCTTCGCCTGCGATGTCGGGTCTCCGACGTCTCGCGCGTCGTCAAACGACTGCGTCGTGACGAGGACCGGGCGCACCGCGGTGCCCATTGGCCTGTGTTTGATCAGCAGTTTGGGTATCAGCCGCTTCTTGACCATCGCTCTGTCGCGCCCGCGCTAGAGACCGAGAAATCCGGTCAGAAAACGCATGCCCGCTGTCTGGCTTTTTTCCGGGTGAAACTGCACCGCAACCAGGTTGTCGCGGCGAATGGCAGCGCAGAAAGTTTGCCCGTGCGTGCACGACGCGACGCGGTGGGCATGTGTCGGCGACTGGTACGCAAACGCGTGATCGAAATAGAAATCGGCGGATTCTCCGGGTTCGAAATCGCCGAACTCCTCATCGAATGTGGCCGTATTCCAGCCGACATGTGGTATCCGGATGCCTTTGCCGTCGGGCTCGAGCGCTTCGACGCGACCCCCGCCCCAGCCGAGGCCTTCATGCTCGCCGAGTTCGGCGCTCGCATCGGCAAGCAGCTGCATGCCGACGCAAATGCCGAGAATCGGTTTACGCTCTTCGAGTGTCCAGCGTTCGAGATCCGGCAGCAGGCCCGTCGCTCGGAGGTTTCGGCTACAAAACCCGAACGCCCCAACGCCTGGCAGTATCAGGTGGCTGAGACCGTCCATGTCGGCCGCACTGGCCACGGTGCGCGATTCGGCACCGAGGTGATCGACCGCGTTGATGATGGACTGGATGTTTCCGGCTTGATAATCGAGTACGCCGACGATCGGTCGCGTCGCGTGCATTAACTCGCCTTGGCGGTCTTCCGTGAGGCGCGCCAGCGCTCGAGAAGCTCCTCGGCATCCACGCGGACCATTTCGCCATCCCGACTCCATTCATCGTAGTCGTCCGTGCGCGTGCCGAGCACTGTCGATTCGGGTTGATGAACGTAAGGAGACACCTGGTGACTCATCGCGACCTCGAGAAACTCCTGCTCGTTCAGTCCGACGAAATCCAGGAACAGGTCGAGGCTGGGCGGTCGTTTGCCCTCGTACTCCTTGATCAGTGCCGCGCCTTCCTCCGCCGTCAGGCGGCCGTTGCGACGGTCGATTGCAACGAGGTGCGACGGGCGGGTGTAACCGCGCTTGATGTACTTGATGTAGTCGCGTACGCCTTGCATGTAGCACTCGATTTTCTCGTAGCGATACTGCGGCGGCACGTTCTCGACCTCGTCGCCCTGCCAGCCGAGCTCTTCCTGGATCGTCTGCGACTGGGTCTTCACGTCCCAGGGTATGTACGACCCGAGGCAAACTGATCGATAGTTCAGAGCGCGGAGATCTTTTAGCGGCGGGTAGCTATAGGGTTTGAGATCGCGATGGTCGACCGCGCCACCGAGGCGAACGAACATGTCATCGGCGCTAATGCCAAGGTTCACGAATCGATTGAAGCGCTTTTCGTCGACTTCTTCTTTCTGGCCGTAGCTGAAGTATGCGGTGTACTCTGCGGCCGGCTCGCCCCAGATGATCAGCGGCACCTTCTTCTCGAGTGCCACCCACATTGGATACGAAAAGATGCCGGTGTGGCAGTGCCAGCAGAAGTCACCCTTCTCGAGGAATGCCTGCAGCATCAGTTTTTGTACGACTTTCCAGTTCGGCGTGAACGTCATGATATCGACGCCGAGATTGCGGATCGTGCGCTTCGTATTCTCCTCGAGGTTCGGGCGAAGGAATCCGTGATCGAAGCGAACGACCAGCGGCTTGATACCGTACTCCTTGACGAGGTAGTAAAGCGTCCAGGTGCTGTCCTTGCCGCCGCTGAACGGAACGATGCAGTCGTAATCGAACTTGCCGCGATATTCGTCGATCAGGCCATCAAGAATGAGCTTGTTCTCACCCCAATCGATCTGCTCCTTCTTGAACTCATGCTGGCGGCAAATGTTGCACACGCCTTCGTCGTCGAAAGAGATCGTCTCGTGTGTTTCCGGGAGCCCGCAGGCCATGCATCTTTTCATCTCGCTGTCTTCCAGTCAGTCCGTTCAGTGTCCTAGATGACCCGGCTCAATCCTGCCGGGCGTTTCGCGCGTCGCTACCTTCATTTCGCTCGTGCCGGTTGAGATCGAGTATGTCCGGATTCGCCGACAACGCTCTCAACATGTCCGCATAGTCGAACGCGTCGGCGTTCGGCATCAGAGACACCAGCCGCCTGACCGCCGCCAGATCATCCGGGTAGTCTACCGTAAGCCGGATCCCGGAAGTGTCTGCGCTCGAAGGGCTGTTTATCCGCCTCAGCCCGCTGCCCGGTGACCGCATCCACATCGTTACGTGTTCGCGGTCTGCTGCCGTGGTCGCCTGCCCGGCCGCCCCGTCGAGCGCCGCCCGGGTGAAGCATTCGCAGTCGAGGCCGTCCGGGAACGTCGGCGGATCGATGTTGCTCGCGTAGTCGACCCCAGCCGCGCGCCTTGCCTCGACGACCTCGTCGATGATGGTCGGATCCGCGAGCGGGCAGTCGCCGGTCAGTCGGACGATCTCGTCGGCGCCGAAATGCGCTGCCGCGTCGGCGTAGCGGCGCAGGACATCGTCGAGGTCGCCGCGGAAAAGCGGGATGCCGGCGTCGCTCAGGGCCTCGGCGAGCGGGTCGTCGCTGGGGTCATTGCTGGTTGCGACGGCGACGATGTCGATCGTCGCCGCGCGCCGTACCCGTCGAACCATGAAGAGGATGGCCGGGACGCCGGCGATCGGTTCGAGCACCTTGCCCGGGAAACGGGTGCTGGACATGCGTGCCTGAATCAGTGCAACCGTCGTCATTGCAGACGCCAGTTTGACGGGTTTAACAGGTCGGGGTCATCGTTCTGCAACGCGTCCGGCGGAAGATTCGGTTTCCCGCCTGCGGCTTCGATCGCCGCGTCGAGCTGCGCCGGTGAATCGACACCGACGACAACTCTTTCGATATTCGACTGCGCGAGCGCGAAGCCCAGCGCTAGGCTGGACGGCGAGCGGCGCTGGTGGTCGCACCAGCTGCGCCACTGGTCCAGAAGTGTACGCCAGCGTTCGAAATAATCCGGACGGGCGTCGGCATCCATGAGCAGCAGCCCTTGAAGGAATGCTGAACGCACGTGCACGCGCACCCCGTCGGCCGCGAGTCTCGCGAGCCAGCCCGACGACTCCAGCCGCCGGTCCAGAACATTGAACGGCGCCTGGACGATGTCGGGTCGCATCACCGTAACGAGCGCCGGCAACTCGGCGGGGTCGTAGATCGATATGCCGACGGCGGCGGTCATGCCATCGCTGCGGATGCGCTCTAGTGCGGCCGCGAGCTCGGGTCCTGCGTTACCGAGAAGATCCGCTGGTTGATGCAGCAGCACGCCCTCCAGCCGGTCGAGCTTGAGCCGGTCGAGCGACGCGGCAACCTGTTCCCGGACCCAGTCGCCGATCGCGGGCAACCGCTCGGGGAGCCCCGGGAGTTTCGTGATCACGCGCCAACCGGACACACCGGCATCGCCCAGCGCGGCTTCACTGTCGCCGTACGCGATCGCGGTATCCAGCGTATCGACCCCGGCCGCTGCCGCCGTCGCGAGAATGGCCGCGACGTCCGCGGGCGGCACGCGACCCGCATTTGCGATGCCGTAATCGAGGCCGAACTGCGCGGTCCCGAGAGCGAGCCGGCCGGCGCCGGCCGACGCGGCTGCGTGTGTCATCCCGATAGCGCCCGGCCGAGTGCGGCAACGACCCGGTCCTGATCCGCCTCCGTCAGAGTCGGATACAGCGGCAGACTGATCGCCTCCTCGTAGTAGGCGTCCGCTTCCGCAAGATCGTCGAACGCAAGTCCGAGCGCGCGCATGTAAGGTTGTCGGTGCACCGGGATGTAGTGCAGGTTGACGCCGATCCCATCGTCACGCAGTGCCTCGAACACCTCGCGATGCGTCCGCGCAGCTTCGTCGCGTCGCAGACGGATTACATACAGGTGAAAGCTGGAGTAGGCGTTCGGGTCCAGGTGTGGCGTCGTCAGCGGTAATTCCGCGAGCAGTGCGTCGTAGCGCCGCGCCAGTTCGTGTCGACGCGTTACGTAGTCGTCGAGGCGCGCGATCTGGCTCGCGCCGAGCGCCGCATGAACGTCCGTCATCCGGTAGTTGAATCCGAGCTCGATCTGTTCGTAGTACCAGGGGCCATGTGATTCGCCGCTCATCTCGCTCTGTTCGCGGGTGATGCCGTGGCTGCGCAGTCGCTGCATGCGCCTTGCGAGCACCGGATCGTTCGTCATTGCCATGCCGCCCTCGGCGGTCGTGATTATCTTGACCGGGTGAAAACTGAACACCGCGATATCGCTGTATTCGCAGCAACCCACCGGGCGATCACGATAGCGTGCCCCGACAGCGTGCGAGGCATCTTCGATGATGCGGAACCCGTAACGCTTTGCGAGTTCCGCGATCGCTCTCATGTCGCACGACTGTCCGCACAGGTGGACGGGCATCACGATCTTGGGCAACCGGCCGTCGCGCTCGGCGTCCGCCAGTTTGCGCGCCAGCGCGTCGGCGGACATGTTATAGGTGTGCGGGTCGATATCGACAAAGTCGACATCGGCACCGCAGTAGAGCGCGCAGTTCGCTGACGCGACAAACGTGATCGGGCTGGTCCAGAGCACGTCGCCCGGACCCAGGCCGAGCGCTCCGCAGGCGACGTGCAGCGCGGCGGTGCCGCTGTTGACTGCGACGCCGTGCGCAATGCCGCAATAGTCAGAGACGAGTTTTTCGAAGCGCGGCACCGTCGGGCCCTGGGTCAGGAAATCCGATCGCAGTATCGACACGACCTCGTCGATATCGGCCTGCGTGACGTCCTGGCGACCGTACGGGATCATCGGCTTCAGATTTTTCCGATGCTCGACCGGTTCGTATCAATCCATGTGCGCAACTCGTCGATCGACATCCAGGCGTCGTTGCCGTCGCTCGTATACTTGAAGCCCTCGGGCACTTTCGCGCCGCCCTTTATTCTTGCCGGGTCGCTGCTCCAGTTATTAATGAGTGGCAGGATCTTGAAA
>JBPCXI010000152.1:0-9563 GCA_051008895.1 Gammaproteobacteria bacterium | reverse complement strand
GCGCCTGCGCGACGGCCATGCCGTAGCCCGGGATGATCATCACTTCCTTCGCGTTCTTCAACAGCTCGCCCGTCTCGGTCGCGTCGATCGGCACGACCTCGCCCTGGTCCTCGCCGCCGCCCGATGCCGCGCCGCTGGTCGTGCCGAAGCCGCCGGCGATCACGGCAAGGAACTTGCGGTTCATCGCACGGCACATGATGTAGCTGAGGATCGCGCCGCTCGAGCCGACCAGTGCGCCGGTCACGATCAGCAGGTCATTGCCGAGCATGAAGCCGGTCGCGGAAGCGGCCCAGCCGGAATAGCTGTTCAGCATCGACACGACGACCGGCATATCGGCACCGCCGATGGCCATGACCATATGGACCCCGAACGCAAGTGCGATTGCGGTCATGATCAGCAGCTCGGTCATGCCGCCGCCGGCCGCGCTGTTCTCGACGAACTGTGCGCCGATCCAGATGGACATCAGCAGCAGGCCGAGGTTCAGCCAGTGCCGCGCCGGCAGCAACAGCGGGTTCCCGCCGATCTTGCCGCTGAGTTTGCCGAATGCGATCACGGAGCCGGAGAAAGTCACCGCGCCGATCAGGATCCCGATGTAGATCTCGATATCGTGGATCGTCTGCTCGACGCCGACGAAGTGCATGTCGGGGTCGGTGAACGTGGCGAAGCCGACGAATACGGCCGCGAGGCCGACGAGGCTATGCAGGATGGCGACGAGCTCGGGCATCTGCGTCATTTGCACGCGCTTCGCGAGCATTATGCCGATCGTGCCGCCGACAGCGACGCCGCCGATCAGCAGCGCGTAGTTGTCGTTGACCTCGCCGAGTATCGTCGCGATAACCGCGATCGTCATGCCGGCGATGCCGTACATGTTGCCGCGGCGAGATGTTTCCGGATGGCTCAGGCCGCCGAGCGCAAGGATGAACAGGATCGTCGCGCCGATGTAGGCGGCGGTGACGAGTCCGGACGGGATCAGTGCTTGTTCCACGATGCTTTCCTATTCCTGCCCTACTTCCGGAACATCTCGAGCATGCGCCGCGTCACCGCGAAGCCGCCGAAGATGTTGATGCTGGTGATGAACACGGTGATGCCGGCAAGCCACGTGATCCAGGTTTCGCCGGAGCTGATCTGCAGCAGCGCCCCGATGATGATGATGCTGCTGATCGCGTTCGTTACGCTCATCAGCGGCGTGTGCAGCGCCGGCGTCACGTTCCATATCACCATGTAACCGACGAAGCAGGCGAGCACGAACACCGTGAAGTGCTCCATGAACGAAGGTGGCGCGACGAGGCCGAGCCCGAACAATGCCAGCGCGCCGATACCGAACGTCAGCAGCGGGCCGAGCACGCCGGGTTTCGTGTCGACTTCCGCTACCACCGGCTCCACTGCGGGCGCAGGCTTCGCTGCAGGCGCGGCCGACAGTTTCGGCGCCGGCGGCGGGTACGTGATTGCGCCGTCTTTGACGACGGTCGCGCCGCGCACCACTTCGTCGTCGAAGTCGACGACGAGTTGCCCGTCTTTTTCCGGGCACATGTCGGTCAGCAGATGCCGCAGGTTCGTGCCGTACAGCTGGCTCGACTGCGCGGCGAGTCGGCTCGGCAGGTCGGTATAGCCGATCAGCGTCACGTCGTGCTTCACCGCAACTTCGCCCGGCACCGTCAGTTCGCAGTTACCGCCCTGTTCAGCGGCCAGGTCGACGACGACGCTGCCCGGCTTCATCGATGCGACCATGTCGGCCGTGATCAGCTTCGGCGCCGGTTTACCCGGTATCAGCGCGGTCGTGATGATGATGTCGACGTCCTTCGCCTGCTCCGCGAACAACGCCATTTCCGCGGCGATGAATTCCTCGCTCATGACCTTCGCGTAGCCGCCTTCGCCCGAACCTTCTTCCTCGAATTCGAGTAACAGGAACTCGGCATCCATGCTCTCGACCTGTTCCTTGACCTCGGGTCGCGTGTCGAAGGAGCGCACGATCGCGCCCATGCTCTTCGCCGCCCCGATCGCGGCAAGCCCGGCAACGCCGGCGCCGATCACGAGCACCTTGGCGGGCGGCACCTTACCGGCGGCTGTTATCTGTCCCGTGAAGAATCGTCCGAAGTGCTGCGCCGCTTCGACGATGGCGCGGTAACCGGCGATATTCGCCATCGAGCTGAGCGCGTCGAGTTTCTGCGCCCGGGAGATACGCGGAATGCTGTCCATCGCGAGCGCCGTCACGCCTTTCGCTTTCAGCGTCTCCAGTAGTTCGGGATTCTGCGCCGGCCACAGGAAGCTGATCAGGATCTGGCCGGACCGCAGCAGTTCGGTTTCGTCGACGCCGAGTGTCGGGTGCCGTTCCGGACCGCGCACCTTCATCACGATATCCGCGCCGGACCATAGCGCGCGCGTATCGGTCGCGATCTTGGCCCCGGCTTCGGCGTAGGCCCGATCGGCGAAGTTGGCGGAATCGCCGGCCCCGGTCTCGATCGTAACCGAGAAGCCGAGCTTGATCAGCTGGGCGACGATATCGGGTGTCGTCGCGACGCGCCGTTCACCGTCGTGGACCTCATTCGGAATCCCAATTCTCATCTCTATCACCATGCTGGCCCGGCGGGCACCGGGCCGAGTTATACCAATTCAGCGGGGACGATGCATTCTCATATACGCCGGCCCGCAGTGCTTGTCGATTTCCATGCTTTGCGTTCGCCATCGGAGCAGTCGCGCAGGCTGGATTCGCCGATGTTTGGCAATCGGTGCAGGCATGTTGGCATTGTCAGTTGGCGCGTTCCCGGGTCACGTAGCGGCCGGCATCGAAGGAGCCGAAGAACCGGCCCGTCAGCGGGTGTTCGATCGGCCGGCCCGACGCGTCGGCCTCGAGGTTCTGCTCGGCGACGTAGGTTTCCTGCTGGCCGTCGTGCACGAGTACGCGATACCACGGCTGGTCTTTCGCCGGTCGCGACAGTGCGACCTGCGCATACCAGTCTTCCGACAGCATGAACTGCGGGTCCACGTCGTAGATCACGCCGCGGTAATCGAACAGTTTGTGGTGAATCAGGTCACCGACCGAGAAGCGCGCGGTATCGTTCATGCTGACGGGGTACCCGAGCGAAAAGCTCTTTGGCGATCATGCCAGTTTAGTCTCAGCGTCGCTACCGGGATAAATGCGTACCTCACGCGGCGTTGCCAAGCGACTTGCTGAAGAAAACGTTTTCCGATTTCACGCGTCCCTGGGCGTACGCGGTCCGTTTACCGGTCGGCGAAAATCCCATCGCGGCCCAGAAACCGAGTGCCGGCTCGTTGAGCGCGAGCGCCGACAGCTCGATGCGGCGAACACCCGGCCACTGGCCGATCAGCGTTTCGAGTTGTTCGTATGCGGTGCGGCCGATGCCGCGGCCGTGGTGCGTCTCCGCAATTAGAAACAGACCGACGTAGGCGCTGCCGTCGTCCGGATAGCCCCGAATGACGTCGACGAATCCCGCGGGCTCGCCGTCATGCAGAATCAGGTGCATGTGCTTCGCGTCCGGCGTGCAGCCGTCGGGCAGCATCGCGAACGTTCGCTGTGCCGCCCCGGGCCGGCTCGGTGCACCGGTCGTCGAGCGCGAGTAGTTCGGCGCCGCATCATATACGCGCTGCACCGTCGCCGCTTCGGCGGGCGAGCCGGCGAGCCGCTGCAGCGTTACGCGTTGCGGATCGCTGCTATTCACCTGCCTCCCCGCGCAGGCACCGGTCCCAGTAGGGCTCGTCACCGAAGCGTGCGGCGAGAAAATCGATGAACACGCGTACGCGCCGCGACAGGTGTCGCGTCGGCGGATACACCGCGTATGCACCGATATCGCCCCAGCGATAGTCGGTCAGCACGGGCTCGAGCGCGCCGCTTTCGATTCGCTGGTATGCGATGAACACCGGGATCTGGATTACGCCAAAGCCGCCCGCCGCGGTTTGCGCCAGGAACTCACCGTTGTTCGCCTTCATCGCTACCGGGACCGCGACCGAACCCCGACTGCCGTCCGGCGCCGTCCACGACCAGCCGCGCCGACGCGCGTTCGAGTAGCGCAGTGCGGTGTGCTGCTTCAGATCGTTCGGATGCATCGGGCGGCCGCGCTCGTCCCAGTAGTCGGGGCTCGCGCAGACGACGCTGCGAATGCGCGCGAGACGGCGCGCGCGCAGGCTGGAGTCGGACAGCTTCGTGATGCGAATCCCGAGATCGTAACCTTCCTCGACGAGATCGATCTGTCGGTCATTCAGGTCCAGGTCGAACGTGACGCAAGGGTGCGCCCGCATGAAGTCGTTGATCGCGGCGCCGAGGTGCCCGATGCCGAAACTAAGCGGTGCGGCCAGTCGCAACTGTCCGCTGAGTTCGGTATCCGCGTCCGTGACAGTCTGCTCCGCGTCGGCGACGTCTGCAATAATTCCGGCGCAGCGATCATAGAAGGCGCCGCCCGGGGCGGTCAGCGACAATCGCCGTGTCGTTCGATTCAGCAAGCGCACGCCGAGGCGCCGTTCGAGCTCGGCAAGCCTGCGACTCACCGCGGACTTGGCGATGTTCAGACGGTCGGCGGCGCCGCTGATGCTGCCCGCGTCGACGACGCGGACGAAGATCTCCATCTCGAGCAGACGGTTCATATTGTTCATATTACAAGAACAATAAATTGAATAAAGTGCTGTTTTTCAGGCATCGCGAAATACGCAGAATGGAGCCCATAGACTACAACTCGGCATTCAGGAGCGAAGAACATGGGCAAACTGGTTGATGGCAGGTGGCACGATGTCTGGTACGACACGGCGTCGGACGCGGGCAGGTTCGTGCGTCAGGACTCGTCGTTCCGCAGCTGGGTGACGACGGACGGCGCGCCCGGCCCGACCGGCGATGGCGGCTTCGCGGCCGAGCCCGGCCGTTATCACCTGTACGTATCGCTGGCGTGCCCATGGGCGCACCGCACGATGATCCTGCGCAAGCTGAAAGGCCTCGAGGACATCATCTCGATGTCGGTCGTCAACGCGCACATGGGTGCGCACGGCTGGACATTCGCGCCGGGTCCCGGCGTCGTCGCGGACTCGGTCAACCACGCGACGTACCTGCACGAGGTCTATACGCAAGCGGATCCGAGCTTTACCGGCCGCGTGACCGTGCCCGTGTTGTGGGACAAACAGCGCGGCACGATCGTGTCCAACGAATCGTCCGAAATCCTGCGCATGTTCAACAGCGCGTTCGACGGCGTCGGTGCGACGCCCGGCGATTACTATCCGGCCGAACTGCGCGCCGAGATCGACGACCTGAACGATTACATTTATCCGCACGTCAACAACGGCGTCTACCGCGCCGGCTTCGCGAGCACGCAGGAGGCGTATGACGAGGCGGTCGTCGAGTTGTTCGCAGCGCTCGACGAACTCGATCAGCGCCTCGCGACGCAGCGCTACCTGACCGGCGATCGCATCACCGAAGCGGACTGGCGTTTGTTTACGACACTCGTCCGCTTCGACCCGGTGTACGTCGGGCACTTCAAGTGCAACCTGCGCCGGCTGCGCGACTATCGGCACCTGTGGGGTTACGTCCGCGACCTGTATCAATACCCGGGCATCGCCGACACGGTCGATTTGCCGCATATCAAGGCGCACTACTATGGCAGTCATGCAGCGATCAATCCGACCGGTATCGTGCCGCGCGGCCCCGACGTTGACTACACGGAACCGCACGGTCGCGAGCGGCTGACGGCGGGCGACTCACGCGGAGCCGCGGCATGATCGATATCAGGCGCAGCGAGGAGCGGGGCCCGTCGCAACTGAGCTGGCTGAACAGCCGGCACACGTTCTCTTTCGGTCATTACTACGACCCGGAGCACATGGGCGTGTCCGTGCTGCGCGTACTGAACGACGACAGCGTGATTCCGGGTGGCGGGTTCGCGACACATTCGCACCAGGACATGGAAATCATCAGCTACGTTCTGTCCGGCGTCATCGAGCACAAGGACAACATGGGCAATATCGAGCGGTTGCCGGCCGGCGAGTTCCAGCTGATGAGCGCCGGCACCGGCGTCACGCACAGCGAGTACAATCCGTCAGCGTCCGAGTCGTTGCGGTTCCTGCAAATCTGGGTGGTGCCGAACGAACTCGGCATTGCGCCCGGTTACCAGCAGAAGGGCTTTCCGGAACACACAGGGCGAGCGCTCGTGGTGTCGCCGGACGGACGCGACGGCACGCTGCGGATTCATCAGGACGTATATCTCGAGCACGTGAGGCTCGTGCCGGGCGAGTCGCTCGCCGTCGCGGCGGAGCACGACCGGATGCACTTCCTGCACCTGGTGGCGGGCGAACTGGAAGCGAATGACCAGCGCATCTTCGCCGGCGACGGTGTGACGATGGCCGGTGTCGACCTTAAGCTGCGCGCAACGGCGCGGGCCGAAGGACTGTTATTCAATCTGCCGGGCGCGGACCGGTAGAACAAAGGAGTACGACGGAATGACCAACAGCATGACCAGCAGCATGACAAGAATCGTTGGTATATCGGGCAGCCTGCGCGCCGGCTCGTTCAACTCGGCGCTGCTGCGCGCGGCGGCCGATCTCGCGCCCGATGGCGCGCACATCGATATCGCCGCAATCGCCGACATCCCGTTATACGACGGAGATCTCGAGGACGAGTCCGGCCGGCCGGCAGCGGTCATGCAACTGCAGGACCGGATCGCCGACGCCGACGGGCTGCTGATCGTGACACCCGAATACAACGGTTCGATCCCCGGCGTGCTGAAGAACGCGATCGACTGGCTGTCGCGCGGCGACGGCGAGGTCGCGCGGGTATTCGGCGGCAAGCCCGTCGCGCTGATGGGCGCGACGCCGGGCGGACTCGGCACCGCCTACGCGCAGCAGGCCTGGTTACCGGTGCTGCGCGCGTTTCGCATGCGCCCGTGGTTCGGGCAGCCGATTACGCTGTCGCGCGTGCACGAGCTATTCGACGGGAGCGGGACATTGACGGACGATGCGACCCGCGAGCGACTGGCGACCTGCATCGGAGAGTTCGTCGCCAGCATAGACCGTTCGGGCTAGCGGCCTATGACCGGTACATCTCTTCCGGCACGCGTATTGCGATGACCTCGGCCTCGGCGCAGACGGTCGCGCCTGAGCGCAGCTCACAACGCACGATCGTCTTTTTCTCGGTCCACTCGGCGACTTCGGCGATCGCCTCGATCGGCACGTCGATCGGCGTCGGTGCCGTGTAGCGAACGTTCAGGGAGCCGGTCACGAACCACAGCTTCGGGTCCGAGCCGATCGGCCTTTGCTCCAGTCGATAGGCGTGGCCCATTGCCGTACATACACAGTGACAGTCGATAACCGTCGCGATGATGCCGCCGTTCACGATGTTACTCGGTCCGGCGCACTGGTGCGGCGGCGGTTCGTACCGGCAGGCGGTTCTGCCGTCGTCGGTGAAGAAACTCTTCAGTTGCAGGCCGCCGTCGTTACGCGGCCCGCAGCCGAAACAATGATTGCCGGCGATCTGGTCCTGTATGGCGCGATTGGCGTCCTGCATGGCAAACAATCGTAATCCACAAGCACGTCGCGAGCCAATGCCGGGCAAAAAAAGACCCGGCACGAGGCCGGGTCTTCTATGCGGACGAACGTCGCTAAGGGCGCAGCGTCGATCCGACGGCGCTTCAGCTCGTGCGGCGGCGCGCCCAGCCGAGCAGGCCGAGAGCGGAACCGAACAGCCAGGCCGCGGCCGGGACCGGCACCTGCGTCAGCGTCAGTTCGACACCCTGCGTGCCGTCGATCGTGTTGCTGAACGTGATATACGAAAAGCCGGGTCCGAAGTCGATCGGGGCCAGGCCGTCGTAGTCGCTGAGCATCTGTTGCGGGCCGAACGGAATGTCGTCGCCGCCGATTGTCCGTGAAGACGTGTTACCGGTATACGTCACGGTCGACTCGTTGACGAAGTTCGTGCCGAAGCCGGTGTTGGCGCAGATGTTCGCGCCCACAGCTGCGCCGAAAGCGCCTTCTACGCACGTAAACGCGGTCGCGTCGACTGCGCCGGCGTTGCTGATCGTCATGCCGGTGAATTCATGCGCGTATATCGGCGTCGGGCCCACGTTGAACTGACCCGTGAACGAGCCGTTCGCGGTCAGGTTGTTCGCGACGTCGGATGTGAACAGCGTGTTCCCGGACAGGACGGCAGTCGACGCCCCCTGGCTGCTGAAGTTGACCAGGTTCGTTATCTGCCAGATGGCAGCTTGCGCGCTCGATACGCCGAAGATAACGCTCACTGCGAGCGCGATTTGAAATTTCCTCATTGATAGTCCTCCAAAGACTGGCTTACGAAGATAAATAAGCAAGCAGGAGGCAGCCCGGCCGTCTTCCCCTTATATTCGCCCGGCCGCATGCGGCCTGCGGGCGAAAAAGACCCGTAGCTTTCCGAACCGGGTTCGCACCCGGAGTGGCTTTTCCCCTAAATTTTATTGCTATCAGCTGGCCAAGCGAGGTTGCGTCATCGGGTGACCAGCGAGTTGTTTATAACACAGTTGCAAATGTTATCGAGTCACCCGGTCGGGTAATTTCCGGCGACGGATTTAACAATAACTTCGAGAGGCCGCGCGATCGGCGCCGCTACTGCAGATACGGGAGCAGCGAGTCGGGGAGGGAGTTAACGTCGATGTCCGCCAGGTGATCCGGATACGGCCGTGAATTGTAGGTATTCCAGAAGGCGACCTGCTGACCTTCGAGGCGCCCGCTCCGCGCGTCGTCAATAAGTGCGGCGAGCGCCTTGCCGCCGTAGGTCGTCTCGAGTTTCACGCCCTCGGCCTGCGCTATGAGTTCGACCGCCTCGGTGCACGCGGGCGTCGGCTCTGCGTAGCCGGCGCCAAGAAATTCGTCCCTGAGTGTCAGATTGACGAACGGGTCCTCGAGCAGCGGGATCTCGTCATCGAGTTCGTTCAGCGCCGCGACGGTCGTCTCGAACAGCTTGCTCACGTTCTGTGCGGTCGTAACCGGGTCTGGTACGACCTTGACCGCGACGACGTCGGTTGGCAGTTGCGCGAGGCGGAGGCCGATCGCGAGTCCGACCGCGGTGCCCATCGTCCCGCACGCGACGTAGATCTTGTCCGGGGCCTCGGCATGCTTCAGCTGATCGGCGAGCTCGAACGCCGCATTGACGAAACCGACCGCACCGCGCCACGAAGATCCGCCCCACATGATCCGATAGACTTTGTCGCCGCCGGTCGGATGCGCATCCTCGATCGCTTCGGCTTCGGCCTCTGAGCCCTTGAACCCTGTCGTATAGACGAGGTGCGTGCCGAGCGCAGCGTGATAACGAAGCGTGTCGGCGACATACGGCGTCACCGGCTGCGGCGTCAGTACGCCGTAGCAACGCAGACCGAGTTGTCGCGCAAAAATCGATGTAGCGAGTACGTGATTCGATCCGACCGCGCCGAACGTCACGACTGCATCGCAATTGCGCGCCTGGGCGTCGGCGAAGATGTACTCGAGCTTGCGCACCTTGTTGCCGCCGTAGATCTGCGCGCTCACGTCGTCGCGCTTGATCCAGATCGTGTCGAGCCCGAGTCGGTCGGCGAGCTCCTCGGCGCGATCGAGCGGCGTCGGCAACTCCG
>JBPCXI010000151.1:0-67277 GCA_051008895.1 Gammaproteobacteria bacterium | reverse complement strand
TACTTCAACGACTACGATTGACCGTCGCGATCGTCAGGAAACTGACCGCGAACCGAAGGACACTCAGCCGACGTCCTGATCCCATTCGATCACGTCCGCTGGCGACGCCATCCGGATCTTGCCCTTGTCGTCCGCATACGCGATGAAACCGTCGCCCTTCTTGTTCGACGCCTGCAGTACGCGCTGACCCACGCCCACGAAGGATTTCGCGTTGCCGCTCGCGTTCGGGACCATCGATGCGACGCCGAGATTCAACTCCGGTATCCGGTCGCCGCCGACTTCGGTCAACGCCGCCTGCACCATCTGCTGCGTGCGCTCGGCCACCGCCAGCGCGCCGTTCAGGTCGGTATCGGGCAGCACGACGGCGAACTCGTGGACGCCGATGCGCGCGACCAGGTCGAGCGTGCGCCCCCCTTTCGTTTGCAATGCGTCCGCGACGGCCTTAAGGGTCTGATCATTCTTGGAACCGACAGCAATCAGGATCAGCGAAATGGAGGTTTCGGCAACGATTCCGAGGCCCCACGCTTCGTCGAAGAACTCCCAAAACAGCTCACGCCCCGGCAATTCCGTTACAGCGTCGAGGCGTCCGCGGAATGTCGACGTGATATCGATCGAGGCCTCTTCGCGCTGACCTTCGACGACCGAGATCGCCGACGTGTCGCCGGCCGGCTTACGGCCGGAAACCTCCTGCAGTTGGCGTTTCAGCTCCGCGCCCTCGTTCAGTGCGTTCATCATGTTGCGGTACGAGTCGCGGCTCTTGCGCATCGAGTCACGAACTTTTTTGTAGACGTCCCGCACCTCGGCCGGCGCATCTGTAGGCGCCTGCGGAATGATACTAATCGTGTGTTCCGACTCGAAAACGTCCAGTGACTCGTCGAGTTTCTTCAGTGGATTAGCAACCGCCTCGCTGAACAAACGCGCGAAACAACGTGCGATGAGCAGGGTCAGCAAGGCCCACAGAGCGCCGAGAACTAACGGCATCCGCACCAGGCCCATCACCGCACGCTGCGATGAGACGGCGAATACCTTCCATCCCTGCGGCAGCTCCCGCATTGCCACAACGTAGCTGCCGTGTTCCCCGCTCGATCGCACCGTGCCGGAGAACGCAAAGCTCGTCGCGCCCTCGTACCGATTCATCATCGTGTGCAGCGGGTGCCCGTCGATACTTTCGAACTGTCGAAACTGCAGTCGCGGCGATGACAGCATCACGCGATCCTGTGCATCAGTCATCAGGATCTCACTGCCGGCGCGTGCGTCCTGCATGACGAAATGACCGAACACTCTGCTCAGGTCTATCTGCGCCTGCAGGTAGCCCCACGGTGCCTCGCCCTCCAGGGCAATGGGGGCGCTAACGAAAATCATCGGATTGAATCCGGCCGCAACGCCCTTGCGCACGTCCGACACGTAGTGGCCGCCGCGCGCGACCGCATCCTGGAAGTAGTCCATCACGCCGACGCCTGCGATCGGCCCGCCCCAGCGTTCGACCTGGCCCTGCCGCGCTGCGGTTGCGACGGGAACGCGGCCGTCCGGACGCGCTATCCACATCGATACGATCTCGGTATTGCTACCGTGATATCGGATCAACCAGTCGACGAGGTTCGCGTCACTGAAATCACCGTCCGCGCTGATGTGATCGGCGAGACCGCGCACGCCACTGGCCCGGCGCCTGACCATGCCGGGAAGACTGTCCGCGACGGTCTGCACCAGCCCCTCGAGCGCGGCAACCTGTTCCTGCTGCATACGACTGGCTGCATTCATGCCGATCAGCGGCGGCAGCGAAACGATCGGAATCAATGCGACGAAGCCGAATCCGACGAGCAGACGACCGCGGATAGACGGGGCGCGCATGAACAATAACCGCAAGCGAGCCGCGATAGCGGGCTGCTTCATCGCGGCGAGCAGCAACATGGCAGCGGCCATCAGCCCGAGTGAACCCCAAGCGAGCCACACGGGCCAAACGATTCCGTAGTCAGCGATGTCTGTCAGAGGCAAGGAGGCCACCCGTCCCGCAGGGACCGCAAAAGGGACGAAAATTATAGGAACGAGCAGCGACCGCCCGCCGTGACGCAATACCGCTTTAGTAAAATAGGTTGCCGCTGTACGGGCTGATCACAGCCTGTGTATACGTACAGTAGAACACCTGTAAGTTACTGTTTTATCTATACCTGAGGCGTTTGCAGTACTGCACATCGCACTCGGTACAGCGTGCATTGCTGACGCAGACATTCCCGTGCTGCTCGGACGCAAACAGGCGCAGCAGGTTGAGGAATTCGGCCGCATCGCGCCCGGCGCGGCGGGCGAATTCGCCGACGATGTCGTCGACTTTTTCCGCTGACGGCAATTCGTGCGCGACGCCGAGCCGGCCCGGCCCGAGGATCGTCGCCAGCAGTTCGTCGTCAATCGACACGTCCAGCGGCGCATCGCCCGCGGCGGCAATGGGCGCAGCATAGTCAAACCCGTGCCGTTCCAGGGTGCGCTCGATCTGCGCGACGAGTTCGGCCGGGTTCTGATCCGCCTGGTTACGGCGAAACCAGTAGTAAGCCTGGCGCATACCGCGACCAACCATCGCCGGAAGATCCTCGAACTCCTCGGCGGCGAAGTAGCGTTCCTGCAGCTCCGGTGCGAAAAATGACTTGATGTCCTCGCGACTGACTCGCCGCGGCCCGACTTCGCCGTGGGGTTGACCCGGGTAGAGCGGGTGCCAATGGAGCAACACAAAGTCGCCGTCATCGGCCAGTGCACCGAGGATCCGCTCGCGATACGCGGGGTAACGCACAGGGTCCATGTTGTGCAACAGGCCATGATCGAGCACGACGTCGAACTTGCGTGTGGGCTCCCAGGTCGTAATGTCAGCCTCGACCGTCGAGACGCTGACGCCGTGTTCCTGCGCACGTTGCTGCGTGAACTCGAGCGCTTTTGGAATGAAATCGAGACTGGTGACGTCCCAACCCTGCTGCGCGAGGAACACCGAGTCCGTGCCGGCACCGCAACCGATATCCAGAGCGCTGCCGGCCTCGCGCTTGTTGCAGATCTCGGACAGGAACAAAGTCGGCTCATCGTGCGCCCATGGCAGATCCTGCCAGCCGCCCACCCAGTCATAGGTCTGCAGGAAAGTGTTCTTTTCGTGTGTCGTCATCGGGAATTCCTCGGAGAACCAGGATTGGGGGTATCAGGATTAGGGGTCACTGCAGGACCTTTGGCCAGAGCGAGCCGCTCCGCGCACGATAGTCGACATACGCGCTTTCCGACCCGTAACGCGTGATCTGATAGTCGTCGACGCGTCGCGCCTCGGAGATCATCAGGATCACAATGTACAGCGGCGAGACGAGACCGGCGACGAGATCGTCCGCGGTCAACGCGCTGGACACGGCCACGATGATCAAGCCCAGTTGAAACAGGATCTCGCCGAGATAGTTCGGGTGGCGCCAGCGCGCGAACAGGCCGACCGCGACAAATTTCTCGGGCGCGACCTCCTTGCTGCGTTGCTTCTGATGGTCCGCGACTCCCTCGAGGACCGTGCCTGCGAACATCACGATCCCGGCGGTGATGATACCCGCGCTGAGCGTTGGCTGTAACGCGAGCAGCCACAGCGCCATCAGGTGAAACGTCATCAACCACGTGCAGGTAAACCACAGGATGCATTTACCGGTCGCAGGCATCTCCCGATCGACGGCCTCGACGTTGGCGACGCGCGGCGCATAAGACCTGCTCCGCGTGCGCGACCAGGTGAACCAGAACAGTCGCAGCCCGTAAAGAACCGCGATCGCGCCGATGAGCGCCGTCGCCGGGGACGGCCGGGCAACCCAGATCAACGCGCCGTTGAAGATCGCACACAGCGCATAGCTGAAATTAAAAATATAGACGAAGCGCACGAAGACGAGCAGGCACGCGGTCGCCGACAACGCGAGCATGACCCAGTTAACGACCGACCAGGTGCCCTGGACGATACGCCATACAAACAGTCCGACCATGATCAGCGCGAACGTCGAAAAGATGATTCTTATTTTTCTTTCCACTCCACGAGAGTGTCGCAGAAAGGCACGCCGAACCCAAACGCCGACACCGCAAACGGCTCGGCAACCCCTGAGTCGCAGGTTCCCCATCCACCCGCAGCGACGCGCGACAGGCCCGGGCTAACGACGCGCCCGACAGACTTTTTCCGCAATAAACTTTTCCGGACATCAGGCAGGAAAAGCTTATTGCGGAAAAAGTTCGGGCACGGCCTGATACTCCGAATCTAATCAGTCCGCAGAAATCTCCAGCATCGAAAAAGGATCAACCCGTGCCCCCTGCACCCGAAACCCCCAGTGCAAATGCGGCCCGGTCACGCGGCCTGTCGCACCGACAAGGCCGACGACCTCACCGCGCTCCAGCATCTGCCCGGGCTCGACATCGATGCGCGACAAATGCAGATACGCAGAATAGATACCGAGCCCGTGATCGACGAATACGGCATTGCCGCTGAAGAACAGGTTCTTCGCGAGCACGACACGGCCCCGATTCGTCGACAATATCGGCGTGCCGGTCGCAGCCTTCAGGTCGGCGCCCGAATGCGGATTGCGTGGTTGCTCGTTGAAGACGCGTCGGTGCCCGAAATTCCGCCCGCCCGTGACGCCCGGAATCGGCACATCGAACGGTTGCGTCCACAGCGCATCCGGCGTGATGCGATCGTAAATCGCGTTAAGCTCTGCGGCCTCGCGCGCCGCGCGTTCCTGATTCTCCGGGCTGAGTTCCACGTACTTCGGCTCGACCGTCAGGTGGGTCGTCCGATACTCCCGGGCGGTCACGCCGAGTTGCGTCGCGACTTCGCGGTCCGTGCCGTCAGCGTATTCCAGCGTCAACGAGAGTGAGTGTTCACCTTCGTCGTCATCCAGGTCGACCCCAAGGACGGCGACCCAGTTCCCGTCCTTGAATAGCGGTACGGTCAGGCCACGCCAGGTGGCCTCGACCGCTGCGAGACCGGGCTCATCAGGAAACTCGAAGCGAACCGCTGTGCCCTGATCCGCGGCCAGGGCGGCCGCCAGCATGATTAGCGAAGTGACGATGACGTTCCCCAGCGATGTCGGACTAATGCGCCGAGCGCTTCTTTATCGACAGCTCGCCGACACGATCCGCCACACCCGGCATCGTCCTGAGCCGCGGCACGAATTCGCGAATCGCGCTGACGAGCTTTTCCCGATCGACAGGTTTCACGACGTACGCATCCATGCCCGCGAGACGGCACTTGCGGCTAATACCGGCCATGACATGCGCCGTTACCGCGATGATCGGGGTGTCGGCGGCCGGCCCGGGAAGCCGCCGGATGCGCCGCGCCGCCTCGTAACCGTCCATTCTGGGCATCTCGAGATCCATCAGGATGATGTCGTAGCAAGCGCGAGTTGCGGCCTCGACGGCCTCGATACCGTCGCCGGCTTCATCTACCCGGCACCCCATTCGATGCAGCATCGCGCTTTCCACAGTCCGATTTGCGACGCTGTCCTCGACGAGCAATATCCGAACGCCGCGCAGCGATTCATCCGTCGCTTCTTGCGCGCGTGCCCACGAGCGATGCTCGGGATGCGCGATCTCTCTACCAGTCAGTGACTGCAGGCAATGCCATAGCTCACTGTTCAAAATCGGCGTCGTTAGCACGTAATCGGCAACTTCCACCTCGCTGCGGTCCAACTCGGTTATGCTCTGCGCGGAATAGAGCAGGATCAGGTGATCGGCGAGGTCGCCGAAATTCTCCACCAGCCACTGCCTGCCCTGAATTTCACGCTGACCATTTCTGAAGAAAGTCGCCGTAGTGAACAGGAGATCGAAATGTCCGCGACACTCGAGGGTCGAGACGCCTTGGGCGGCCAACTCACCTGCATTCTCGAAGCACGCTTCGATTCCAGCCGTCTTGAGCCGCTTTGAAATTACCTGCCACAGATCCTCGCGGGTACCGACCAGCAGCGCCCGGAGGCCGGCAAACTCGCCGACGGCCCCGGGCTGCAACACCTCGGGATTAATGGGCTTATAGGGTATCGAGAACCAGAAGACGGAACCGGATCCCGCCCGACTCGAAAACCCGATACGGCCACCCATCAAGCTGACGAGGCGCTTGCTGATCGGCAGGCCCAGACCAGTACCGGACATAGCGACGGAATTGCGCGATAGCGCGCGGGAGAACTCGTCGAAGACCTTCGCCTGCTCGGCCTGAGGAATGCCGACGCCGGTGTCCTCAACTTCGAACCGCAGCATGCGCTGATCTGACACACACAGACGAATGACGACCTCACCGTCCGGAGAATATTTGATCGCGTTACTTACCAGGTTCAGCAGAACCTGGCGAATCAGTCGAGGGTCGGCCGCTATGCATTCGGCGACCTTCGGATCGACGGATGAAGACAGGAACGCGTGATTGCGAAACGCGCGCACGCCGAGCAGATGCACGACGTTGTCGACAATCTCTGCGGGATGACAATCCGCTTCTCGTGCCTCGAGCTTGCCCGCCTCGATCCGCGAAAAATCCAGCACATTGTTGACGAGGCCGAGCAGCACGTCGTTGGACTCCTTCGCGACCGACAGCAGTTCCTGCTCCTGCTGCGAGAGCCTGGCGCTCTCGAGCAAGGCCAATGAACCGCCGATCGCATTCAGCGGCGTGCGAATCTCATGACTGATCGTCGCGACGAATGCGTCCTTGGCTTCGTTCGCCGCCGCACGCTTGAACAGATGGTAGGCACTCAGCGTCAGTCCGACCAGTACGAACACATAGCCGAGCAACTTCAGGCCGTGCGCGGCAAAGTACGATACAAAGAACATCGTATCCTCGGGCACGTGGTAGTCCGTCTGCGCGGCGAGGGCCGCGATAATTCCCATCATCAGCCAGAAGTCGAGTGCCTCCTGTCGCCACGCGCCCTTGCGTGCATATAGCAAGAGTGCGGTCAGCAGCGCCGCCGCCGTCGCGCCCGTGTCGAAGAAATACCACGGCACGGGCAGCTGAGCCTGAAACTCCGGGAGCACCGTGCCGACAGACGTGGCGGCCAAAAGCAGTAGCGCAGATATCGAGAACACGAACGGTCTGCCGATTCGGTAGCGGGCATCGGGTCGTCGTTCGTAAAACCATGCTGCCGCGCCCGCGGCGACCATCAGCGAGAGGAAAAGCCGTGAGTTGAGCCAGACCCACCTCGCGGAATTACTTGGGTCATCTGGTGCGAAGCGAGCGTATTCGGAAGTCACGAACAGGTGGTGGCCGTCGAGCAACGACGCGATGACGAAACCGATGCCGAGAAACAGCATGTTGACTTCGTTCGTCGTGTAACTGCGCACCAACGCCAGCGCGCCGGCCATCAGCCCGAGCATCATCGCCATGCTCTCGAGAATGCTGTGGAGCGTCTGATCGCCAGTCCACGTCAGCAGGTGAGAGCCATGCAGAGCCGCCACGCAGATGATCCCGGTCCCGAAAAGAATTGCCGCGCGGGTACTTGCCCACGACAGATCCATCCGCTCTCGAACATCCCGGCCGATTGCAACCATAGAAGGCACCGTGTAGACCGCGAAAATGCGGCCCCGACGCAGCAAGACTAGCTCATTTCATTGAATTTTTGCAGCCGACGTGCCGGTCGACGCACGCGGGACGTCAGGACAGAACTTCGCCATGCTCACGGGTCGCCCTGAAGCTAACGTCTTCCCAGCGCTCCTGCACGAGCGCGAGGTTGTACTTGCTAGACGCCAGGTAGACCGGGTTGCCGTCGACGTCGCGGGCGACCGACGCGGCCTCTCGTGCGAAGAATGCCTTGCGCGTCGCCTCATCGGGAAAACTGAGCCAGCGCGCCGTGTGAATGTCGGCCTGGTCGTAGACCGCGTCGACGTTGTACTCGCCGTGCAACCGGTGCGCGACGATGTCGAACTGCAGCTGGCCGACCGCGCCGAGCAGCGTGCGCCCGAGCTCGCTGGTAAACACCTGAACTGCGCCCTCCTCGCCGAGTTGCTTGAGGCCTTTCGCCAGCTGCTTGGCCTTGAACGGGTCCTTGGGCCGCGCGGAAACGAACAGCTCCGGCGCGAAATACGGTATGCCTTTGAAGTCCAGAGCCTCGCCTTCGGACAACGTGTCACCGATCTGCAGCTGACCGTGATTATGTATGCCGATAATGTCGCCAGCGCAGGCATCCTCGCTTCGCACTCGCGTGTTCGCCATGAACGTCTGCGCGTTGCCGATACGCAGCTCTCTATCCAGTCGCAGGTGCCGCACCTTGATTCCCGGCTTATACCGGCCGGAACAGACCCGCAGAAACGCAATGCGGTCCCGATGCTTCGGATCCATGTTTGCCTGGATCTTGAATACGAAACCGGAAAACGAACTTTCGTCGGGACGCACGTCGCGTTCGCCCGCATCGCGCGACTGCGGCCGCGGCGCCCAGTCGATCAGCGCGCCGAGCACCTCCCGAACGCCGAAATTATTGATAGCGGAGCCGAAGAATACCGGCGTCTGCATACCGGCAAGGAACAGCTCTTCGTCGAACGGCGAACTCGCGCCGCGGATCAGTTCGACTTCGTCACGCAACGTCTCGATTTCATCGGGAAACAACTCATCCAGCCTCGCGCTGTCGAGACCCTCGATCAACTCGCCGTCATCCGTCTGCCGCTGCTGACCGGGTCGAAACCGCATCAGCCGATCCTGCTGCAGGTGAAATACGCCGCGAAACGACTTGCCCATGCCGATCGGCCAGGTTACCGGCGCGCAATCGATACTCAGTGTGTCCTCGACTTCCGCCAGGATATCCAGCGGGCCACGGACCTCGCGATCAAATTTATTCACGAACGTGATGATCGGCGTGTTGCGCAGCCGGCAGACCTCAAGCAGCTTTATCGTCTGCGCCTCGACCCCTTTCGCGGCGTCGATGACCATCACGGCCGCGTCGACGGCCGTCAGCACGCGATACGTGTCTTCGGAGAAGTCCTCGTGCCCGGGGGTATCGAGCAGGTTGATCGTCTGCCCGTCGAACTCGAACTGCATGACCGAACTGGACACCGAAATTCCGCGCTGCTTCTCGATCTCGAGCCAGTCCGAAGTCGCATGCCGCGAGGCGCGCCGCGCCTTGACCGCGCCGGCCTCCTGGATTGCGCCACCGAACAGCAGCAGCTTTTCCGTCAGCGTCGTCTTGCCCGCATCCGGATGCGAAATGATCGCGAATGTGCGGCGCGTGGCAATCTCGCGCGTCAGGGCGCTATCTGTAGCTGACTGGGACATGCTGCTGGCGGCTCGTGAAGGCCGCGCATTCTAACACCGGCGATCGGACGTGTCAGACGCCGGCTTTCGCGGCGACGAACGTCATCAGCGGCTCGTCGCCCCCGAACAGGCGCAGCTCCCGATCCACAATCTGGTATCGGTCGACCCGCGACATCGCGTCGAGGAATCGAGCCTCGAGCTCCATCGTGTCGACACAGGCCATGCGCGTCGACGCGAGGGGGCCAAACGACAGGCCGTTTCCGTCCACCCGGTAACCGCCGGTAAAACGATTACAGCCCGAATTACCGACCGCACTATCGCCCTCCTCCTGCAGCAACAGGTGCGCGTCCTGCGGCGGCGGCCGCGTCGGCACCGGCAGCTGCCCGAGCGCGATCAGCTTCCAGTAGGTGCCGAACAACGCCGGCGGCTGCGGCGGTTCATGGTCGACCGCCGCGAGCAGCAGGTCGACGTTGTAGCCGGCGCCGCGCGTCAGCACCGGGTACGCCTGGTCGGTCGTGAAGAGCAGCCTGTCGCCGTCACGAATCTCGGCCCGGACGACATACTGGTTGCGCTCTTCGATATTCGCCGGATTAAAATCGAGCCGGAAGTCGATCGGGGGCAGCCCCGGGTCGTCGAGCCGGGTGATGCCGAGCGTCGTCGGCGGCGCGTCTGCAGCCGAGACGTCGAGCAAGCGTATTTCCGCCTGGGCACTGGGGCGCAACGCTATCCGCTCCCGATAACTGAGCGTGCCGACGATCGGCTCGGCGCCGGTCACGGCGACGGACGCCTCTTCGCGCCCCGCTTCGTTGTCACCGCAAGCGGCCAGCAGCAGCGCTGCCAGCAATGCGGCGTGTCTTGTTGCCACCGTCGAACACCTTTGCTCAGCAAGACTCCGGCTCGAGCTTGCAGACTACCACCGTTGCGCGCGCCCGTGGTTTTCTACTCGGCCAGCCGAGTTGCGACCGCGTCGGCGATTCGCTCCACGCCGTCCGGCGACACCTCACCCTTGAAGAACTCCAACGGCATTGTATCGGCCGATACGAGAACGATCGTGGGTTCCCCGTCCAGCGGCAGACCCGGCCCCGCCGCGAATTTCTCGAGGTCTTTAATAAACAGCGGCGCGGCCTGATCGAGCGGTACCTTGCCATCGTAGATGTCGGTCATCGCGCCCGAGACGATGCCCTTGACGAAAAACGGCACGCCCTCGAGCACCGGAAAGTGATACGGCACGGCGTCGCTCGAGAACACGCCCCGTTCGGCGAGCGCTGTATGCCATTCGAGCAGTGCCAGCTGTTGTGCCTGGCCGTTGTCCTGGTCGTCGCTCATCGCCAGGAAGAAGATGCTCAGTTTCGCCGGACGGATATCGCCGGGAAACACGAACTTCTCCTTGTCGAACGTTTTTGTCTTCACCGACTGAAATTCGCCGGCGCCGGCGACCGACGCGATACCGGCCATCGTCACTGCCACAATCAGTGCACGTAGAATGCTCTTCATATTGTCTTCTTCATTCGTGTTCTCGAAGTGCTGTACGGCCGGACGGGGCGATCAGACTCCCCGGCCGGGCGGGCCGATAGCCCAGATACTGCCGTCGTCGTGAACGACTTGCCACTCCGGGACGCGCAGCGCAGCCAGGCTGCAGTGCGCGATCGGCTCGCCGCCGGCGCGCTGTGCGTGTCTGCCGCCGACGCTGAAATCGACGCAATAGACGTTGCGCAACGACCCCATCCACTCGTGCCGCGCCACACCAGCGAACAGGTCGGGCCCGTACTTATCAGAATACACCGTGCGCGCCGCGCTGAAACGCCGCCAGTAGTGGCCGATCACGACCGGCGTCGCCTGTCGGTAGGCCTCCCACCAGCGCACGCGCTCCACCATGCGCCAGCGCCCCCCGGCCCAGAACGGTTCGGACACCGGGCACTCCTCGCCGGACGTGACGATGCTAACCGGGTTGTTCATCTGGAATTCGCTGTCCATCTGGCCGACCGTCGGCAGCAATACCGGATCCCAGTCCGGATCGCGCAAGCGTTCGCCATGCTCCCGCCATTCCGCGCGCAAGGCGCTTACCTGCGGCCCGCTGGTCCAGCGTTCGTGCGCTCGCGCCGCGTATTCTTCATACAGGTTCAGCACCGAGACGCCGGCAGTCTCGCGCGACCGGAGTTCAGCCGTCGCACGATCGTTCCAGCACGCATGCACGACCCGCAGATCACTGCGTTCGAGCGCCAGGGGCAGCGTAGCGAGAAACTCACTGGCCTGCGCCTTCTCGTCGCCGTCGATCGACGCCGCGGGAAACTCCGACGGTTCGCCAGGCGCCACCCACCAGCCGTTGCCGTGCTTGTCGACGTCGCGTAGCAGGTTGAGCTCGTGATTGCCGATGATGCACTGGGCGCGGCCGGCACGAACCAGTGCGGCGACCCGGCGCAGCACGGCCGGGCTGTCCGGCCCCCGGTCGGTCAGGTCGCCGACGAACACGATCGTGCGACCCGCCGGATGCCCGCCGTCATCGTCGTAGCCGAGGTGGCGGAGCAGGCCGTCCAGCGCGTCGATCTCACCGTGGACATCGCCGACGATATCCAGTGCGCCGGCCGCGAGCTGATCAATCAGATTCATGCCCGTTACTTTATACTGCGCCGATTGCGAGAAGGAGTAGATCTTGTCTCCAAAATTAAAATTGGCAGCTGCCGCGGCCTGTTGCCGCGTGGTGGCGCCGGTGCACGTCAAGGCCCTCTTCGCCGGCACGGCCGCTCTCGACGAGGCCGACGACTGAACCCGTCGACGTTGCAACCCGAGCCGATCGAGTACCGCGTGCGGCATTCGCCGCGCGCGAAGCATGTGCACGTCAAGGTTATGCCGTTCGACGGGGTCGTCGTAGTCGTCCCGCGAGGCTTCGATGTGCGCGTGCTGCCGGGGCTCATAGAACAGCATCGCGCCTGGATCACGCGCAAACTCGCGCTCATCGAGAACACGATCGGCCAGGCGAACGAAGCAACGGCCGAATTGCCGACCGTCGTAAATCTCCGGGCCAACGATGAAGCCTGGCACGTGCGGTACACGCAGACCGAATCTCGGTCCGTACGCGTGACGGCAACCGACACCAACGAACTGCGCGTGTGCGGCGCACTGGATGACTCGGGCCGCGCTGTCGCCGCGCTGAGACGATGGCTCGCGCGGCGGGCTCGCGCGCACCTGACGAGCCGACTCGATGAACTGAGCGCAGCGTTCGATCTACCGTATGCGCGAGTGTCGATTCGATTCCAGCGCAGTCGCTGGGGCAGCTGCTCGACAAGTGGTGCAATCAGCCTGAACGCGCGCCTGATGTTCCTGCCTGCGCATCTCGTCAGCTGCGTGATGACTCACGAGCTATGTCACACCGTGCACATGAATCATGGTGCCGACTTTTACGCACTGCTCAATGCACTGGAGCCGCGGCACGAAGCAATGCGCTCCGAGCTACGTGACGGCTGGCAGTCCCTGCCGCGCTGGGCGCTCACCTGACAAACCCAGATCAAAAATCAATAAGGAGAGCTTGATGATTAAAAGGATTGCTGGCATCGCGCTATTGCTAGCGTGTATGCCTTCGTTCGCCGGGCAGATATTCATGCTGAACGGCGACGTGATTACCGGCGACATCAAGAAGATCTGGGACGAAGAGGTCACGATAGAGCCCGCGTACTCCGACGAATTCAACGTGGATCTCGACGCGGTTGCCCACTTCGAATCCGAGCGCGAATTCGACGTCGAGTTCGGCGACGGCAGGGAGGCGGTCGTCAAGCTGGTCGGCGGCGGCGACGGGCTGCAGGTTCTCGACGTCGACGGCGTCACCCGGGAAGTCCCCGTCATGCAGCTTGCCGAACTCGACGAGCCCGAGGACTATTACGACTGGGATACGAACATCGATTTGAACTCGACGGTCAATACCGGTAACACCGACAACGCCCAGGGCGCACTGCAATTCAAGACGAATTTCAAGGCCGGGGATCATCGACACATCGGTGATTTGTCGTTCGCCCGCGACGAGCAGGACGGCGTCACGACGAAGGAGCAGGACCGCCTCAGCTATGCATATAACTGGAGTTTCAAGGAGCCGTGGTTCCTGGCCGTCAACGTCGCGGGGGAGCGGGACCCGATCAGGGAACTCGAGCATCGGGTGACAGTCGGCGGCGGTGTCGGCTACAACATCTGGGACGACGCGGCCCGCTTCTTCCAGATACAGGCCGTCGCGGGTTACCAGCAAGAGGAATTCACCGACAAGCCGTCGAACGACAGCGGGGTCGCGGGCTGGATCCTGCGTTTCCGCTATCGGCTGATCGAGGACCTGACGATTTTCCATGACCATACTGGATCGACGACCGTGTCGGGACGGTCGAACGATGTATTCCAGTCGAGCACCGGTGTCCGCTACGAGATCACGGACCTCTTGTACTTCAACCTCCAGTTCGATTTCGACCACGAATCCAACCCTGCCGAGGGCGTCGAGAAAACGGATACGACGACGCTGCTTGGGGCCGGCCTGGAGTTCTGAACGATGCCGGAAATCGTCGTCGTTGCGCTTTATCGGTTCGTTGCGATCGACGACCCGCAGGTCCTGCGTCGGGAATTGCTCGGCCTGATGCGAAGGCACGACATCCGCGGCACGTTGCTGGTTGCCCGCGAGGGAATCAACGGCACGGTCGCCGGCAGCCGCGCCGACATCGATGCTTTACTTGAGCGGCTCCGCGCGGACCCCCGCTTCTCGGACCTCGACTGCAAGGAGTCGCTGACGGACGCGGTGCCATTCGCGCGTGCAAAGGTGCGACTAAAGAATGAAATCGTCACGATGGGCGTACCCGACGTCGATCCGAACGCCGGCGCCGGCACGTATGTCGACCCGGCCGACTGGAACGAGTTGATCGCGGACCCCGACGTGATGCTGATCGATACCCGCAACGCGTACGAGGTCGGTATCGGTACGTTCCGCGGCGCGACGGCCCCCAATACGACGACGTTCAGGGAATTTCCCGATTACGCCCGCGAGAATCTGGATCCGCAGCGCGACCGCAAGGTCGCAATGTTTTGCACCGGCGGCATTCGCTGCGAGAAGGCGACGGCATACCTGAAGCAACAGGGTTTCGATGAGGTCTATCATCTGCGCGGCGGAATCCTGAAGTATCTGGAAGAGGTGCCGGAAGCGGAGTCGGCATGGCAGGGCGAGTGCTTCGTTTTCGACGAGCGCGTCACGGTCGACCACCAGCTGCGCAAGGGTAGCTTCGATCAGTGCCACGCCTGTCGCATGCCAATCTCGGACGACGACAAGCGCAGCGACAAATACGTACACGGGGAAAGCTGTCCGCACTGCTACGACGACCGCACCGACGAGCAGCGCAGCGGCTACCGCGAACGCGCCAGACAAATCGAGCTCGCAAAACTCCGCGGCGAACCCCACATCGGGGGCGGTGTCGCGGAAATCTCCCGCAAACGTCACGATGCGAAGATCGCAGAGAAGAACCGCCAACGCGAGTAGCCGGCAAGACTCGCCGAATCCCATCAAGGTTTGCCGGGTATCGCCTGACTTTTTCCGACAATACTTTCCCTACCTGATGTCCGGGAAAGCATTGTCGGAAAAAGTCAGACGGCACAACGCGCGGTCGGGGATTCGGCACGCCATGGGTCGATGTGGGGTCGATGTGGGGTTGGCCCTGATCAAACCCCGGCACCCAAACGCCGCGGCACCCTACCTTGCAAACGCCGATGCGGTTACCCGGACGCACGTCGGTCGCCAGTCGCGGCGAGCACGGCAGTTGCCGCCCGATTTTTTCCGTGCAGCTTTTCCGGACATCAGGTAGGAAAAGCTGCACGGAAAAAGATCGGGCGTTAACCGCGTGGCCCCAGCAAGCTGAATGCGAAGCAGAGCCCGGAAAGATCGCGCGTTAACCGCATGGCCCCCGCAGGCTGAAAGCGACTCAGAGCCCCGACAGGTCCGACTTCCGCGGCCTCGCCGTAATCCCCACCTCGTGCCGCGGAAACGCACTCGCATCTATGGTGTCGAGGTAGCCGTGCCAAGCCGCGAAGCCAATCAGCGGCAGGATGAAGATGAGACCGATGAACGCAGTCGCAATACCGATGACGAGCCCCGACAGGATCAGCGTCATCCACACGAACATCGCGAGTTTATTGCGCAGTACCGCATTGACCGAGGTGACGACGGCGGTGACCGTATCCACGTCGCGATGCATGATCATCGGCAGCGAAAACGCGCTCGCGCAGAAGGTAATGCCGGTAAAAATGGCGCCGATCGTCGTACCAATGGTCAGATAGCTAACGAGGTCGCCAAGTTCGTAGTCGGACTCGACCGGGAAAAATATACTGACCGCGGAACCGGCCCGTGCCCAAACGAGAAAGATCACCAGTAGCACGAGCGCGAAGAGCAACTCGTTACCGATATAGCGCTTGAATGCCGCTCGAAATGTACGCAGCATCGACACAGGCTCTCCGCGTTCGAGTTGCGCGCTGATCGCGTAACAGCCGATACACGCGAGCGGCGCGAGAAACACAAATCCGCCCAACATCGCGAACAGGAACCAGAAACTGCCGTACGTCCACGCGAGCGCGCAGATAATTGCAATCAGCACGGTGGACAGGAATCCGTAAACGAATGCCTGCCAGGGCGCGGCCCGAAAATCGGCGACACCCGCGCGCACCCAGCGCACCGGCGCCAGAGGCTCGAGTTCGCGGCACGGTGCGACGAACGGCAGCTCGTCGCGGTTTACCCCCGCTTCGTCAGACATACTCGATATTCTCCACCAGTCGGTGGTATACGTCGATACGGGGTTTCCCCGGCGCTCGAGCCGGGCCAGAATGACCTCTGCCGTAACGGCAAACGCGATGGCGGGTCCTGACGAGGAGAAAAACCGAATGTCCGCAAAGAATCCGACACCAGAGACGCCCTCCGTATCCCGGCGGGAATTCCTCAACACTGCGGCCGGCGGCTCCGCCCTCGCCGCGCTTGCCGCCGCCGGCTATTCCGCCGAGGCCGCGAGCGCGAAGCCGCTGCCGGGCCTCGCATCGGCGACGGCATTGAAGAACGCGCCTCGCGCGCCGTTCGACTCGATGCGCGACTGGGTTGCCGCGCTCGACGCGCACGGCCTGCTGCTGCGGTTCGACCGCGTGGATCAGGACGCATACGAGATCCCCGCGCTGTTCTTCAAGGCGACTGACATGTACTCGATGTACGGCGCCCCTTGCCTGATGTTCGATGAGGTCAAGATCGACGGCAAGTGGGTCAAGGGGCCGGTCATCGTCAATGCGCAGGGTCACTGGAATACCGACGCGATTATCTGGAACCTGCCGATTACACCCGGCAATCACTACGATACGTATCGAACCGCTCGGCGCTATTTGCAGGACATGCTCGCCGAAAACCGCGGCCGTTATCCCGAACTGCCGCCGGTCGAGGTATCGCGCGATGCCGCGCCGATCAAAGAAGTCGTGCTCAACGGTGACGAAATCGACATCACGAAGCTCGCCTTCGTCAAAACGAATCCGGCGGACGGCGGTCGCTACGTGAATACCGGCTCACATTTCATGGTGGACCCGGAGCTCGGGCTGAACTTCGGCACTTACCGCTGCCAGATCAAGGGGCCGCGCAAGCTCGGGATCAACCCGGAGCCGAACCAGACCGGATATAAATTCCTGATGCGGGCGCGGGAACGCGGCGAGAAGACGATGAAGTATTCAATCGTGCTCGGACAGGACCCGGTGATCTGGTTCATCAGCGGCACCCGCGTTGCACCGCGCGGTTTCAGCGCCAAACCCAAACCGGCCGATGAACTCGCGATTGCCGGCGGCATGCGCGGCAAGCCGATCGAGATGGTCAAATCCGAGAACACCGACATCATGATCCCCGCCCACGCGGAGATGGTGATCGAAGGCACGATCGATCTCGATCCGGATTCGATGGAGCCCGAGGGCCCGTTCGGCGAGATGTTCGGCTACCTCGGCGCGCTGAAGCCGAAAAACTTCGTGATGCGGATCGATACGATCACACATCGGCGAGATCCGTGGTTCATGAATGCGATGACCGGCATGCAAAGAGGCATGGTCACCGCACCGATGGACGCGATGTACAGCGTGCTGCTAAAGCGAACGGTGCCTCAGTTTGTCGAGTATACGAATCCGCAGGATACGATGGGCATCGTCGTCATGAGTATCGACAAGACCGGTCCGGGTCAGGGCCTCAAGGGCGGCATGGCGATCGCGCAACGCAATCCGATCGCGAAGGTCGTGATCGTGGTCGACAAGGACATCAACGTTCTCGACCGTACCGACGTCATGTTTGCCATCGGCTCACGATGGCAGCCGCACCCGGCATCGGCGATCATCGAGGAAACGCTCGGCCTGTTCACCGATCCGAGCCAGGTCGAGTACGCCAAGACCAGCAAGATCGTCATCGACGCAACCCGGCAGCTGCCGGGTGAAGGCGGAAAAGAGGTGTTCCCGAAGTCGAATCGCGAATTGCTGCACGAAGGCGCACCGGACTCATTCGCGGCGGTGCAGGAGAAATTCGGCGCGGCACTGGCAAACTGGAAACGCGTCTAGTCGTCGTCCTGCTCGCTTTCGTCTTGGTCTTGGTCCTGGCCTGAGTCTCTGTCCCCGGGTTCGATCCCGCGCAGGAACATCACCTGCTCTTCGGTGACTTGCTGGAATTTGCCGAGCGGACAGCCGATACCCGGACGCATATCGCCGCCGAACGTGCGCACAACACGTATGACGTCGATATCGCATAGCTGGCTCGTCCGGACATCGTAGCTGAACGCGTCGGCCATGCGCAGTCCGGAACAGCGGAACGGCAACTTGTTCAGGTATATCTCCGAGCCATGCATGTAGAAAAGGATCGAGCGATCGTCGAGCACGTCGGTCCTGCTGATGCGCCTGACGTTTACACAATTGCTCGTTTCGCCGAACAGGTCTGCGGCGAGCGACTCCTCGCCCGCTTCCTCTGCGCGTTCCCGCGTCTGCGCTTCCGCCTCGTTCGCGTCGAGCTCGTCGATGCCGGCATCGCCATCTTCAGCGCCGCCGTTGCTGCACAGCATAATCGTGGCGAACGCCACGGCTACGGCGGATCGCCTCGAGGTTTTTGTTAACACGGACAGGTGCATCATGTTCTCCACGGGTACGTTATAGTTCAGACCATGATTTTAATGCCAAGTTTCCGCGCATGGTCCTGACACCGTCGACGATGCCCGGGCTAGGCTCCTCTGCGCCCGATTTCGCGCTGCCCGCCGACGACGGCAGGGTCGTAACGCTCGAGGACTTTTCGTCATCGCGCGCGTTGCTCGTTGCTTTCATCTGCAACCACTGCCCGTACGTCAAACACATCCTCGCCGGTTTCGTCGATTTCGCGACCGAGTATCAACCGCGCGGCCTCGCCATCGTTGCGATCAACTCGAACGATGCGGACCAGTATCCCGACGACAGCCCGGAGATGATGAAAGTCGAGGCGCAGCGGCGTGGCTTCAACTTCCCGTATCTGCACGACGAAACACAGGAAGTCGCGCGGTCATTTCGTGCCGCGTGCACGCCGGATTGGTTTCTATACGACGACGCGCAGGGCCTCGCCTACCGCGGCCAGTTCGACGGTAGCCGTCCAGGCAACGACGTGCCGGTTACCGGCATGCATTTGCGTCACGCCACCGTTGCGGTGCTCGAGGGCGCGCCCGCTCGATCCGAACAGTTTCCGAGCATCGGCTGCAACATCAAATGGAAGCCGGGGAACGAACCCGGTTACTGATTCTTCGAACGCCGCGCGACGCCGGCAAGCCAGTTGCGATAGATCTGCAGGCCGCTCGCCTGCCAGGTGTTCTCGCGCGCGTCTGCAAGCTCGGCCTCGGGAAACGGCGGAATCGTCCGCTGCGCGAAGTCGCGCTCGGTGACCTGCCGCTCGTAGCGATCGAGCATCCGCATGGCAGCGTCATCGAAGTAGTGCTCCGGAAACGGCGGATACGTCTTCCGGCTACCGGTCAGAAATCTTTGTACCTCGCGTTTGTATTCTTTCAGCAGGCTAATCGCATCGTATTCGGGATGCCCCTGGAACAGCACGAAATTCGTTCCTGCGGCGCCGACGGCGAGATGCACGCCAGCCTCGCGACTGTCGACGAGCACGTCGACCCCCGCGCGTTCCATCTCGGCACGCGAGACTGCGTAGCGATGGGAATGGGGCGCGACAACCGGCGCGGCTACGCCGCCCAGCAGCGCGTGCTCGGGCGTGACAATCGCATGCTCGAAGACGCCCCACTGCCGTTGCGGCAGTTCGGTGCGCGGTGTGTCGTGGTAGTGGTGCATTACCGCATGCGTCGCGAGGCAGGAACAGAGCACCGAATTAACGTGTTCGCGGCCCCACTCGATGACCTCGATCATCGGCTTCCAGAACGGCTCACTGGTAATGTCGCCGGCTGCCGGATTCGCCCCGGTAATAATTAACGCATCCAGAGCAGACTCGCGCAAAATTTCGAACGTCGAGTAGTGAGCGGCGATGTGCTCGACCGCGACGTCGGCGCGATAGTCGGCGCGAACGGCGAAAGGCAGGACATACAGATTGGCGGCGTCACCATAAGCGGAGACGAGTCGCAGAAACTGGCGTTCGGTAGCCTGCAGCGCGGCGTCCGGCATCAGGTTCAACATGCCGACGCGCAGCGACGGCAGGGATCGGTCGACCTCGTCTTCGTCGACGACGGCGAGAGCCTCGTCGCGCATAACGGCGAACGCAGGCAGCGATGAATGCGCCACAAGCGGCATCGATCTGCCCTAGAGCGCTTTCTTCATCAGCGCCCAGTCGGCGCCAGGGCCGACCGGCGGGTCCGACGCATAGCCGGTTGCCCGGTAGAAATCGATCGCGGTACCTGTCGCCTGGAGGTGCACGCTACCGAGACCGGCCGCCCGCGCCGCGTCTTCCAGCGCACTTATTATAGCCGTGCCGACGCCATTGCGGTGATGCCGCGGATGCACGAATACGTTCGTAATTTCTTCCTTGTCGGCACTGAACGCGCCCCAGCCGCGAATCTCACCATCGTGCTCGGCCACCACGATGTACTGAGTCTTCATCTCCCGCGCATAAACGGCCGGCTCCCGCGTGTCGAGCCAGCGCTCGACACCGTCTTTGCCCGGAGAATTGGCGGGCAGGCCGCGCACCGCGGCTACGTGCACGTGATATATCCCGTCACAATCAGACTGCTTAGCCGGACGCACCGCGACCATCTCATGCCTCGCGCTTGTCGAGCATGTCGTATAGCCATTTCAGGAACGACTCCAACGCCGCGTCGTAGGCCGCTACATTCTTCGCGCAAGTCGCGTGATCCTGCAGCGCCGCCCACCAGTCGGCAAGTCGGCCCGGCACCGTCGTCGGATCGCGGACCTCGGCGAAGTTTGCGAACACGGTTCGTTTCAGCATGCCGATAAACGGTGCGAGCGCGCAGTCGCCCAGCGTCGGCACGGTGCCGGCCGCGAACGGGCCTGGCCCCATGAAACTTTCGATATACGCGAACCCTTTGGCGAATTCCGCAGCCTGCCGATCGATGACTTCCTGATCCCGATCTTCCGGTTTGCGCATGCGCGATAGCGGCGTGTTGTGCGGCGCGATGTACAGATCGGTCATGCGCGCAACCATCCGCGTCTGCGCCGCGGGCAGCGGATCGGCTGGAATCAGCGCCGGCTCCGGATACTTCGCTTCCAGGTAGTCGCAGATCACCGTCGATTCGGCGATGCAGTGTCCGTCGTCCTCGAGACTCGGGATCTTGCCGGTGGGGTTGAACTGTCGGTACTCGTCCGAACCCATGCCGCCCGGTGCCGGCTCCATCGGCAGCTCGATGCCTTTGAGATCCGCGAACATCGTGACACGCGCGACATACGGCGACGCCAGCGAGCCGAAGAGCTTCACTCTGTGCCCTCCCCGCGCGCGGGCTTGCGGAAACGCATCACGACTTTATCGGTGCGATTCCTGACTTTCTCATCGAATACGGTCACCGAATAGTCATCCTGCTTATTGCGCAGAATGCCGCTCTCACCCTCGTAGATGAATCCGGCCTGATCCATATCGCGCCTGATCAGCTCGGGATCGATCCGGTGCAGGGTTCCGCCCGTAGTCGCCGGTGAGCCAGGCGCGGCAACGTGATCGACGATCCCGAGCACCCCACCGGGCTTCATCGAGTCGTAGACTTCGACGAGAAAGTCGATGCGGTCGATGGGCTCCCATCCCGCCTCTTCGTCAACGTAGTACACGTCGTGATACGCCTTGATCATCACGACCGCATCGAACCGCTGCTCCGGCAGCTCGAGCTCGTTATTCTCGGCGATCAGCTGCTCGACGTTCGGCAGCCGGCCCTCGCGATAGCGATCGGCGAGTTCGTCCTTGGCGAACGTCAGGTACGGGGTGTTGTTATGCGCAACGACACGGCCGCTCGGGCCAACGAGGTAGGCCAGCAACTCGGCGTAATAACCACCCCCGGAATACAGGTCGAGTACGACCATGCCGGTCTCGATGCCGAAGTAGTCGAGCACCGCGGCTGCCTGTCTGCGGTCATCCTGGGCGCGATCAGCAGGTCGCCGGCGCGGATTCTTCAGCGCCGCATCGACCTGGGCCGGCTGCACGATCGCCGATGAAGACGGCCGCGCGGAGCCCATCGCACCGTCTGCCATGCGTGCCGACGCCTCCGGATCGAGCGGCCCGCACGCTGCCATGACGGCGGCGAGCACAATGACGCCCGGGGTCGCCGGAAGAATCGCTTTGCACATACTACGGTCTCGCTGGTTTGCGGACCGTTAATGCTAACCCAGTTCAGCTCCTGGAAACGCCCGGATTAGCGCCTCAGCTCCGCAACCAGCGTGCGCAGGGCGGCGACGACCTGCGGGGACAAACCGTCGATCCCGCGCGCGAGCGCCATCGCCGCGTCGCCGACGTCGAGCGCGTTTACCGCATCGGTCGGCCGACCTTCGCCCAGCACGAGCCAGAACGGGTTCACGCCGAGCTCCTGGGACAGCTTGAGCGCGACGATTGCAGACATGGACTCACCGCCGCTCTTCTCCCACTTCGACACCGCAGCATTCGTGACGCCGGCCACGTTGGCAACGACCTTCTGATTCAGACCCCTTTCCAGGCGTCTGCTTTTCAGGCGGGCACCTATGTTGTTCATAATCTTCCTCTTCGCGCGAATGCGAGCAAAACTTCATTGAGGAAAGGTTAGCGACCGGCACCGACCCGCTCTGGTGCCGCCCGGTCAACCGCTGGTCAGAGCCGGTCAAACGGCGGTCAAGTGTTAACCAAAGGCTTCCGCAGTCGTCGGTACGGTCAAGTTCGCGCCCCGACGTGCCGATACTGCTGATACGCAACGTTTTTTCGATTCGTATGCAAGCAGATCAGATCGCCGTCGGAGCTTTCCTCGGGGCGCTGACGGCTTATGCCGTCAAGGGCCTCGTCGACTATTTGTTCGCCTGCCTGGCACCACGGGCCGCGAAGGACGCCGACGAGGCGCTGGCGGATGCGGCGTGGCGCGAGATCGACCGCGTGCGCCTGCGACAGCGCACGAGCCTGTACCGCGAGTTCGATGACAAGCTGATGGCGGCCGTGGCCGAAATGGCGCAAGGCTGGAATCGAATGTCGCTGGTCTATGCGGCGCGCGATCAGTTCTTCGCGTTACGTCGCCACGCGCCGGATACGGTGATCCGGGCCGCGCAGCGCATGTGTGACCTCTGCATCGAAATGATGTCGAACGGCTACAGCGACCTGCTGCACAATCGGTTTCATCGCGCGCAGATCGAATTCCACGAGGCATGCAGGGCGGATCTTGCGGCGAAGCCGCGGGGCGCGGATGACCCACGGCAGGATCAACAACGAAAAAAGAAGACAGAGCGCAAATACATCACGCCATACCACTGAAGATCCCTGTCAAACGTCGTTAATCGTCGAGCATGTATTCACGCAACGCGGAGAATGGCGGCGAGCCGGCGCCGATTAACTTCTCATTGAAATCCTTCCACGTGAACTCCTCGCCCTGGAGCGCGCGATATTCATCGAGTATCTCGAGAATTGCGCGATAACCAGCATAGTAGGTCGCCAGCTGCACAGCGCCGAACTTCGCGCGCGTCAACTTCCCGCGCGCTTCCGCTCCCTCCTGAAAGCCACGTTCGATCATCAGCGCAACGGCCTCCTCTTCGGGCCAGTCGGTCGTTTGCAGGCGGATGTCTATGATCGCGTTGATGATCATGCGCAGATTCAGTTTCAGCAGCGTCAGCTTCTGCAGTTCGTAACCGTACGGGCGATCGGGATACACGGTAAAGCCTTCGTCGACGACCTGCGATTCAATGTAGCTTGCCCATCCCTCCACCATCGGCCCGTTGCGGAAGACCTTGGGTACGATGCGCTGACTCCGGTTGGAGTACTCGAGCTGCACGAAATGGCCCGGCACGCCCTCGTGGATATAAACGAGCGCCAACGCGGGCAGATTGTATTCCTTCAGGAATCCTTCCTCGCGCGACAGGAAATCGAGATCCCAGAACCAGACCGACTCGGCTTCGGGCTCGAACGGCGGCGCCGTCTGAATCTGCGCGACGGCGTAGCCGCTCAGATGCGGCGGTATGTCCTCGATGCGCAATTTCGACGTCGGCGGCAGCTCGAGCAAATCGTTTTCCTCGACAAATCCGACGATCGCGTCACGCAGCTCATAGCTGTCCTCGATCAGGCTGTCGACCGTCGGCCGGTCCTGTGCGAGCCACGCGAATACATTGCCGGCGACGGCGCGGTCGGGCAATGCGGCGGCCGGTTGCGTAACGCCGCTCGCGATGTCTTCGGCGAGCAGACCGTCGTGAATCTCGCGCGCGATATCGATGACTTCCGCATAGGTGTGCTCGAGCTCGCGCTCCGCGGCGGCCAGCAATTCGTCCGGCCCGAGCGGATAGTCCATCTGGTACCGATACTGCTGCTCGTATAGCCGACGACCGATGCGCCACTCGCCGTCGGGACGCGGCAGGATACTGTCCCGCATCCAAGCTTCGAATTCTGCCAGTGCCGCTGCGGCATCCCGGCATGCCAGGCGGATCGCGTCCACCTCGGCCGGCTTCAGACCCGCGCTCGACAGCAGCTCTGGCAACGTGCGTTCGAACAGGCTGCCCGGCCCGTGCATGTTTCCCAGCCGTGCGATCGCCGTCTGCTTCCTGACTGCACTCGGCTGCACGTGAGGCGCCATTAACACGCGCCTGCTCTGTGCAAGGTACTCACGTGTGGCGGCGCAGCGATCGCCGAAACTGCGCAATCGTTCTTCGAGCGGCGCATAGTCCCGCAGGACGAGCACGTTATAGGCGCTGCCGAGCCCGGTGACATACGCGAGAGGATTGAGCATGTCCTCGAGTCGCGTCAGACCCAGCAACGCGCGCGCAACGCGAAACTGAAGAATGTGGTGATCGACGCGGTCGACGTTCGACATCGACGCCGGATCCATATTCGCCAGCAGCTCGCGCAGGAACTCGTGATTTTCGTAGTTCCGGGTCCAGGACTCCACAGAGACGTCAGGCAGCCGGCGGTCAAAATAGGCCGGATCGTCGGCGGTGCCGTGAATGCCGATGCTCGATGCGTACACCGGATTGACATGCGTCAGGTACTCGACGTACGCGGCGGCGATGCGGTTGATGTCTTTCTCGCCTGCCAGTGCCGTGCGCCACTCGGCCGCGGAGAAATTGCCCGAGGGGAATTGGGCCGCGACCGGACTCGCCAGACCCGCGAGCAGCATTGCCCCGATCGCTACCCTGATGGCCACCTTGATGGCCACCCTGATCCCGCATCTCATCTCACCACTCCCTGCTACACTCGCCGGTCCCGGAGAACCATGAATACCCTACTCTACATCGTGTCAGTCCTGATCTGGGGATCGACCTGGCTCGCGATCGAGTTTCAGCTGGGCGTCGTACCGGTCGAGGTATCGCTCGTATACCGATACCTCGTCGCCGCGGCGATCGCTTTCGCGTGGTGTGGGCTGGCCGGCTATCGATTGCGTTTCGACCGTCGTGCTCACACCTACTTCGCGATGATGGGCGCTTTCATGTTCGGACTGAACTACATCGCCGCGTATGCGGCACAGATTTACATCACGTCGGCGCTGAACGCGATCGGTTTCTCGGCGATGGTCTGGCTGAACATCATCAACGCGCGGATATTCCTCGGCTCGCGCATCGCTCGTAGCACGATCATCGGCGCTGGACTCGGGATCGCCGGCATCCTGATCATCTTCTGGCCCGAAATGCAGGACATCTCGGTGTCGGACAAAGTATTCATCGGCGCGTGCCTGTCGCTGACCGGTGCGCTGCTCGCGTCCTTTGGCAATGTCATCGCCCAGGCGGCGCAGCGTGAGAAGCTGCCGGTGATGCCTTCGACCGCCTGGGGCATGCTGTACGGTGCGCTGCTGAATGCGTTGATTGCGCTCGCGCTGGGCAGACCATTCAATTTCGATTCGGACCCGACTTACATCGTTTCGCTCGTGTTCCTCGCCGTGTTCGGCTCCGTCATCGCCTTCGGCTGTTACCTGACCTTGCTCGGGCGGATCGGCGCCGATCGCGCCGGCTATTCGATGGTCATGATTCCGATCGTCGCGTTGATACTGTCGGCGCTGTTCGAGGGCCTCGAACTGAAGCCGCACATCCTCGCCGGCGTTGCCCTGGCACTGACCGGCAATGTCGCGATTCTGGCAAGCGCGCGACTGGAGCGCCGGGCCGCAGCGCGAATCACCGAAAGCAGCACGTAGGCAGCGTCACCGAGGCAAGATTTCGACTCCGGGCCCGGGTATTTCGTCACCGCGCACCCGCTGCCGCAATGGCCGCGTTGCGCGCGGCCTCGAATTCATCGCCCGGCACCCACGTCGGCATATCGTCGGCGTTCGCGACGATCAGGCCGACCCAGAATCCGAGCCGTGCGTCCTCAACCTGGCCCTCGAGGTTCCACCAATCGCCGTACTCGTCGCTCGGCTGGTGATACCGGACGGCCTCGTATGCCTCAATCTGTTCCCTGCCCCACCCCGGCGGCCGACCGATGACTTCGGACGGCCGGTCGAAGTACGTGGCCGGTACGCCGATCTTCGCGAAATTGAACTGGTCGGACCGATAATAGTAACCCCGGTCGGGATACTGGTCCGGCACCACACCCCGGCCCTGTCGCGCCGCGACGAGTTTCGTTACCGCGTCCAGCGACGACTTGCCGTAACCCACGTAGGTAACGTTCGGCGAGCGGCCCCATATGTTGCCGCCGTCATAATTCATATTGGCCGCGAGGTTGCCCGGCTCAACGGTTGGGTTCTCGGCATAGTACTGCGAGCCGAGCAGGCCCTCTTCCTCCGCGCCGACGAACAACATCAGCATCGAGCGGCGCGGCGCGACCGGCAGGGCCGCGTAGGCCTCGGCAAGGTTCAGCACCGTCGCTGAGCCCAGCGCATTGTCGCGGGCGCCGTTGTAAATCGTATCGCCGTTGTCGTCCGGCTCACCGATACCGAGGTGATCGTGATGTGCCGTCAACACGACGACCTCATCGGCGAATTCCGGGTCGCTCCCGGGCAGCAGGCCGAGCACGTTCGCGGTTTGCTTGCGCGCAAGATCGAGTTCGACGCGCAGCGATGTCGTAACGCCGAGCGGCACCGGTTCGAATTCGCGGCTGCGTGCAGCCTCGATCAGGCTCGGCAGATCCGCGCCGGCCGTCGCCACGAGTCTGGCCGCTGCGTCCTCGGTCATCCAGCCCTCAATCGGCAGTACGGGCGCATCGCCGGTCGCCGGCAACCGGAAATACTCGCCGGTCATCGACGTCCGTATGACCTGCCACGGATAACCCGCCGACGGCGTCGTGTGCACGATGATCGCGCCCACCGCGCCCTGGCGTGCCGCACTCTCGTACTTGTAGTCCCAGCGGCCGTAGTACAGCCGCTTGTCGCCCGCGAACAATTCCGGGTCCCACTCCGGATCGTTGTTCGTCCTCCGCAGCACTTTCCCCGACAGGTCAGCGCCCTTGAAATCGTCCCAGTCATACTCGGGGGCTTGGATGCCGTAGCCGACGAACACGACTTCGGCGTCTTTGATCTCCGCACTGTCCGCCTGCAATCCGCTGGTCACGACAAAGTCGTCCCGGCGTTTGAATTCTCGCGTCTCCGTGCCGGCGGAAAACGACCAGGCCTCCGGCACGCTCGGATCAATGCCGACCAGGTCGAAGGTCTGGAACCAGCCGCCGTCACGTGCGCCGGGCTGATAGCCCAACGCCTCGAGCTCGCGCGCGAGGTAGTCCTGGGTCATCCGGTCGCCTTCGGTCGCCGGTCCGCGCCCACCGAACGCATCCGCCGACAACGCCTGTACGTGCTCAATCAGCCTGGCCGCCGTTATCGTCTCAGCCGCACGTTCACCCTCCGGGGTAAACGGACCGGCATCCGCGGCGACCGGCCCGGCCGTGACTGTCTCTGGCGCATCGTCCGGCGCGCACGCAACGGCGAGGCACGAGATCAGGGCCATCGCGAGGGGCCACGCGACTTGACGTAATCGTGAACTGGTCAACGACATGCGACTTCTCCACCGCTAGATTGGTCAATTCTAAAGGGTTTGCGGTTTCGTGCCGACATGACCGACGAGAGTCCGACCACGTGAATAATCGACGCAATTACTACCGCATCCTGCATGTGCAGGAGGACGCGCCGGAGGAGATCATCCGGACGAGCTACCGTACGCTGATGCAGCGCATGAAAATGCACCCGGACCTCGGCGGTGACCACTGGGATGCGATGCTGATCAACGAAGCCTACGCGACGCTGATCGATCCCGAGCGACGCGCGGACTACGACCAGACTCTGGCGGGTACACCCAAGGAACGACGCGTCGAACCCGACCTCAGCGGCCGGACGCCGACATTCGAAGCGAGCGACCCGGGTGATCCGTTTCCGGACCCGGTCGACGACGACCCGGATCGCTGTCCGCTGTGCCACACGCCACATGATCACGGCGAAATGATCCCTGCCTCGGCGCGCTGCGCGCGCTGCGACGGACCACTCTATCCAGCGGTCAAGCGGAACATCGACGGCGACGCACGCCGCGCCATCGGGCGGACGCCGAAACAGATGGAAGTCGCCTGCCGCGTATTCGGTCATTTCGCGGTCGAGAACATTCGCACCGTAACCGACGACCTCTCGCCGAACGGACTCCGGCTCCGCACTGAACACGCGATACCGACCGGGGCACGAATGAAAATCGACTGTGAGGTACTGAGCGCAATCGGCGTGGTGCGTCACTGCCGGCGCGCGCCAGGCGACCCGCAGCGCATGTGGCGCGTCGGCGTCGAGTTCCTGACGCTGCAGCTCCGGCAAAACCGCGGCGCGTTCGTTTCCGACACGGCCTAGCGCCGAATGCGCTCGCCGGCCCGCGGGTGACTCGACAGCAGGCTGCCGATGCCCTCTTCGGGCCCCTCGGCCTCGAGCCTCGTCAACAAGTCAGTAAATCGGTGATCCGGTATGTCGCGCACCGCGAGGTACTCGAATGCAACGTCGTCGGCCTCGCGCTCGAACTCGCGCGAGTAGCTAAGCTCGATCAGCAGCGTCGGAATGCCGGCCGCTATTGTTGTAGCCCCGCTCGGGTCGCCGAGCAGCACGAACAGCAAACCGGCGATCAGCGAATTCTGGATGAGCGAACGCAATGCGTGGCGGTGCCGCGCATGCCCCACCTCATGCGCCATGACCGCCGCGAGTTCGTCGTCGTGCTCGGCCAGCGCGACGAGTTCGTCGGTCATCACGACGATGCCGGACGGTAACGCGATCGCGTTCGGTCCGAGTTGATTGCCGACGCGAAACTCGATCCGAAACGCGTGCTCGTCCCCGACGACGGCAACGACATCTGCGAACGCGCTACGCAAAGCCGCCTGCCGCTCATCCGTCAGCCCGGTGGGATCGAATACCGCACCGTCGAGCAATTCGAGCCCCTCGGTGCCGATCGCGTTGTCGAGTTCGACCGGGGTGACCGCGGCCGCACCGCGCGCAATCAACGGCACGCCGTAGGCCATGCCCAGCCACGCGATGACGCCGGTCAGCGCAACCGCAAGAAGAACGCGCGACCAGTATTTCTCTAGCCGATGCTCCCAGTCCATGCCCCGGCGATCCGGGTCGGCGATTGCCGCAAAAAAAGCGTCGACATCGCCAATCTCCGCTCGACCGCCGTCGGGCATATCCACAATAGCCGGCTGGCCGGCAATGCGTGGCGAGACGGCGAGTTCCTCGAGCGCGAACCGATAGCGAACGCCTTCGTCCTCGAACGCGAGGCTGCCGCGCACCGACAGGTTGACCGACACGTCTCGGCCGATCGCGCTGCGCCCGTCGTAATATTTCGCGGCCAGCGTGGTCATTCGCGCCAATTAGAGACCGATGTCGATATCGAACGCCTCGCCGATTTCCTCGCCCATCGCGGACACTTCGTCGGACTGCGTGGCGATAATCGAATCAATATCGCCCCGCACGTCGACGGACAGGTTCTCGAACTGGTAACGCTGCAGACGAATCGTGGCCCACGGGATCGCGAGCCCCAGTGTCAGCGCGATCGCGATGAAATTCGTAAAGTTGATGAAGACGACGCGTGGAATTCTCCAGTCGCAAACGATCTCGTGCTCGCCAATGCTCGTGTTGCCGTATATCAACTTCGCAATCGCGGGCTGAATGTACGACGCGGCGATCGAAATCGCGACGATCATCGGCACGATACCGAGAATGACGGCGCCTGCCTGCGTCTCGCCGTCAGCGCCGTCCGGCAGCAACGTTGCGGCCCCGCCGCCCGCAAATAGTCCGACCAGGATCGCCGCGAGGATCAGCAGCGATGCCTTGATGTACGTGGCGTAAAAACCCCGGTTCACGTTGGCCAGCGCGAATTGGAGATTGCCGAAGTGCGCGTTGTCGATCAGCATTTTGCTCCGACGATAATGCGCGTACGGATACAGCGCGCCGAGCGTCAGCGCTGCCAGCAAATACCAACCGAAAATAATCGTATAGGCTTCGCGGTACGCGGGATCGAACCGAAACCGCAGATTACGATACGACGTGTAGCGCGCGTTGAACATGCGCGACCGGATGATCAGCCACGGAATCAACGCGACGATCACCAGCATTATCAACGCATCGACGCCGGGCGCGAAGTAGCCGACCGCGACGTAACAAAGCAGCGCCGCAACCGCCACCAGCCGGCCCTTGAGGATCACGACCGGATCCGCGTGATAATCGAAACTTCCGCCGGCGAGGTGCGTCGAGCGGTATAGATAGCGACGCTTCCGGACTTTCGCCCAGGCCGAATAGATGCCGAGCGTCAGCACCGTCAGGCACAAGCTGACGATCCAGATACGGAAGTACTCGGACGTGACGCCGGTGTAGCTGAAGCGCTCGTTACGCGATTCCGGCGTCGCAGCACCATGCTCGTTCATGTGCGCTATCCCGAATTATGTTGTATTCGCCAGACCGGGACGATAGCACACGGTATCCTGTATTTATGCATAACAACAACGATAAAGCAGGCTCACTGCGCGATATCGCGGCCGACCTTAACGACATTTATGTTTCTCTGAACGAGTTATGCACGGCCCTTCAGGGAGGCGGGATCATTACGGCGCGAGACGTCGAACCCACGCTGTCGGCAGCGGCGCCAAAAATACGCCAGGCCGTCGAGGCTCTGAACGACGCGTCCGGCTCGACGCGGAATGGCGCCGGCGAAACTGACGCTAGCCAGAAACCATATCTGATGTAGTCGGCGCCAGCGGCAGCGACCAAGCGCACTCGCATATCGCGCCGACGAGCGCTGTGCTCACTGGTTGGAGGCCTCCGGCAGCAGACCGTAGTCCCCCGCTGCCGGGCTTTCCGGCTCGCCGAATTGCAGTTCCGCAAGTCGCGCATAAAGCGGGTCGCGCTGCACGAGTTCATCGTGCTTGCCGACGTCGACGATGCGCCCCTCATTCATGACGACGATGCGGTCGGCTTCGAGCACGGTCGCCAGCCGGTGCGCAATGATGATCGTCGTCCGATCTTGTTCGAGATACTCGAGCGCCTGTTGCACGAGCCGCTCGCTCTCCGCATCCAGCGAACTGGTCGCCTCGTCCAGCAACAGGATCGGCGCATCTTTCAGAATCGCACGCGCGATTGCCACACGCTGTTTCTGGCCACCGGACAAACGCGTTCCACGCTCACCCAGGTAGGTGTCGTAACCGTCAGGCAGCTCACGAATGAACCCGTCGGCTGCAGCCGCCTGCGCCGCCGCCTCGACCTCTGCGTCGGTCGCGCCGGGCCGGCCAAAGCGGATGTTCTCCAGCGCACTGGCACCGAAGATCACGGTCTCCTGCGGAACGATACCGATTCTTGCGCGCACGTCCTCGGGCCGCGCCGCCGCAATGTCGACGCCGTCGACGAGGATCGCACCCGCGTGCGGATCGTAAAAACGCATCAGCAGCTGGAAGGCGGTGCTTTTGCCGGCGCCCGACGGGCCGACGAATGCAATTCGCTCACCCGGCTCGACTTCCAGCGTAAAACCGTTCATCGCCAGGGTATCGGGGCGCGACGGGTAGCTGAAGGATACGTTGTCGAAATGGATGCGACCGTCGCGCGTATCCGGCAACGGGACCGGGTTTTCCGGCGTGCGGATACTGGGTTCGGCACCCAGCAATTCGAGCAGACGCTCCATCGCGCCTGCCGCGCGCTGCAGCTCGCCCCAGGTCTCGCTGAGCATCGCCGCCGACATCGCGACGAACATCGCATAGAGCACGAACTGGCCGAGCTCGCCGCCCGTCATCTCTCCGTTCAGTACCGCGCGCGCGCCGATCCAGAGCACGACGATCAGCGCCGCAAACAGCCCGCTGGTCGCCGACATCGAGAATAGTGCCCGCGCGCGCACGCGTTGCACCGCGACTTCGAAACTCAGGCGAATCGATTCGCCGAAGCGACGGCTTTCGTTCTCCTCCGCGGTGAACGATTGCACGGTCTGCGCCGCGGACAGCGTTTCCGTGGCCAGCCCGCTCGCATCCGCGATGCGGTCCTGCGACGCGCGCGACAGGCGACGCACCCAGCGACCGATCAGCACGATCGGCACCAGCACCGCGGGCATCAGCACGACGATGTAGCCCATGAGCCGCGGGCTTGTCATGCCGAGCAGGATCAGCGCGCCGACGAACTGAATCGACGAACGCAGCACAATCGAAATGCCGACGCCGGATATCGACTGGATCAGCGTCGTATCCGCCGTCAACCGAGACAGCACCTCGCCGATCTTCGTGACCTCGAAGAACGCCGGATCCATGCGAATGACATGCCGGTAGACCGCATCGCGCAGATCTGCGACGACGCGCTCGCCGAGCCAGGTGACGAAGTACTGGCGCGCCGCGCCGAAGACGCCGAGCAGCAGCACGACGCCGAGCAGGTAGACGAAATACTTGTCCACCTTTTCCGCATCGGCGACTGAGAAGCCGCTGTCGATAACGTCGCGCACCGCCATCGGCACGACGAGCAGCGCGCCGGACGCAATCAACAGCGCGACCATCGCTATGCCCAGCGTGCCCTTGTACGGGCTGATGAAAGGCCACAAATCGCGCAGCGGTCTCAGATTGCGGCTTTTCGGCCGGTCTATGTCATTTGAGTGAGGGGGCATCGGATTGCATCTTCACATATCAGGCTTCGGCGGGGCCAGATTATTGCTTGAGTATTCGCCGCGCCTGGCCGCCGCGGATGCAGCGATCGTCGCGGCGAGGCGATGACAGCGCAGTCACTAATAAGATAGTCACGTGTCCGTTTCGATCCTTTTTATGGTTCTAACGGTTCAGATAGGTAAATTATCGGACTGCCGACTACTGTTTATTCGCTGTTAGCAAGTACATGTTTCCTATAACATTTAGGTCAATATTAGCCCATTTACACAACAGATTTAGCTACGCGACGCGGCAATTTGCCGCGTCGCGTGTTCGATCAAAAATGTTCCTAATAAGTTGAGCCGCAGCTTTTCGGCCAGTATGATATTGAATACAATATTCTTGACGTCGGAAAACGAGTTAACGAGGGGCAACAATGTTAATGAAAGCTTCCAACCACTTCAGCCCAAAGGTGGAAGGATGGTCGCCGACCGCAGAAGCGCAGATGGTTATTTTCTGGCGCATCATTCACATGTACATGTCGCGCTACGGGAGCATCCCGCTCGGGCAGATGCTCGTCGAACTGACAACCGTCGTGCTGAACGAACTCGGGCGACCCCCGACGGTCACTGACCTGTGCGATGCAACCGGCCTGCCGAAGTCGTCAATCTCTCGTTACATATCGTCGCAGATGACGCAGGGTATGGTCGCGGAGGTCATCGATCCGAACGACCGCCGCCGACGCAAACTCGTACTTACTGACAAGGGCAAGGACGAGCGCCGCTGGCAGGTAAAACACGTGCGCAAGCTGCTCGAAGAAGTCAAAGCCTGGGACGAGAAAAACGCCAATTCGGGACAGGCGCCGGATCCGGACATCGAGTTCGAACGGATGAAGCTCGCCAATGTCAACGCGCCGGAGATGATCGGCAAACGCCGTAAAAAACGCCGGCTGGCCTGACCGTAGACGCGCCTTGGCCTTATAACCTGCGTTTATCTGCAACTAAGAAATCCGTTTAGCGGCGCGGTCTTAGCGCCAGTACACTAGTGCTTTACAGTGGGGGCTTCGGCCCCCGCGCTGGTCTGCGACATACCGATAAGCGCCTATGTCGCATCTACATGGCACCGCAACATGGCACAGATGCTCATCGCAAATCGCCTCGGCGACGGCCTCGTCGTGTTCCGCACGCATGACGGCGGCTGGGATGAATCGATCGCCGCCGGGGCGCTCGTCGACGACGAAGCCGCGGCACAGGAACTGCTCCGACGAGGGCTCGTCGACGAGCAGGCCAACCTGGTGATCGATCCGAACCTGATCTCGGTGACCGAGCGCGACGGCATGCGGACGCCGGACGTGATCCGCGAAGCGATACGCGCCGCGGGCCCCACCATCGAGGCGGAGATCTGAATGTATCGCTACGACGAATTTGACCGAAACCTGGTTGATGAGCGCGTCGACCAGTTCAGGCGGCAGGTGGACCGGCGCCTCAGCGGAGAACTCAGCGAGGATCAGTTCAAGCCGCTGCGGCTGATGAACGGGCTCTACCTGCAGCTGCACGCCTACATGCTGCGCGTCAACGTACCCTATGGCTGCCTGTCAGCGGACCAGCTGCGCAAGCTGGCGCACATCGCGCGCAAGTACGACCGGGGCTTCGGCCATTTCACGACGCGCCAGAACATCCAGTTCAACTGGATCAAACTCGAAGAAACGCCGGACATTCTCGCCGACCTCGCCGATGTCGAGATGAATGCCATGCAGTCATCCGGCAACTGCGTGCGCAACATTACCGCCGATCACTACGCCGGGTGTGCGCGCGACGAGATCCAGGATCCGCGCGTCTGGTGCGAGATCCTGCGCCAGTACTCGATACTGAACCCGGAGTTTTCCTACCTGCCGCGCAAGTTCAAAATCGCCGTGACCGGCGCCCCGCACGACCGGGCGGCCGTTGCCGTGCACGACATCGGTTTGCGCATGCACCTGAACGCTGCCGGCGACCCCGGATTCGAAGTCATCGTCGGCGGCGGTCAGGGACGGACGCCCGTGATCGGCAAGACCATTCGCGACTGGATCGAGCCCGAGAATATCGTTTCCTATGTCGAAGCGATCCTGCGGATTTACAACATGTACGGTCGTCGCGACAACATCTACAAGGCACGCATCAAGATTCTCGTCAACGCACTCGGCATCGACAAGTATCGCGAACTCGTCGAAGCGGAGTGGAACGATATCCGCAACGGCGTGCTGAAGATCGACCCGGCCGAGTCGGCGCGTATCGACGCGTATTTCCGACCGCCCGCGTACGAATCGGGGGAGGACATCGGCAACGAGCTGCAAAGACTGCGTGACAACGATCCGCAGTTCGACGCGTGGATGCGAAGCAATGTGGTCGAGCACAAGACCCCCGGCTACGCGATCGTCAACATTTCGCTGAAGGCGCCCGGCAGAATTCCGGGCGACATGTCCGCGGACAAGATGGATCGTGTCGCGGACCTGGCCGACGAGTTCAGCTTCGGTCAGTTGCGCGTCAGTCATCGCCAGAACCTGGTGCTCGTCGACGTGCGCCAAGCGGATCTGCATACGTTGTGGCAAGGGCTGGCGGAACTCGAACTGGCAACGCCCAATATCGGGCTCGCGTCCGACATCATCGCTTGCCCGGGACTCGACTATTGCGCGCTGGCGAATGCGCGCTCCATTCCAATCGCACAGGACATCGGCCTGCACTTCGCCGATTCCGGCGGGGCGCTGTCGGAGAAGCTGCAGCAAGTCGGTGACCTGACGATCAACATCTCGGGGTGCATGAACGCGTGCGGGCATCACCACGTCGGCAATATCGGTATCCTCGGCGTCGACAAGCGCGGCGAGGAGTTTTTCCAGCTCACGCTCGGCGGCTCGTCCGACGAGAATGCGTCGCTCGGCGACAGGGTCGGGCCCGGCCTGCCTCAGTCCGAGGTACCCGCGGCCATCGAGCGAATCGTCGACCTGTATCTCGAAATCCGCGTCGACGACGAGCGGTTCCTCGACACGTATCGACGCGTGGGTATGGAGCAGTTCCGCGCGGCCGTCTACGACCCGGACGGCAAGGAACAGGAGGCCGCATAGTGGCGCTCGTCGTCGATCGACAACTGGCGCAAGATCCGTACACGCAAGTGGTCGACGGCGCTGCTCTGCCCGCGACCGGGCCACTGCTCGTGTCGCTCGAGACCTGGCGCGCCAACGAGGCTGCGCTGCGCGCGCGCACCGAGCCGGTAGGTGTTCGGCTGCGCAGCGACGAACACCCTGAAGCGATCGCCGACGCGATCCCCGACCTCGCGGTCATAGCGCTCGAGTTTCCGACGTTTCGCGACGGACGCGCGTACTCCTACGCGCGCTTGCTGCGCGAACGCTACGGCTTCGCCGGGCAGTTACGGGCCATCGGCGACGTATTGCTCGAACAGCTGCACTACATGGAGCGGGTAGGCTTCAACGCCTTCGACATCGACAGCCAGGATCCACTGGCGGATTTCGCGACCGCCGATCGCGACTTTAGCGTCTGGTACCAGGCATCCGGCGACGCTCGCCAGTCTGCGGCCGCGCTGCGATCACGCCGGACGCGCAGCGACTGCTCGCCGCAGCGGGCGGATCCAGATCAGCAATAACGGCAGCAACGTCAGGTTCGCGAACATCGCGAACAGCATGGCGAATCCAGTCAGGATGCCGAAGTAGATCGTCGGATAGAAGTTCGACAGCACGAGTACCGAGAACCCGACGCTGACGATAATGGACGTGTAGTACATAGCACGACCGATCGTGCCGTGCGAACGCCTCATCGCGCCGACATAGTCACCGTCGCGCCCATATTCGGCGCGGAATCGATGCAGGTAGTGAATGGTATCGTCGACGCCGATGCCGATGACGATCGCGGCAATCGTGATCGTCATAATGTCCAGCGGAATCGACAGTAGCCCCATTAACCCGAGCACCGCCCCGGCTGCGAGTATATTCGGCACGATCGCGATCAACGCCACCGACGGCGAACGGTAGAGCAAGAAGAACATCATCAGAATCATGAGGAACACGAAGCCCAGCGTTGCTATCTGCGACTGATAGAGGCTCTGCAGCACGTTGTTGTACAGGACGAGCATGCCGGTCAGGTGGACCCGCTCCGGCGCGATTCCGACTTCCTCGACAATGTGCGTGCGAATGCGCTCCAACAGCTCCTGACGCCGCAGGTTCGGATCCGATTCGAAGACACGTACCGAAATGCGCACCTGGTTGCCGTCTTGCGACATGTAGGGATCGAACAGCGCGGCTTTTACGTCCGGCGGCAATCGCTTGTAGAGGATCGACAGGAAGAACGTGCTGACTTCCTCGTCGTCGTTAATCGTTTTCAATGCTTCGATCGTCGTCGCCAGTGACAGCACCTTGCCGGTCTCGGGCAGGCTCTCGAGCCAGTCGTGAATCCCGCTCACGGTCTGCAGCTGGAACGTGTTGTACCAGAAGCTCGTCGAACCGAGATCACCCTCGTCCGCGGCGAACTCGTCGTCGAATTCGTCTTCGAACTCGTCGTCGAACTCGTCGTCGAACTCGTCGTCGAACTCGTCGTCGACCCCGCCGGCCGGCGCGTCGTCGGCGGCGAAAAACGCCGGATCCGCGTCGATAATAATGTCGAGTGGAGTCGTACCGCCGAGCTCCTGATCGATCTTGACCATGCCCTGGTAGATTTCGGTCGTATCCTTGAAGTTGTCGATGAATCGATTCTCGACGTCGAGCCGCGCTATGCCGACGATGCTGACAACGACGACAACGAGATAAAACACCACCATCGAGCGCGGCCCCTTCTCGACGAGGTTCGCCAAAAAACCGGTAATCGCGCCGGTTGCAACGCGGCGCGTCTGCGGCTCCCCCGGCGACAACAACATCAATCCGGCCGGGAATACCGTAAACGTCATGATCATCACGACGACCATACCGCTGACCATCATCCAGCCGAAGTCGATGACGGGACGAATGCCGCTAACGAGCAGCGAGGCGAACGCAATCATCGTCGTTAGGGCGGTGAACAGACACGGCAGGAACTTCTCGTACACCGTATTGCGCACGAGCCATAGCTGGTCTGCATCGGGGTGCTCCGAGTGCAACTCGCGATAGCGAACGATCAGATGGACGGCGATCGACAGGCCGAAAATCAGCATTAGCGCGACGAAATTCGCCGACACCACGGTGACGGGCCACCTCACCATGCCGAGATAACCGATCATGACGATGATCGCCGAGAAGCACGCAAGCATCGACAGGATGACCCAGCGCGGCCGGCTGAAGATCGTGGTCATCAGGCCGATCAGGAAGATCAGGATACCTGCGCCGAACACGATGACATCGCGTTCGATATATTCGAGCATGTCGGTCACGATCATCGGCAGGCCGCCAAGGCGCAGCTCCGCCCGGCCGCGATGCTCGTCCAGAATGGTCCTGACGCGCGCGATGTCGGCCTGCTGCCGCGCCGTAAGGCGCACGCGATGCTCGTTGATCGCGGCGTCGAGTTCATCCATCCGACGCCGCGCTTCGCGCGGCAGATCGCCGAACACTAGCTGCTCACGCAACTCGTCGCGCTCGGCGAGCAACGTAGCCAACTCGTCGTCGAGCCGGAATCGGGCGAGAATCGCCGTCGTGTGGCCGTCGGTACTCATCAGCAGCTGCTCGTAAAGCGGGCTGCTCGTCAATTCCTTCCGCGCCAGCTCGATATCGGTGCGCGGATTCAGCAACGTCGGCACTTCTTCCTGCAGCTGCTGCAGAGACGTTCGCGGGCTGTTGATCAGCGGCACGTCGAGAATCGAAATGACCGACGAGAACCCGTCGAGCGCGAGCAGTTCGTCGCGCAGCTTCTGCAGATCAGCCAGGGTGCCGGGGGCGAACAGATCCCCGGGCGTCGAATAGGTGATGACCAGGTACTCGTCCGACCCATACCTCGCGGTCGTCCCGCGGTAGTAGCGCAGGTCCACGTCATTCTCGAGTAGCAACGAGTCGCCGGATGCGTCGAGCCGGAAGTCCGGGATGAACAGGGCAAAGAACGCGACCAGCGCGAGCATCAAGGCCAGCCCCAAACGCGGGCGTTGCAGGAACAGCACCTCCCAAAATGCGATGAAAGACTGCATCGGCGTGCCGCGAATACCTCTAACCGCCGAATTCCGCGACGCCGGCGAGGCTGCGACACGGCTTACGCATTCCGGTGTCGATCTGACCGACGATCTCGCCGGAGTCCAACCCGACTTTCGACATCACGCCGGTGAAGATATTCGTCACGAACACATGCGCCTGGTCGGCCGCGACGGTGATCATCGCGTAACCATATTCGTCCAGCTCGATCGTGCGTTGCGAATCGCCTTGCTCGTCAATGAAGTCGATAAAACTCCCACGCAACAGTAGCAACGTGCCGTCCTGCAGATAAGCGACACCGGTCGTCCATTTGCGCATGTACTCCTCGCCGCCGGGGTAAGTCACGAGGTCGGGCAGCTGCTGACCGGTATCCGTATCCATCAGCATCACGCGCATGCCGAGATCGGTCATGAACGCCATCGTGCGGCCATTCGGGTGCATCGAGCTGTGGGTGACACCGTGAAACCCGGTCATGGATGGCGACAGTTCGGTGTCGAATTCTGCGACGCGGGCGAAATTCGCGTCGAATTTTGCGATTTTCCCGTAGCCGACGACATCCGTTCCGGGCAACGTGCGCATGTCGCCGCCTTCATATGGCTTGTTGCCGTTCAGGTATTCGGTCAGGAATATGCTGCCATCGTGCCCGCAACAGACCGAGCCCCAGCCGCGTTCGCCAAAGTCCTGCGCGGGCAGCTGTTCGCCGTCGGGCGACACGCGCACGACCGCATACTCGAACGGGTCGAATGCCCACAGAATGCCGTCCGGCCCGAAGCGCAGGTTGACGATCAGGTGGCTCGTACCCTTGGTATAAAGCGTACCCTTCGGCACCATATTGCGGTCGTACTGCAGAATCCGGCCGTCGCCGGCATGATCGTCGCTCGCGTCATTGAGATAGGTGCAACCCAGGAAGATATCGCCGGCGGCGAAAGGCTTTATCGTAGACGGTTTCGTCACTCTCGGATCCTCGGCGAAATGAGCGCGGCAACGCGCATTAGACCCCAGACGCATGCATCCCGCAAAGCGCGTGATCCCCTTGCACCCGCGCGCTGCGCTCACGCAAGATAACCGCATGACAGTACTCTCCAGCGGGCACTGGTATCCGGTGCTCAGCTCGCGCCAGCTCGGGAAGCGCCCCGTAGCCAAAACCCGATTCGGCGAGCGACTCGTATTCTGGCGCACGCGCTCCGGCGACGCGGTCTGCATGCCGGATCGCTGCGCACACCGCGGCGCCGCGCTGAGCCTCGGTCGAGTTCAGGGCGATACGATCGAATGTCGATTTCACGGGTTCCGGTTCGGCGCTGCCGGACAATGCATGCGCGTGCCGGCCGAGGGCGACGACTGGGAAATTCCGGACCAGCTGCGAGTGCCAACGCGGCCGGTCCGAGAGGCAGACGGCTACCTGTGGAGCTGGCGCGGCCCGGCCGCAGCGGCGGCAGATCTCCCGCCGCCGCCGCGCACAGAACTCGTCAAAGATATGCATTTCGGCGAAGTCAGCTACCTGTGGAACGCCCATTACACCCGCGCTATCGAGAACGTACTCGACTACAGCCACCTGCCATTCGTGCATCGGCGCAGCATAGGCGCCTTCATCCGCGATCCGCGCACGCGGGTGCGCGTGGAATCGCGCGACGGCGGCTTCCTGTTTTTCCTCGACAACAAGCGCAAAAACAACCGCCAATACGTCGACTTCGTCTACCCGACGCTGTGGTTCAACAGGGTCGGCAAGAGCTTCACGCTGGCCGCGACATTCTTTCCGGTCGATGATCAGCAGACGGAAGTCTGCGTGCGCTGGTATCACCACGTGCCGCGGCCCCTGCACCCTCTCGTCGACCTCTGGGGCCGTTTCTCCCAGTTCCTGGTGTTCGACGACGATCTGCCCATCGTCGCGTCGCAGCAGCCGGCAAACGTCGATGACGCGGGCGGTGACCGCCTCGTCCCGAGCGATGCCGGGCTCGTAGCCTACCGGAAGCTGCGCCGAATCCATCAGCAGGAGCTGCGCCAGGCGCCACAGGGAGGGCCCACGGGAATGGCGCCCGGCATGCTGAGTACGTGACGGATTTCCCATAACTGGTCGAGCGCAGTCGCTACGATGAGGTTATCGGAGAAGGATCTCCGCCCCGGAGTCGGCATTGCCAAACCTGCGTTCGAAGCTGCTGCTGCTGATCGTGACAATCGTCCTGATCGCCCAGGTCGGGACGCTGATCGCTATCTATATTGTGGCGAACGGGGCGGACGTGCCGGCGCGTCCGCTGGTCGCCGCCGCGGTCGTGACCGGGCTCGTGACTCTTATGCTCGGCGTGGTCTGGGCCGGCCGAGTGGCCGCAAGCCTGATGACGTCACTCGAAAGTCTGACGGCCGCAGCCCGGCGCATCGGGATGGGCGACTACAGCCAGTTGCCCCGAACCGGAGCGGCCGGCGATACCGGTGAACTCGCCGACGCGCTGAACGCAATGCTGAAGGGGATCGCGGAACGCGAGGAAGAGGTCACCTACCACGCACACTTCGACCGCCTGACCGGGCTGCCGAACCGGTTCCAGGCCGAACAACGGTTGCAGACGATGCTGAACAGACTGGAAGGGCGCGAGATTCCGCTCAGCATCATGCTCGTAGACCTGAACAGTTTCAGCGATCTCGGCGCTTCCTTCGGTCACGATATCGCCGATGCGCTGCTGGCACAGGCCGCCGAGCGGCTACGCGCAACTGTCGATGCGAGACACACGCTGGCACGACTCGAAAGCGACCAGTTTCTCGTCATCATGGAAGATGTCGACAGCCACGCGGCATGGGAAACCGCTGAGGATATTCTGCGGCTACTCGGCGCCGGCTTGTCTGTACACGACGTCAACGTGAACGTTGCCGCGTGTATCGGCATTTGCGAATTCCCGCAGCACGGCAGCGACCCCGACACGCTGATGCTGCACGCGGCAGTTGCGAAGAATGACGCGCGCGAGACGACGGACGGCATCAACATCTACGAGCCGGGCAAGGAGCAACGCTACGCGCGTCAGCTCGCGATCCTCGGTGACTTGCGCCGTGGCGTGCGCGAACACGAACTCAAGCTATACATGCAGCCGAAGGTCAGGCTCGAGGACGGCGCCGTTTGCGGCGCGGAGGCGCTGGTCCGCTGGGATCACCCAACACTCGGCTTCCTGCCGCCGGCGGATTTCATCAACATCGCCGAACGCTCGGGCAACATACCGCTGATTACGCAATGGGCGCTGGAAACGGCTGTTCGCGAATGCCGGTTGTGGCTCGAGGAAGGCCTGGACGTGCCGGTATCCGTTAATCTGACCGGCGAAGATCTGCGGGACCCGAAGCTGCCGATCTTCATCCGCGAAACGCTGCGCGACCACGATCTCGACCCCCGCTACCTGACACTGGAAATTACCGAGAACTCGCTCGTACACGACTTCGAATACGCGACGGTCGTGCTGCAGTGTCTGCGCGATCTCGGCGCACGCATCGCGATCGACGACTTCGGCACCGGCCACTCGTCGCTGGCCTGGATCAAGAATCTGCCGGTCGACGAACTCAAGATCGACCGTTCATTCGTCGCCGAACTACCGGACAATCGCCGCGACGTCGCCATCGTTCGCGCGACGATCGAACTCGCGCACAGCCTCAACATGACCGTGCTCGCCGAGGGCGTCGAGTCACGACCGGCGATGCGCTGGCTGACGAGTCAGGGCTGCGAAAAGGCGCAGGGATTTTTCATCAGCCGACCGATGCCCGCCGAAACATTCAGCCAATGGGTGAGTCATTTCAGCGGAGACGTCACCGCTTACGTCAGCGTGATGAACGCGATCAACACCTGACCTCTTCTGCCCGGGCCGGGTTAGGCCGAAATGTGCCGGACCGCGTCCGGCGCCGATTGCTCCACGCGTTCGAACAGGTCGTCGTCCTGCTGCAACTGCTCATCGGTCACGTCGGCCATATACTCCCAGTCGGACGTCGAAAACAGTTTCGCCGCCAGGTCGGTCGTCCCGCCATGATGCCCCATGTTCGCGACGATGAAGTCCGAGTACTCTTTGCCGATCTTCTCGAACCGCTCCAGCGCCTCAGTGCCGTTTTCCCTGAGCGCGTCGCGCGCCTCGAGAAAGGGTTTCAGTTGTGCCTTCGCGCCCTCGAGACGCTCATCGAGCTCGCCGAGCGCTTTTTCGACGCTGTCGTCGACCTCGCCGACCTTCTCGATAATCATATTGCGCATCTTGATGTCCTGTTCGTGCAACCGCTGCATCGTCGAGTCGATGTAGTCGGCCGCCGCCACATAAAACGGCACATAGGACTCGTCGCTCTGCGCCTGCGCTTCTATCGCCCCGACCATCTTCATCCGAACGAGGCGCAGCCGTCGCCGCTCATTCGCGATTCTTTCCTGCAATGTCGTCATGTCACATCCTCCTGACGCGCGCTGACGTTGCGTCGCACGCTTCTAATTATTCAGTGATCCTAACATCGACTCAGGGTAGCGGGCGCCGTGGGCGAGCCGCTCGGGCAACTGTCGGTCGATGTCGGCCAGCTCCTGCGCACCGAGACGGATTTCGGCCGCCGCCAGGTTCTCCTCGAGGTATCTGCGCTTTTTCGTACCCGGGATCGGCAGCACGCCCTCCCATTGCGCGAGGACCCAGGCCAGCGCGAGCTGCGCCGGCGTCACGTTCATCTGCTCCGCTACGGCGCGCACGTGCCGCGCGGCCGCCACGTTGTCGTCGAGATTCGCTTCGGCGAAGCGCGGAAAAATCCTGCGCGTATCGTCGGCAGGAAGATCCCCGGCGCTCGTGATCGCCCCGCTCAGGAATCCGCGGCCGAGCGGGCTATAGGCAACGAAAGCGATGCCGAGTTCACGGCACTTCTCCAGCGATGGCCGCGCCGACCCTTGCGTCCACAGCGATAACTCGCTCTGCAGCGCCGCCACCGGGTGCGCCGCATGCGCGCGCTCGAGCGTTTCCGCGCTGGCCTCCGATACGCCGACATGCAGAATCTTGCCCGCCTCGACGAGGTCCGCCATCGCTCCCATCGACTCTTCAATCGGCACGTCAGGGTCGATACGGTGCAGGTAAAACAGATCGATGCGGTCGGTGCCGAGACGCGCGAGGCTCGCGTCGCAGGATGCGCGAACCGTTTCCGGACGGGTGTCGACCTGAATTCTGCCTTCCGGCGAGCGCTCCATGCCGCACTTGGTCGCGAGGAAGACCTCCTCGCGCCGCCCCTTGATGCAGTCGCCGACGAAGCGCTCGTTGGCGCCGTCCTGGTACACCGCGGCCGTGTCGAGGTGCGTGCAGCCGAGGTCGAGCGCCCGCGCGACGGTCGCGGCCGCTTCCGCGTCATCGCGTGCGCCGTACCAGCCGACCAGGCCCATGCAGCCGAGTCCGATCGCCGATACCTGCGCGCCGCCGGCGCCAAGTCGTCGTTGTTGCATACGCTCAGCATAGCCCCAATCGCGTCGCAGGCAAATGCCAGCATGGGAAGAGGCCCATGCGAACAGGCCCATGCGAAAAGGCCTAGGGGAAATCCGCACGCCCCACGGCCGCGGCCGGTGGTTACAATGTGCGCTGGCCACGCGAGGGAGCATCGGCATGACCAGAAACGACAAGGCTTTGATGATCATCGGCGCCGTGCTGCTATCGACCGGTGCGATGCTCAGTGCATACGGGTTCCACGGCCTCGCGGACTCGCTGACCGACGCCGATCGGCTGTCCTGGCGCTGGGCCGTGCAGATGCAGACCTACCATTCGTTCGCGCTGTTCCTCGTCGCGTTGCTGAACATGCAACTCGGGCCGTCGATGCTGCGAAAATTCGCGGGCTGGTTGTTCGTGTTCGGGATGGTGGTGTTCTGCGGGTCCGTCTATGTGACGAAACTCGGTGGGCCGGCTTCTTTCGGCGAGATCGCTCCGATTGGGGGTTCCTCGTTCATGATCGCATGGTTGACCGTCGCGCTTTCTATTGGGCTTACGCGCGCGGAAACCGGGTAGCCATACGGAGGGATCGGTTCACGCCCGTCCCCAACCCCTCACCGGAAAAATCGGTTCGCGGCCGTCCCCAACCCCTCACCGGAAAAACCGGTTCGCGCCCGCTCCTACCCCAGACATCAAGGTCGAGTTCCGCATGAACTCCGCCGGCTAATTTCCGCTCGCGCGACCATGGACGCGCGGATGCGGTGGTGGGCGCATCAAGCCCGATTTTTTCCGCAAAAACTTTTCCGGACATCAGGCAGGAAAAGTTTATTGCGGAAAAAGATCGGGCGGGACGGGCCCCTCAGGGATTACGGAGTGGTTCCCGACTACGCGCGGTCACATAACCCCCGCGCCCATCGCTGAACACAACCGGCACCGACACGGACCGCAGTCCTTCGTTCCGCACTACCACGAAGTGCAGGTGTGGGCCGGTGCTGAAGCCGGTGTTGCCCGACTTCGCTATGTACTCGCCGCGGCGGACGCGTTCGCCGGGCGTCACCCGGATCGAGTCCCATGACAGGTGCGCATAGAGCGCGAAGCTGCCGTCGTCATGCATGATCTTGATGACGTTCGCTTCGGCCCCGTACTTGCCGTAGTCCGCCCCGCCACGAAAATTGCCGTGCGCGACTTCGACGACGACACCCTCACGCGCGGCATAGATATCCGTCTGCTCCGGCATCGCGAAATCGATCGCGTAGCGACTGTCCGGCGTTACGTGCGTGATCGCATCCGGGAACGCCTGGCTGACCACGAACTCGCGACCGGCGGCGAACGGCGGACGATAGCCGTCCGAGGGTGCATGACTCGCTTCAGGATCGCCGAACACGAAACCGAAGCGGTAGTCGGGCTCGAGGCCGGCCCCGGTCGGCTGCAAGCTCATCAATTGCGCGCTGCCCAGCGCCGGGACGACGCCGCGCACGGTGCTGTCCGGGTCGACGTCGCGGTACGAACCACCGGTGAGCTGCAACGCAACCTCGACCGGGCAGTGACAGCCGTTGTCTGCCCACAGGCTCATTCTGCCGTTGACCGCTTCGACCCGGATATCGACCTCGGGCGACATTGCGGACTGCGAAGCGCGGGTCTCGCGCTCGACGTCGCGGCCATCGGCAGGAGGTCGGTCGCTGTAAACCAGTGCGCCGCTCTCGTCACGGTATTTGAAGAGTTCGCCGGCCACGGCGTCGGCGCACAGCGGCGCCGCAACGAACGCGAGCGTTGTCCAAGAAGCGATTATTCGAATGCGATGCGCTGCCATTCGTCGTCGCGATAGAGGATCTCGTAGGTCGGCCAGTAAGTCTTGTCGAGTTTCAACGTCAGCACGTCGACCGCGCCGTTCCAGGTCACCGTGTTCACCAACACCGAACTCCTGTCGGCCTTGTCCGCCACGACGTCAAGAAACCGGTCGATATCGGGCGTCGGAATACCGTCGACCTCGACGATGCGACGGCCCGCGAACAAACCGTAACGCGACGCGGGTGACCCGTATGCGAAATAGGACACATATACGCCAAATGGCTCAACGCCGCGCTGCGCGGACATATCGCGATACGGCGCCTGCAGTAGCGCCCCGGCCCACATCACCGCGCGCCGCACACCGCGGCCGTCCATCGGCATCGTTGCGATTGTCTCCGTCAGCAGTGCGCCGTCGCGAAACAACGTGACTTCGACCGCGTCGGTCTGCGTCGCGAGCTCGACCTCGCGGAACCGGGTCACCGGATTGCCGTCGATCGCCAGCAACAAATCGCCGGGTTTCAGCACGTCCGCTGCCGCCGTCCCCGCGACCGCGCGCAGCACCGCGAGTGCCTGCCGTCGTTCGGGATCGTGGGTCGACAGGCTGCGTACACTGTCGTCGTCGAGCCCGAGCTTTCGCGCCGTCGCCAGCGACACCGGACTCAGCTCGACTTCGAGCGAGCGCAACTCGCGGTCGCCGCCGGCCCGCTGCAACAGATCCGCAACCTGATCAGCCGGAACACCGCGATTTTCCTGCACGAGGTCCGGTCCGACCTGGTAGGCGAAACTCGACCACAATGCGGTAACGCGACCCCGCTTGTCGACGATCACGCCATCGACGTCGCCGGGGCCGTTGACGAGGCTAATGACTTCCAGGTTCGTCTCGCGGAATCGCATCGTCCGCGACAACGGCAGAAACAGCGGGTCCACCGACGCTACCTCGGTCTCCCGCTGGATCAATTTGTGGTCGGGCCGCAGGCCTATGACCCAGACCGACTCGCCCTGCGTCGGCGTTTTCGTCGCGAGTTTCGCGGCGCGGACCGGCGTATCACCGATCAGTGCCGGGTCATATTCGAGCAGCGCGAGATTGTGCACCGGGTGCACGTAGCGCACGCGCGCGGGCACCTCGAGCTCCCCGGCGAACGTAATTCGCGCGTCGCCCATTGCCTCGGGCACGGTATTGCGGTCGACGACGACGAGCCCGCGCCCGGCGTCGACGATCAAGCCGGTGCCGTAATAGTGACGCTCGGAAATGCCCGAGATCGTATAAGGCATGTGGTAGTTCACCAGCACGAGTGACGGTGCGATCTCGCGTGCGCGGCGATCGTTGCGGGCGATGTACGTCGCGGTCGCCGGCTCCTGCGTTTCCGCATCGCCACCGTTCTCCAGCGTCAAGCACGGCCACAGACCGGTGGCGTCGTCGCGCGCACAGCGCTCGACCGGGAACCAGCGACGATCCATCGTCATCACGGCGAGCTTGCTCGTGACAGGGTCCTCAAAGGTGAAGAACCGCACGGTAACCCGCTCCTTGTCGGCCAGGTCCGCGAGCGCACCCCCGAAGTCGTCGAGCGTGCTGACCTGCACATCGCCGAGCGACGTGATCACACTGCCGCGGGGAATCGCCGCGTTTGCCAGCACATAACCCGGATTCGCGACGTAGACGCCGTCGATCGCGCGATTGTAATGGCGGGCCTGCTGATACGACAGATCATGCACGACGGCATCACCGAAACTGATGAAGTCGCGCGGCGTGATCGAGTGCAGGTCGCGAACCGCGACTTCGACGTCGACGACTTCGCCGTAACGTTCGACGACCAGCGTCACGGACTCGCCGACGCTGCCGTCGACAATCGCTGCGAGCGGGACGAAACTCGTGACGAACTCGCCGTTGATCTCGATGATGATGTCCCCGACCTGCAGCTGACCATCGGCGACGCCGTCCGGGATAATCTCGTCGACGACGAGCATGCCCGTCTGTTCCGGAAACTCGCGTCGAACATCGGCCTCGGTAGCGTCGCGCAAACCGAGCCGGCGTAACTCGTCGAACGCGAGGTGGACGAACACCGTCTCGAGCGTGCCGCGCGTGACCGGTTCGCCCGCCTGCAGGAGCTCCAGAACGCGCTGCACGCGATCCAGCGGCAGGAAAAAGCTGGACGCCGCCTGCGAATTGGCGCCGGCGTTGAGCGCGACGACGTGTCCGTCGATCGAAATGACCGGGGATCCGGACGATCCACCCGACGTGCCGGACGCAGCCTGGAGGTAGAACGTATTGAAATCGTTGTAATTTCCACGGCCATAGGACGGGGCTGGCCGGTCCAGACGCGCCAGCGTACCCGACAGGAACGACAGCTGCTCGCCTGCATCGTTGCCAACGACATGAATCTCGCGGCCGATCTCCGCCGCCGCGGGATCGAGCTGCAACTCGACCGGCTCTATATATTTGAGCTGCGCCGGATCGTATCGATAGAAACCGAAGTCGTGGACCGGGTCGCGGTATACGGCCCGCAGTTCGACTTCCTCCTGATTATTAAATAGCGCCTCCGCACGCACGGGCCCGGGCGTCACGACGTGGCGGTTGGTCAGGATCAATCCGCGCTCCGCGTCGACGACGAAACCGGTCGCCTGGCTCGACTGATTCCATTCCGTATCGAATGCGCGCGTGCTGTCGACCTTGATCGACACGACGCCGGAAGATATCCGCTCCAGCGTGCCGCGCCATTCTTTCTCAGAGTGATCGTCAGCAAGCGCCGCCGCGACGAGCAGGAAAAGCAGTGAAACCCTAAGCAGAAAGTTCATAACCGAATGCCGCGTCGAATGCGCGCGCAATGCCCTCGAAGTTGATGTCGTGATTCTGGGTGCCGCGATGTGCAATCTTGATCGAACCGAGCAGGGACGCGAGGCGCCCGGTGTCCTCCCAGGACATGTTGCGCATGATGCCGAACAGCAGCCCGGCACGATACGCATCGCCGCAGCCGGTCGGGTCAAGGATATCCGCGGCCGTGACCGCAGGTATCTCGATCTCCTTGCTGTCAACGAAGATCGAGGAACCGTCGCCGCCGCGCGTGACGATCATCGCCTCGACGTGCTTCGAGATCTCTTCTGCGGACCACCCGGTACGCTCCTGCAACATCTGTCCCTCGTAGTCATTCACGGCGAGCCACGTCGCCTGATCGATAAATCGTTTCAGGTCCTCGCCGTCGAACATCGGCAATCCCTGCCCCGGATCGAAGATGAACGGGATCCCGGCGTCGGCGAATTGATCCGCATGTTCGATCATGCCCTGGCGGCCGTCGGGCGAGACCATGCCGACCGTAACCCCGGCATCGACGGGAACCCGGTTCTCGTGTGAATAGTCCATTGCACCGGGGTGAAATGCCGTGATCTGGTTATCATCCAGGTCCGTCGTAATATAGGCCTGCGCGGTCAGCCTGTCGTCGATCGTACGCACGAAACGCACGTCGAGATCCAGGTCGGCGAGGCGCTGCGCATACCCGTCGAAGTCCGTGCCGACCGTCGCCATGATCAGCGGATTGGCACCCAGCGCGCTCAGGTTATAGGCGACGTTGCCCGCACAACCGCCGAACTCCTTGCGCATCTCGGGAACGAGAAATGAGACGTTCAGAATGTGCAACTGGTCCGGCAGGATCGACTCCTTGAACCGGCCCGGAAATACCATGATGTTGTCGTAGGCCATTGAGCCGCAAATCAGTGCTGACAATAGTTTCTCCAGGTCTGGTGGCAGGAGCCGCGCCGGCGGCAATCAGGCCGATTAGTCGTCCGAAAGCCACGCAAGGTCGAGCTGCCTGGCCGCACGCACGTCGTCGAGGCGGCGCACGGGCGTCGTGACCGGCGCGGCCCTGACCGCATCCGGATCCGACCGCGCCTGATCGCGGATAGCGGCGAGTGCGTCCGCGAAGGCATCGAGATCAGCCCGCGTCTCCGTCTCGGTCGGCTCGATCAGCAGACACTCCGGAATCAACAGCGGGAAGTAGGTCGTCGGCGCATGAAACCCATGATCGAGCAAAGCCTTGGCGAAATCCATCGCGGTAATGCCGGTCTCGCGGGTGATCGACTTCAGCGTCACGATAAACTCATGGCTCGCGCGACGCTCCGGAAACGCGACGTCGAAACCGCGCTCCGCAAGCTGCGTCATCAGGTAATTCGCATTCAGCGTCGCAAATTCTGATACCCGCCGCATGCCCCGGCGACCGAGCACACGCATGTATACGTAGGCACGCAGCAGGATACCGGCGTTGCCCATGAACGCCGACAGCCGGCCGATACTCTGCGGCCGGTCCGCTTCCGTCAACCACACGTAGCGATCGCCGCCGTCGCCCGACTCCCTGCCGACGATTGGCATCGGCAGGAACGGCTCGAGTCGCTCGTTCACGCATACCGCGCCGGAACCGGGGCCGCCGCCGCCATGCGGCGTAGAGAATGTCTTATGCAGGTTCAGGTGCATGACATCGAAGCCCATGTCCCCGGGCAGCGCGCGGCCCAGAATCGCGTTCAGATTTGCGCCGTCGTAGTAGAGCAGGCCGCCCGCTTCGTGCACGGTCTTCGCGACCTCGGTGATCTGCCGCTCGAACACACCGAGCGTCGACGGGTTCGTCAGCATGATGCCTGCGGTATTCGGCCCAACCGCGGCTCGCAGCGCGTCCATGTCGATATCCCCGTCCGCGCCGGTCGGGATCTCGACCGCAACGCATCCGCACATCGTCGCGGTTGCGGGATTCGTACCGTGCGCCGCATCCGGCACGATGATCTCGTTACGCTCGTGATCACCGCGGGCCTCGTGATACGCGCGAATCATCGCCACGCCGGCGAATTCTCCCTGCGCGCCCGCCATCGGCGTCAGCGACGTTGCCGCCATGCCGGTCACTTCCTGCAACATGTCCTGCAATTCGTACATGCACTCGAGGAATCCCTGGCCGTGCTCGACGCCCCCAAGCGGATGCCGGTCGAGAAACTCGGGCAGCATCGCGAGACGATTGCAGATCTTCGGGTTGTACTTCATCGTGCACGACCCGAGCGGGTAAAACTGCGTGTCGATCGAGAAGTTACGTTGCGACAGACGGGTGTAATGACGGACCGTCTGCAACTCGGAGACCTCGGGCAGCGGGGGCGGCACTTCGCGCAGGCACGCCTGCGGCAGATTGTGTTCGGGCACTTGCGCCGGCGCGTGCGCGGGCGCGCGGCGGCCGGGTGCGGACAGTTCGAATATCAGTGGCTCGGTCATCGTGTCATGCCGCCTGCGACGATTTCATCGTGCTGCGCACCGCGGCGACGCAGGCGGCGATCTCTTCGTGCGTCCGCGCATCCGTCGCACAGACGAGCAGCGCGTTCCCGAGCTCCGGGTAGTCGACCGACAGGTCCAGGCCGGCCACAATCTTGCGCCGCGCAAGCGCGTCGACAATCGGCGCAACGGGTCGATCGAAACGGATCACGGCTTCGTGGAAGAACGGTTCGAATGCGAGCTCTATGCCGTCGATTTCCGCGAGCGAATCGGCCAGCAACCGGGTGTTCGCATGACACGTCAGCGCGGTCCGCCGCAGTCCCTCGGCGCCGAGCAGCGACATGTAGATTGTCGCGGCCGTGACCATCAGCCCCTGGTTGGTGCAGATATTAGACGTCGCCTTCGAACGGCGGATGTGCTGCTCGCGGGCCTGCAGGGTCAGCGTATAGCCGGTGCGCCCCTCGACGTCGACGGTCCGGCCAACGATGCGCCCCGGCATCTGCCGCTGCAAAGCGGAGCGGCACACCATGAAGCCGAAATACGGGCCGCCGGACGACACCGGAATTCCGAGCGGCTGGCCTTCGCCGCACGCGATGTCCGCGCCGGCGTCGCCCCACTCACCCGGGGGCCGAAGCAACGCGAGGCTCGTCGGGTTACAGACGCCGACAACGAGATAGCCGCGCGCGTGGGCCCAGTCGACCACCGCGTCCGCATCCTCGATCGTGCCGAGAAACGTCGGCTGCTGCAGGCAGACGGCCGCAAAGTCCTGTCCCTCGAACTGCGCGAGCGCCTCGACGTCGGTCCGGCCGTCGCGCAGCGGCAACTCGACGAGCTCCAGGCCCTGGCCTTTTACGATCGCGTTTGCGACCGCGCAATAGACGGGATTCACGCCGCGGCTGACGAGCACGCGACGGGATTTGGTCTTGCGGTTCGCGCGAACCGCCATCAGGCAGGCCTCGGCAAACGCCGTCGCGCCGTCATAGAGGGACGCGTTCGACACGTCGAGGCCGGTCAGCCCGGTCATCATCGACTGGTATTCGTAGATGAGCTGCAGCGTCCCCTGGCTCGCTTCCGCCTGATACGGCGTGTAAGCGCTGTAGAATTCGCCACGCGTCGCAATGTCCCAGACCGCAGCCGGCACATAGTGCTCATAGGCGCCGGCGCCAAGAAACGACACGACGCCACCGTCGCGCGCCGCGCGCGTGCGCATCAGGCGGGTGACGTCGGCTTCGGTCAGGGCCTCCGGGATACCGGGCAGGTCTTCGATGCGAAGATTGGCCGGAATCTCGTCGAACAGCTCCTCCGTGGACCCGACGCCGATCTTCGCCAGCATCGCGGCGACGTCATCGTCGTTGTGAGGAATATAAGGCATCGATCGATCCGGTCGTGCGCGACGCGATCAGTCCGCGGCGCTCATCAGAAACTGCTGGTACGCCTCGGCGTCCATCAATTCCTCGAATTCCGTCTGATCCGATGGTGACAGCCGGATCAGCCAGCCGTCCTCATAGGGACTCTCGTTCACGAGCTCGGGCTTATCGGCCAGCGCGCCGTTCGCATCGGCGCAAGCGCCCGACAACGGCGCATACACGTCCGAAGCGGCCTTGACCGATTCGACGACGACGCAGGCATCACCCTTGCCGTATTCCTGGCCGGTCTCCGGAATCTCGACGTAGACGAGTTCGCCCAGCGCCTCCTGCGCGTGATCGGTAATACCGATGACGACCGAACCGTCGTCGTCGAGTCGAACCCACTCGTGATCGCTCGTGTACCTCAGGTTTTCAGGGACTTCGCTCATGATCCAGTCCTACCTCTCGCTCACTCCACTAGTGTCTTGCCGTTGCGGACAAATGGCGGCCGCACGATTCTTGCTCCACGCAGCGCATTGCGGATCTCGACCTGACAGTCGTCCGCCGCATCTCCGGGGATCCGGGCCAGTGCAATCGAACGCTGCATTGTCGGCGAGAATCCGCCGCTCGTTACGACGCCGTCGCCGGCGTCGGTCACGACACGCTGACCATGACGCATGATACCGCGATCCTCGAGTATCAGGCCCACCAATTTTTCTCTCGGGCCGCCTGCCCGCTGAGTTTCGAGTGGTGCCCGGCCGACGAAATCGCGCTCCGGCGGCTCCCATGCGATGGTCCAGCCCAGCCCCGCCGCGAGCGGCGACGTCTGCGTGTCCATATCCTGCCCGTACAGGCACAGTCCGGCCTCGAGCCGCAACGTATCCCGGGCGCCGAGCCCGCAGGGCGCGATTCCAGCCGCGGCCGCGGCGTCCCAGAGCGCGAGTCCGGCGGCCTCGTCGGCGATGACTTCGAATCCATCCTCGCCGGTGTAGCCGGTGCGCGCGACGAACAGACCGCCCGCTTCGATGCACCCGAATGAAGCAAGATTCACCGCAGCGTCCCGCAGTGCCGCCGGCAGCAGCGGCGCGCAGCGCTCAACCGCGCGCGGCCCCTGGATGGCGATCATCACATCGTCGGGGCGCTCCGTCAGCGTCACGTCGAAGCCGACCGCGACCTCATTCATCCACGCCAGGTCCTGATCTCGCGTCGCAGCATTTACGACCGTGCGGTAACCATCGTCGCGCCGATACGTAATCAGGTCGTCGACGACGCCGCCCGCATCGTTAAGCATGCAGCTGTACAGGCCCTTGCCCGCCGCCGCCAGTTTCGCCACGTCGTTAGCAAACAGTCGGCGCAGGTAGTCGCGAGCGTCCGGACCGGATACGTCCACGACGGTCATGTGGGACACGTCGAACATGCCCGCGTTGCCGCGCACCGCATGATGCTCATCGATTTGCGACCCGTAGTGCAGCGGCATGTCCCATCCGCCGAAGTCGACCATGCGGGCGCCCGCGGCGACGTGCCGTGAGTGCAAAGCGGTTGTGTGCGTCATAGCGTCGCTCTTGCGTTCTTATTCGTTGTTTGCGAGCGCATCCCGGATGCGCGCAACTTTTTCTTCCGGAACGGGGTCGTCGTCCCAGCCGTCCACCACGCTGATGCGCTGACGCAGGCCGATCCGATTGGCGATCTGGATATTCAGACCCGGTCGCGCATTGATCTCGAGGATCAGCGGCCCCTGGAACCGATCCAGCACAATATCCGCACCGAGGTACCCGAGTCCAGTCAGCGTATGGCAGCGCGCGGCGAGTGCGAGACACTCATCCCAGAGGGGGATATCCAGCTCGCCGATCGGCTCACCGGTGTCCGGATGATCATGCACGACGTCGTTGCCGAGGACGCCGACGAGCGTGCGCCCGGAATCCACCGCGATGCCGACCCCGACGGCGCCCTGATGAAGATTGGCTTTGCCGCGCGAGCGCCGCGTCGGCAGGCGGACCATCGCCATGACGGGATAGCCGCGGTACACGAGCACGCGGATGTCGGGTACGCCTTGAAACGTGACCGGCGCGAAAAACGGGTCGGTTGCCACACGGTATTCGAACATCGCGCTGTCGCGGCTGCCCACGAATGAATACTGGCCGCTGACGATGTTCGAGACGTGATGCCGAATACCGGCTTCGGAGATGAAATCGCCGTCGGCCAGCTGATAGAGGTGATTCTTGCGTGCGCTGCGGCCGTGCACGACGAGGATGCCGTCACCGCCGGTGCCGTGGGCCGGCTTTATCACGAAGTCGTTTCGTTCGCCGACGATACTGCCGATCTCGCGGGCGTCGTGCTGGCTGGCAATAACGCCGTACAGCGCCGGCACCGCCATGCCGGCCTCGATTGCCAGCCGCTTCGTGCGCAGCTTGTTGTCGACCAGCGGATATAGTCGGCGCTCATTGAAGCGCTGAATGAAACTCGCGTTGCGTTCGTTCAGGCCGAGAACGCCGTTCCGACGCAGGGATCGCGCAACCGCGAACATCAGTCGCCCGGCCTGGACAGTTCGCGGAACCGCCACAGCTCGAACAGACGGTACCCGGTGTAGCGTCCGAGCAGCAGCGTTCCGGCAAGCACGACGAGCAGCACCTCCGGAAACACGAACACGAGGTGTTTCACGATCTCGAGGTCCATGACCGCATAGCTGGCGACCGCGACGAGCAGCGAACCAACGCCCTGCTGAATCGCATCCATCGCGCCGCGCTCTTCCCACACGACGGACATGCGCTCGATCGTCATTGCCAGGATCACCATTGGAAACAGCGCGACAGACAAGCCGCTCTCGAAGCCCAGTTGATGCGAGATGATCGACAGCGCCAGCATCAGCATCACGACGATGATCAGCACCGCGCTCAGGCGCGGTACGAGCAGGAGCCTGAGTCGCTCGAGATAGAAGCGGAACGTGAGCCCGAATACGACCAGCACCGAGAACAGCAGCGCCCCCCACAGGAGCTGTGTTTCGCGAAACGCCAGCGCGATCAGCACCGGCATGAACGTGCCGAATGTCTGCATACCGACGACGTTGCGCAGCAACACAACGACGAACGCCCCGATCGGGATCAGCAACAACACGCCATACACGGCCTGGGTCTGGATCGGCAGCGAGAACAGGGAGAACTGGTTGAGTACCGAGTCCTCGTCGTCGACACGACGCTGAGCCAGTTCGATCCGGTTCATCACATTGCGCTGCACGGCGAAGCGAATTTCGACGTCGCTGCCGCCGACGACCTCGATCAATGGCCGGTCGCCGGTCCACCACAGCAGGAAGTTGTTCGGCAGGCCTTGCTGGCCGGTCATCGGGTCGAAAAACAACCAGCGCGTGCCATCGTGCACTTCCAGCCAGGGTACGATTTCGGCGCGGCGTTGCTGATCCTGGAGATAGATGCCCCGAATCATCCGCGCCGGAATCCGGGCCGCCGCAAGCATTGTGCGCGCCGTCCGCGCGCGGTCGTTGTCGGACGGCGCCGGCCCGAGCAACAGCTCGACGTTCTCGTCGACGTCCGAGCGCGCGAGCCGCTTCAGTAGCTCCTCGGTGAACGACTCGGCATCCGCCGACTTGGCGCTGACGTCGTCGATCAGCTCCTCCATCGCGATATTGAACGGCTCGCCCAGACTCGGCTTGGCCGGGAACGGCGGCGTCGTGTCGCTCTGAATCTTGGCCGGATCGTAATAGACAACGGCGCGGTAATAGAGTGTCTGCAGACCTCGGGCGCGCCGCCGTGCCCACTGGACCTGGCGCCCGCCCTTCACGTAGTTCGTCGTGAAGCCAAAGCCGCGGGAAACGAAATTCTCCTCGAGCACGCCGAATCCCGGCGTCAGGCCGGGGATGAAGAGGTTGGCCTTGATCGGCCCCGGCGCGGCCTCGAAGCCGACCGTGACCTCGACGGTCCAGACCTCCGAGGACGCGTCGGGCGTCAGCGGGAAGCCGAGCTCATGCCACTTATAGTAAGAGATCAGCAGGCCGACGATCGTGAGTACGAGCGCAATCGCCCAAACGCGATAGGCGCGGCCCTCCATCAGGCCACTGCCTCAAGTGCAGAGCCCACCAGCGCTTCCACTTCGTCCGCGCCGCGCGGCAGGTCTGCGGTCAGCACGTCATGGCCGTCTTTGGTCACGACGACATCGTCCTCGATCCGGACACCGATGCCCCACCAGCGCTTCGGCACGTCACGCCGGCCCGGGGCGAAATACAGGCCGGGCTCGACCGTCAACGCCATGCCCGGTTCCAGCAGGCGCCATTGATCCGACACCTTGTAATCGCCGACATCGTGGACGTCGAGACCGAGCCAATGACCGGTGCGGTGCATAAAGAACGGCCGGTACGCGCCGTCGCGAATCAGGGTCGGCAGCCGGCCCTCGATCAGGCCGATACGCCGCAGTCCGCGAGTAACGGCCTTTACCGCAGCTTCGTGCGGATCATTCCAGTGCCGCCCGGGAGCGACGCATGCGAGTGCCGCCGCATGGGCTTCCAGCACGATCTCGTAGATTTCGCGCTGCGCGTCGGTAAAGCGGCCGCTGGCAGGAAAAGTCCGGGTCACGTCCGACGCGTAATAGTCGTACTCGCAGCCGATGTCGATCAACACGAGGTCGCCATCCTCGATCTGCCGACGATTCTCGATGTAATGAAGAGTGCAAGTGTTCGCGCCCGAGCCGACGATCGGCAGGTACGACATGTGCAGCCCGTTGCTGCGGAATTCGTGATGGAACTCGGCCTCGAGCTCGTACTCGAATAGCCCCGGCCGGCAGACACTCATTGCGCGTTTGTGCGCCGCGACGGCGACCTTCGCGGCGCGGCGCATCGCGCTGATCTCGGCGCGGCTCTTGAACAGACGCAGATCATGCAGAAAATGATCGAGGCCGATGAACTCGTCGGGCGTATGGTCAGACTGGCTCCCGCGCTCGCGCAGCGTCGCGACCCAGGCGAGCAAGCGCTGATCGAAATCCGGATGGGCGCCGATGGAGTAATAGACGCGCTCGCATTGTTCGATGATGCCGGGCAGGATTTCGTCGATGTCGGAGATCGGGAACGCGTCATCGGCGCCGAACGAAGCGATTGCGCCTTCGGTTCCGGCGCGGGGCCCGTCCCAGATTGCGCGCGTTGGGTCGCGCTCACGACAGAACAGGACGAATTCGCCGTTGGGACGACCGGGCACGAGCACCGCGACCGCGTCCGGTTCGTTAAACCCGGTCAGATACAGGAAGTCGCTGTCCTGACGGAAAAAGTACTCGCTGTCACGATTGCGCATGCGCGCAGGCGACGCGGGCAGGATGGCAATTCCGCCCTTGCCCATCATCCGCATCAACTGCCGCCTGCGCTTGGCGAATTCTTTCGGATTCAATCCTTGCCCCTCAATGCGCTTCCGAACCGACGTCGGACCTGATGCCGAGAAACTCTTCGAACACGAGCTGCACGCTGACGCGCACATATTCGACGAGTTCGATGAATGCGGCCTCGCCCTCTTCCTCCGTTTCGTCGTCGGCAAACGCCGCACGGGTGATCTCACTGAAGTCGCCGATGATGTCCTTAATGACCTCATGCTCGGCGAGCGCAGTCTTCGCGCCGGAGCGGCCGCTGGCGCCGACGCCGTGCATGAAGCCCTGACACCAAAAACCAAGCGATTCAGCCCTGATCTCCAGCGGTTCTGCATCGGACGGCAGGAGTAACTCGAAACTCATGTCGCCCGAATCGAGCGACGCCCATGAAGCGGCGGCGAGATCGCGCAGCGACCGGCGCGCATCGTCGCTCGGCGATGATGCGTCGGCAAGCGCCGCCGCCGGCCAGGACGTCACTGCATCCTGACCCATCACGCACACCAGCCCGCAAAATTCCCCATGAATCTCTGACGGCTCGCCGAGTAAGCCGGCATCGCGCAGCGCGGAGCCGATCTTGCCCCAGTCGTATTTGGACAGGCTTGTCATTATAAAGTGCAGATAAAGTGCAGTGCTCACGACCGCTTAGGTCGCCGGCGAATCTTAGCACTCCGACCAGATCCTGCACATTTGACCCTGATGCGCCACTGACACTATATTCAATCCATGGCTGACTCACCGGACAAGAGCTTCGAGCAGGAACTCCAGAGGCTGGAGCGGCGGCTCGATGAGCTGGTCGTGATCACGAGCCAGCTCAAGGAAGAAAATCGCTCATTGAAGCAACGGCAAGATGCGCTGATCGGGGAGCGCGCAACTTTGCTGCAGAAGAATGAGCAGGTACGCGCCCGCGTCGAGGCGATGATAGGCCGGCTGAAAGCTATGGAACACGGGACATGAACAACGATATCTTTGCCCACGTCAACGTCAAGATCCTGGAAAAGGAATATCAGATTTCCTGTCCGGCGGACGAGCGCAAGTCACTCGTGGACTCGGCGGAGCTGCTCAACATCAAGATGCGCGAGATTCGCGATAGCGGGAAGGTGGTCGGACTGGATCGTATTGCAGTCATGGCCGCGCTGAACATGGCGAACGACCTGATCGCGGCGAGCGACGTCGGGTCAAAGCTCGAGACCGAGGCCAAGTTCAAAGTGCGCGAAATGCGCGAGCGCGTTGAATCGGCGCTGCAGTCGGGCCAGCAGCTCGAGCTATAGTCAATATTCCCGACCGGCCAGGATTCCCATCTGGCTATTCCCGACTGGCCATTCCCGCATGGCCATCCCCGCCTGAGTATCAGTTCTCATTTATCTCTGTTAGTTCGGGCTATAATGAGCCCAAGTCCTCCTGCAGTGTTCGAGGTGAGCCCGGAAGTCTTTCGACCCTAACTTTCAGATTAGGGATCAATAGTCTGTAGGCAGCTTTGTGCACTACCGCTTTTGGCGGATAGCCTGCTCTGTCACGGCTGATCCCACCTTCCGCTCTGGTTCGAGAGTAGGTGGTTCATCACGGCACATGCGGGAGGCACCTCTCCCCTCACATCATTCGATGGCTCCGCGAAACTCGGGGTAAGCACATGGACACCGCAGCCATTCGCGCCGCGCATCGCAAGCAGCGCGCAGAACTTCCCGCGGATCGGGTTGCGGAACTGTCCGTGGATATTGCAGCGACACTCTGGCGACAATCTTTCATATCGCGTGCGCGGCGAATCGCAGCGTATTTCTCGGTCGGCGGTGAAGTCGATTGCGACTATTTCATTGCCGATGCTTTGCGGAGAGGACGTGAGGTGTATCTGCCGATCGTGCGCGGCAGCGAGCTGAGATTTGCGCAATATTGCGCAAAAACCCCGCTTTCGACCAATCAATTCGGAATTCCGGAGCCTGCTTGTCCGCCTGGACAATTTCGCCGACCGCAAGAAATCGACGTCGTGCTGACTCCTCTCGTCGCGTTCGACGCGACCGGAAACAGGATCGGAATGGGCGCGGGATTCTATGATCGAAGTTTTCGCTTTCTTCGTCTGCGTCACCGCTGGACACGCCCAAAACTTGTTGGCGTGGCTTATGAGTTCCAGAAAACCGCACAAATAAAGGCTTCCAGCTGGGATGTGCCGCTGCACCACGCAATAACCGAGAGTTGCGCTTATCGCTTTCGCTGATATCGATTACGCACACATAAAGAAAAACCCATACGCGCGGTCAATGTGACTTGCATCGCATAAATTCCGGGCATGCAATCGGGCGAAAACACCGGCGAAATAGCGGATCTCACAACTTATAAAGTGAGATGCCGATCACCCTTGATTTACTAGCATTTTCTCTTCCAATGTATATACTCGGCCACGGTTATCCCCGACACGGAGACTATGATGGCTAGAAAGACTGCATCTCGAAAGAAGGTTTCGCGCAAGAAGGCGAAACGTAAAGTTGCGAAGAAGAAACGGGTAGTACGCAAGAAAGCGGCCCGTAAGACTACTAGAAAGAAGGCTAAGAAAAAGGCCAAGCGCAAGGTGAAGAAGAAAGCCAAGCGTAAGACCAAGAAAAAGGCCAAGCGTAAGGCGAAGAAAAAAGCCAAGCGCAAGACCAAGAAAAAGGCCAAGCGTAAGGTGAAGAAAAAAGCCAAGCGTAAGACCAAGAAAAAGGCCAAGCGCAAGACCAAGAAAAAAGCCAAGAGAAAGGCTAAGAGAAAAGTCTCGCGGAGACGGAAATAGCGTCGCCGCGGCCTCCTGAGAAAGGAGGCTCTTTCAGAATATGCCCGCCAATGGCGGGCATATTTCTTTCTGGCTTCCGTGAATTTCGCCACCCGCAGGGAGCCGCCGGTCGGCACGTCTGGACTCGCCGATTGGCGGGCGCTAGGCTAGCGGCGGGGGGACTCTATGCATCACGGTGACAAGAAGCGGATGGCGGCGCGTGCCGCGCTGCAGTACATCAAACCCGGCATGATTCTGGGCGTCGGGACGGGCACGACCGTCAACGAATTCATCGATGAACTCTCGTCAATTCGCGATCAGATCGACAAGGTCGTCGCGAGCTCGGTCGCGACGGCGGATCGGCTGTCGGCCGCCGGATTCGAGGTCAGCGAGCTGGCGGATGCCGGCAATCTCGACCTGTATGTCGACGGTGCGGACGAGGCCAACAAGCATTTCCACCTGATCAAGGGTGGCGGCGGAGCGCTGACGCGCGAGAAGGTGCTGGCCGGAGCCGCACGCGAATTCGTCTGCCTGATCGACGATTCCAAATGGGTCGGGGTGCTCGGCACATTTCCACTGCCGGTCGAGGTCGTGCCGATGGCACGCTCGTTCGTGGCCCGGCAGTTCGTCAAGAGCCGCGGTCAACCGGTCGCCCGCGAAGGGTTCCTGACCGACAACGGCAACGAGGTCATCGACATCTACAACCTGCAGATCACGAACCCGGTCGAAATGGAAAACCGCTTCAATCAGATCCCCGGCGTGGTCACGGTCGGCATCTTCGCCCAGCGCCCGGCAGACCGGATCCTGATGGCCGACAACAGCGGCGTCCGAGAAATGAACCGGGCGTAGAACGAGGCGCTGCCGGCCACCCCTGACCAAAAAACCCGCCGCCGGCGGGTTTTTTTTACAAGAGGGACCAAGGTCCCCCAGCCAAAATAAAAGCCCGCTAAAAGCGGGCTTTTGTTTTGGCTGGGGGACCAGGATTCGAACCTGGGTTGGCGGAGTCAGAGTCCGCAGTCCTACCGCTAGACGATCCCCCAAATCTGTCCGGGACCGCAACGCAAGCCGGGATCCGGCTCAGCGCTTGGAGTATTGCGTGGCGCGTCGCGCCTTGCGCAGTCCCACTTTCTTACGCTCGACCTCGCGCGCGTCCCGCGTCACGAAACCGGCCTTGCGTAGCGTCGGGCGCAGCGTTTCATCGTAGTCTATCAGCGCCCGGGTCAGACCGTGGCGAATAGCGCCGGCCTGCCCTGTCGTGCCGCCACCGTTGACGCGCACCATCACGTCGAACTTGTCGCTCAGCTCAGTGAGCTCCAACGGCTGACGCACAATCATTCGTGCCGTCTTGCGACCGAAAAACTGGTCCAGCGACCGCTTGTTCACCATGATATTGCCGCTGCCGGGGCGCAGGTAAACCCTTGCCGTCGATGATTTGCGGCGACCCGTGCCGTAGTAGGTGTCCGTTGCCATATCTAATCTCTCGCTGTCAGAGTTCCAGCGCCTGTGGCTGCTGGGCCGCGTGATCGTGTTCCGGACCGGCGTAAACCCGCAATTTCTTGATCATTGCGGCGCCGAGCTTGTTTTTCGGCAGCATTCCCTTGACCGCCTTCGTGATCACCTGCTCCGGTGCCTTCTCGAGCATATTCTCGAGATTGATCGTCTTCAGGTTACCGATATAGCCGGTGTGATGCTGATACAACTTGTCCTTGAGCTTATTGCCCGTCACCCGGATCTTTTCTGCGTTCACGACGACGATATAGTCGCCAGTGTCCACATGCGGCGTGTACTCGGGCTTGTGCTTGCCTTTCAGCCGCGTCGCGATTTCGGTCGCCAGGCGCCCGAGCGTCTTGCCGCTGGCGTCTACGACGAACCAGTCGCGGCGGACCTCGGCGGGTTTCGCGGAATATGTTTTCATTGCTCTCGGTTCCGTGGTTCGGCCCGGCGGGCCGTGCGGGCGCGGAAAAGGCGGCGATTTTACTGGCGTGGGGCCTAATTAGCAATCGCCGCCCCGGCGCGGAGGCCTACTGGCCGAATGCGTATTCCAGGTTTATCGCCGCGAAGGTGTCCGTTTTGTCGGTGCCCGGAAGCACGTCCGAATTGTTCTGGATCTTATACGACAGGACCATTGCGAGCGCCCCGTAGATATTGGCCGCTACCTCGGTCACGGACTCGGTGAAGGTGTTGCTCGAGCCGCTGTTGACGCCCAGCGTCTGCGTAAACCGCGATGTGTCGGTGATATTCCAGTTGTAGCTTCCGGAGACGCGCCAGTTGAACTCGTCCTGGCTGCCGCCGGTCGCAATGTCGGCCTGGGTCAAACCGGCCGCCACCTCGGCGTTGAGCTGGTGCTTGTCCGTCATAATGAAACGTCGCCCGATGCCCGCAAACTGGAAGGTCTGCTGGGTATAGGTCGAGAAGCGGTTCTTGTTGTAGTCCAGCAGGCCGAACAGGTACGTCCTGTCCGATAGGTCGAAATTGGCCTCGTAGGTCGCCTTGTAGGACTCAGCTGTCGTGTCTTTGTCGGTGGACTGGCCGATTGCCCGCCCGCTCAGCGCGTGATGCCAGCGCAGACCGTCCCAGTTCACGCCGGCCTCGAGATTCGCAGCGGTATTTTCGGTATTGCCGCTGGTCGCTAGATAACCGCCTAGAATGCGCCCGGACCACGGACCCTTGAGTTCTTCGGGCTCTTCGTCAGCCGCGAACGCGGTCGTAGCGATCGCGCCGAGCGCGGCGCCGACGCATGCAACTATCAGAAAACGCTTCATTTGTTCTGCCTGGGTGGTGTCAAAGGCTGCGCATGATATCGCATTGCAGTGGCCGTGAATAACCCCATCGTGCCCCCTGCGCAACTTGCCGCGCCACAGCGAAACCCGACGGCCGTGGCGCCGGTCCGTGAATGGCACGGCAGACATTATGACAAGTGGGGGGCCGCGGCAGCGCACGCGGCGGGCTCTTTTGCGCGAAAACTGAGAATTCGATTCGCGGCAAGCTCACGTTTTTCGGCCGCAACAGGCCAGCGTTGAGACGCGTGTCACAGAATCGGCACCGGTCATTGCATCTTATGTTGAACTCGCGCTTAAATCTCTGTCGGGTTATTGGGGAGTAGTTATATATGACTTACAACGGAAAGACGTCCAGTGATATTCCCGCGATCAATCGGTTTCTGACCTATTGCCGCGTACGCACCGTGCCGGCGAAAACGGTCATGATCCATGCGGGCGATTTACCGGACAGTCTCTACTACATCACGTCCGGATCGGTCGAAGTGATGATCGAGGACGAAGATGGGAATGAGATGGTGCTGGCCTACCTTAACAAAGGGCAATTCTTCGGCGAGATGGGTCTGTTTCATGATCAACCGAGCCGCAGCGCATGGGTACGCACGCGCGTTGCATCGGAGATCGCGGAGATGACGTATCCGCGCTTCCGGCAGATCGCCAGCGAGAGTCCGGGCCTCGTGTTCGAGCTGGCCACTCAGCTCGCGACGCGCCTCGACCGCACGAACCGCAAGCTCGGCGATCTGGCCTTCGTTGACGTCACTGGCCGCGTCGCGCACGCGATCATGGACCTGTGCAACGAGCCTGATGCGATGACGCATCCGGACGGCATGCAGATCAAGGTCAGCCGTCAGGAACTGAGCCGACTCGTCGGCTGTTCCCGCGAGATGGCGGGCCGCGTGCTGAAGATTCTCGAAGAGCAGGGCCTGGTTTCGGCGAGCGGCAAGACAATCGTGGTCTATAACGCGCGCCCAAAGCAGACCATTAGCGCTGTCGCGCAGTAGTTCGCAACAACCAACTGACGAATCGACCGCTGCCGGCTAGCCGGCAGCGGTTATTTTTTTGCGCATGTCGGCAATTGTCGTCCGATAATCGTCACTGTGGAATATCGCGGAGCCGGCGACGAACATGTCGGCGCCCGCGGCCGCGACGTCGCCGATGTTGCCGACCTTTATGCCGCCGTCGACCTCCAGGCGAATCTCGTGGCCGGCCTCGAATTCCAACGCATCGATACGCGCCCTGATTGCGGCCACCTTGTCCAGAGCAGACGGAATGAAAGTCTGGCCGCCATACCCCGGATTGACGGACATCACGAGGACAAGATCGAGCTTGTCGAGCGTGTAGTCGAGAACCTCGAGCGGGGTCGCCGGATTCAGCGCGAGACCGGGTCGGCAGCCGACCTCCCGTATCAGGCCGATCGTGCGATCGACGTGTTCGCTCGCCTCCGGGTGAAAACTGATGAAAGTCGCGCCGGCCTGCGCGAAATCGTGCACCAGACGATCCACGGGACGCACCATCAAGTGAACGTCGATCGGGGCATCTATGCCGTGCTTGCGCAGGGCTGCACACACGAGCGGCCCGACGGTCAGGTTCGGCACATAGTGATTGTCCATGACGTCGAAGTGCACGACGTCGGCATCGGCAGCCAGCACGGCGTCGACCTCCTCGCCGAGTCGCGCAAAATCGGCGGAGAGAATCGACGGGGCAATCAGGTAGTCGCGCATTGAAGGTCGCCTCTGGGGTCAGACCCCATTTGCGGGGAATGTTAGCAGGTGGCGTCACTTGATGCCGCGTCGCTCCTTGATCACCTCGTAAGCGGCGCGGATTTCGCGCGTGCGCTCTTTAGCGACCTCGAGCATCGATTCCGGCATGCCTTTCGCGACGAGCTTGTCCGGATGATGCTGATTCATCAGGCGCCGATAGGCCGTCTTGACCTCTTTGTCCGTTGCGTCTGACGCGATACCGAGCGCTTTGTACGCGTCTTCGAGCCCCTGCGCCGACGCGGGACGGCCTGACGCCTCCTGGCGAAAGTGTCGCTGTGCACGCAGCACCGCCTCGAGTTGCGCGAGCTCGACACGGCCAACGCCCAGCACTTCCGCGACGCGCCACAGCATCGCGCGTTCGGCCGCGGTAACGTTGCCTTTGGCGAGCACGATCTCGAATTGCACCTCGAGAAAGGTCCGCACGAGCTGGGCCTGGGCGCCGCAGACGTCCCTGAACCGCTGCACTTCCCGGTCGATGTTTGCCGCAGGCTGCTTGCCCTCGGTGAACAACTCGATTGCGCGCCGGACGTCCTCGGGCCGCAGCTGCATCTGGTGCATCACGCTGCGCGCGGCCTGAATCTCCTGCTCGGACACGCGGCCATCCGCCTTCGCCAGGGCCCCCATGACGCGAAACGTCGCCTCGAAGAACACCTGCTGGCGTTCCGCATGTCCGAACTGGCCGCCGCCGACAGCGCCGAGCTCGAGGCCCCGGTCGAACTGATGACCGATAAACGCGCCGATCGCCGCGCCGATCGGGCCGCCGACGATCAGGCCGAGAACGCCCCCTCCGACCTTCCCGTACCAGTTCATGCGTGATTCCGGACCACGGGTCGAACCGGCATGGTGCGGCGTGCGGAATTGATCAAAATCAAGGCCACCTTGGGATAGAATTGCGAACTTTTCCGGTGCACCCGCGACGGGTAAGCGACAACATCATGGACGCACTTTACGAATCGAAATTGTCGGGTCTGGCCCGCATAAGTCAAGGCAAAGTCCGCGACATGTACGCGGTCGACGACGAACACCTGCTGATCGTGACATCCGATCGGCTCTCGGCGTTCGACGTCGTGCTGCCCGACCCGATACCGGGCAAGGGCGCAGTGCTCAATGAGCTGACCGAATTCTGGATGACACGCACCAGCGATATCGTCGACAACCACCTGACCGACGTGCCGCTGGAGTCGGCCGTCCCCGACCCGGACGAGGCCGCAGCGCTGGCCGGTCGCGGCATGGTGGTGAAACGACTGCAACCACTGCCGATCGAGGCGGTCGTGCGCGGCTACCTGATAGGCTCGGGCTGGAAGGACTACCGCGCGACGGGCAAGGTCTGCGGTATCGCACTGCCGGACGGGCTGGCGCAGGCGCAGCGGCTCCCGGAACCGATCTTCACGCCAGCGACGAAGGCCGAGATCGGCGATCACGACGAGAACATCAGCTACGCCCAGGTCGAGGAGCTGATCGGCGCCGAGCTCGCCGCGCGCGTGCGCGACCTGTCGCTGGAGATCTACTCACGCGGCGCGGCTTACGCCGCGGAGCGCGGCATCATCGTTGCAGACACGAAGTTCGAATTCGGCCTCGATGACGCGGGCAAGTTGTACCTGATCGACGAGGTGCTGACGCCCGACTCATCGCGGTTCTGGCCCGCATCGGAGTACGCGGTCGGCATCAGCCCGCCGAGTTTCGACAAGCAGTTCGTGCGCGATTATCTCGAGACGCTCGACTGGGACAAGACCGCGCCGGGCCCGGAACTTCCCGCGGACATCGCGCGCAAGACGGCAGAGAAGTATCGCCAAGCGGTCGAAGTGATCAAGGGCCCGCCAACTTCATAGAGCGCCCGCGTCGCTTCGGAGGAGAAATCTTCTCGCAGCGAGCGGCGTTGAAGGCGCGCGGAGCAGGACGCGAGAGCGCGCCGGAACCGCTTCGAAGGCGGCCAGGGATGGCCGCCGGAGATTTAGCG
>JBPCXI010000150.1:0-8587 GCA_051008895.1 Gammaproteobacteria bacterium | reverse complement strand
GAGGTAAGCATGGCCGCCACCGAACAGCTTCGGAAACAGCCGCGATATGCCCGCGTTGACGCTGTCGAAAGTTTCCTTGAAGCGCGTTCGCGTCTCGCGATCGATCTTGCGAATTGCGCCTTCGAGCGTTTCCAGCGCGGAGGTCAGATCCTCGAATTGTGCCTCGAGGTATTTCTGTCGCTCCGATTGCTCGTCGAACTCTTCGATGGCGGCGAGATTGATCGCGCCCAAGCGGTCGATGCGGCGACGCACGGTCGTCAAGCGTTCATCCCATTGGTCGACGTCGGCCGCCTCGTCGAGTGCGGCAACCGTCGCTGCGAGGTCGACACCGAGCTGTGCGAACTGCTCTGCGACACCCTCACGGCGCACCTGAATTTCGCGTACGTGCATGCGCAGATTGTCTACCGCCTCCCGCGCCTCGGTGACCTTGGTCTCACACTCGCTGCGATTCACTTCGCTCGATCGTAGTTCGCTGTCTGCGACCTCCATCTTGCGGCGCTGCTCTTCCAGGTCTCGCTTGACGCCGACCTCGCGCTGGAGCTCGGCATCGAGATGGTCCTGTAACTCACGGATCGGCGTCTCACCGTGCTCGACCGATTCATTCAGCTTCGTGACCCGCTCGTGCAATTGGGAGCGCTGCGCGCTGATGCGCGTCAACGTGCTGCTGGCCGATTCTTTCGACGCACGCCGGCTCTCGAACTCAACGTTGATTCGCGCTGCATTCGCCTGATCGCTACCCGCGGCGTCACGGGCCCGCTCGAATTCCGCCTGCAGCTGCTCACGTTGTCGTTCGAGCTCGGGGCGCCGCTGCTCGAGTCGCTCCTGCGCCGCAGTCGCGTGTTCCTGTTTGGCACGCGCCTCGCGCGTTGCGTCCTGCATCGCGGTGATCTCATCGCGCACCGATTGCTCGTCGCGAGTCAGCGCCGCAACACGCTCTTTCGTTCGATCGAAATCCTGCCGCAGGCTCGCGAGTACACTCTCGGCCTCGCCGAAGCGGCGATTGGCATCCGTAAACGAGCGACTCGTCTCGGTGCGCTGAGACTCCAGTGCCGCCAGGCGTTCGCGGGTTTGCGTGCGATCCTTCTCGAACCGCACGACTCGCTGCTCCGCATCGCGAACCTGCTCGCGCAGAGCGCGAATGTCCTGCTCGCGCGATATGAGCCCGCCCGCTTCCTGCTGCCCACGACTGACTCGCACCCAGCCCGATCCGAGCCAGACGCCGTCGGCCGTAATGACGGTCTGCCCTGGCGCCAGTCGTTGCTGTAGTGCAAGCGCCTGATTCAGCGAATTCGCAACTCGCACGGTGCTGAGCAGTGCGCCCGCGCTACCGGCATTTTGTACCTTCTCGAGCAACGTACCCGGCGCGTCGAACCGATCCGCGCGCTCGTTAATCATCAGTACGTCAGCGGACGGCAATCTGGCCAGGTGATCCTCGCAACGCGTAACGCAGATCGCCTGCAGGAAGTCACCAAGCACGGTCTCAACCGCGACTTCCCACGGCTTCTCAACCTGCAACCGCTGCGCGAGTCGCGGCCGCGCGCCGAGGTCTTCGGCCGCAACCCAGCGCCGCACGTCGTCGACGTCGTCGCCGAACGCAGCTTCCTGCAATGCCTCGAGCGTCTCGACGCGGCCGCGGTCGGATTCCAGCTCGCCGCGAACGGCCTCGAGCTGACCACTGCAAGTCTGCTCGTGCTCGCGCAATTGCGTAATTTCCCGATCCGTCTCCTCCAGGTTCCGGCCCAGCCGCTCGACGGTCTGTCGCGCGTCCTGTTCGCCGCGCGTATGGGTGAGCAGCGCCGCTTCGGCCTGATCGATGGAGATACCCTGTTGCTCGGTCGACAGCTCGGCGTCGCGGGCGCGCAGACGGACGAGCCGGGCATCGAGCTGTTCGATGCGCGTCGTTTCGACGTGCCCGACGCGCTGATGCTCTTTTGTTTCCAGCGTGAAATCGTGCCAGGTCTTTTGCCAGTCCTCGAGCGCGGCCTCGACCTGACGTAACGCGGTAACCGAAGCCTGCTCGGTCTCCCGCGCCTGCTCGAGATCCGGCGCCAGCCGTTCGAGACTCGACTCGAGCTCCTCCAGCTGGGCGCGGTCCTCGTTGATTTCCTCGCTAATCTTCTCCAGCTGCGACTGGGCGACCTGCAGGTCTTCACTCTGCCGGTCGCGGGTCTCACGAGCATGCGCGAGCGCCTGCTCCAGGCGGGAGATCTCACTCTGAACCGCCCAGACCTTGCCCTGCGCCTCGTTGAACGCCTCGGTCTGTTCGATCTGCGCCTCGCGCGCGGTCTCGATCTCGGCCTCGACGCCGCGCTGTCCGGCAACGGCTGCCTCGAGCGCCGTCTGGCCCTGCGAGAGTCGCTGCTCCTGTCCTTCCTGATCCTGCTGGAGGCTACCGAGCCTGATGGCCAGCAGCTCGGCCTCCAGGGTGCGCTCTTCCTGCTTCAGCTCCTTATATCGTTCCGCCTGGCGCTTCTGTCGTTGCAGGTGCTTGATCTGTTTTTCGACTTCCTCACGCAGATCGTTGAGGCGATCGAGGTTGTCGCGCGTGTGTCGAATCCGGTTCTCGGTCTCGCGACGCCGCGCCTTGTACTTCGATATGCCGGCCGCCTCCTCGATATAGACGCGCATCTCCTCCGGCTTGGCCTCGATCAGGCGCGAAATCATGCCCTGCTCAATAATCGCGTAGCTACGCGGGCCGAGACCGGTCCCGAGGAAAATACCCGTGATGTCCTTGCGGCGGCACCGGACGTTGTTCAGAAAATACTGGGACGTACCGTCGCGTTCGACGGCGCGCCGGATGCAAATCTCGGCGTAGTCGGCATACTGGCCACCGACGGTCCCGTCGGAATTGTCGAAATACAGCTCGACACTGGCGGTGCCGACCGGTTTTCGCGATGACGACCCGTTAAAGATAACGTCCGCCATCGAGTCACCGCGCAGGTGCTTGGCCGACGACTCGCCCATGACCCAGCGAATCGCATCGATAACGTTGGATTTGCCGCAGCCGTTCGGCCCGACGATACCCACCAGGTTGCTCGGAAAATGAATCGGCGTCGGGTCAACGAAGGACTTGAATCCCGCCAGTTTGATCTTGCTGAGCCTCATGCGACCGTCCGCTCCTGCCGCGGCGATCGAGGCCAATCGATCCAGAATAACTTGTCAGCCGAGTACGCTGCTCGCCATTCGCGCAAAGCTGCGCCCCCCGTATAAATAGTAAACACGCTCGCCAGCGTCCTGGAGGTACGGGCCCAACCGATACCGCCGCGCCGGACTGTCAACAACTCTAATCGGACGTTTTCCCTGGTTGGACGTTTTCCTGGCAACAATCCCCAGGGCAGACCCCGTGGTCTGCGCACAAGGCGTAGTGTAAAGTAAAAATACATGCAATACAGCAACGTTCACGGTGAATTCCGGTAGCGAAATGAGCTCGAAAATCACCGCAGAAATCAGTGCAAATCCGGCCGCGGCGCTAGAAACCTTCGACAACCCGACGCCCGGGCGCGACTACACGATCCGAATCCGAATCCCGGAATTCACCTGCCTGTGTCCGAAGACCGGGCAGCCCGATTTCGCGACCCTGAATCTCGAATACGTGCCGGACGCGAAGTGTGTCGAGCTGAAGGCGCTGAAGCTATACGTGTGGGCTTTTCGCGACGTCGGCGCGTTTCACGAGGCGGTGACGAATCGAATCCTCGACGATCTGGCGGCCGCGACCGAGCCCAGGTTCATGCGTCTGAGCGCTGAATTCAACGTTCGCGGCGGCATCTACACCACCGTCGTCGCCGAGCATCGCGCGGCTGGCTGGTCCGCCCCGCCGGCCGTCAGCCTGCCCGCGGGTTAAGGGCTCCGCCGGGGTCGTTGCGATTCCGGCACAATCCGGGCGGCCGCCCGGCAATTGCGGAATTCCGACCAATCACCCCTTTAAACTCCCGCCCGCATATGTATAATTCCGCGGTTATTTTTTCACCCTCGAGACCCGAGCAGATGGCTGCCAGAAAGAAATCCACTCGCAAAAAGACCGCCTCCAAATCGCGGAAGTCTCCCGCACGCAAGAAGGCCACGCGCAAGAAAGTCGCCAAAAAGACGGCGAAGCGCAAAGTGACCAAGAAGAAGAGCGCCAAGAAAAAGGCGAAAAAGAAGGTCGCCAGGAAGAAAGCCAGCAAAAAGAAGGCTGGCAAGAAAAAGGTTGCCAGGAAAAAGGCGGCGAAGAAAAAGGTCGCCCGCAAGAAGGTGAAAAAGAAGGTTGCGCGTAAGAAGCCTGCCAAGAAGAAGGCGGCTAAAAAGAAGGCTTCGAAGAAGAAGTCTTCCAGCAAAAGGACTACCAGGAAAAAAGTGTTAAAGACAAAAGCGAAGAAGCCTGCGTCGAAGAAAACCAACAAGAAAGCGACCAAGAAAACGGCCAAAAAAGTGGCCGTCAGGAAGACGACTCCGAAGAGCACCCGCCCGAGGAACGGCAGTAGCGTCAGCGACGTGGACCCGTTGGCCATATCGGATTCGGACGCTTTGATCCACGGGATCGAACCGTACCGGCCGAGGAAGGGCGAGGAATACATGAGCGACGATCAGCTCGAGCACTTTCGCAATATTCTGCTGGCCTGGAAGCAGGAATTGATGAAGGAAGTCGATCGCACCGTGCATCACATGCAGGATGAGGCATCGAATTTCCCCGACCCGAACGATCGCGCAACGCAGGAATCCGAATTCGGACTCGAACTCCGGACGCGCGATCGCGAGCGCAAGCTGCTGAAGAAGATCGCGTCCGCGATCGGTCGAGTCGACGACGGTTCCTATGGCTTTTGCGAAGAAACCGGCGAGGAGATCGGCCTGCAGCGCCTGGAGGCGCGGCCCGTCGCGACGCTTTGCGTCGAGGCCCAGGAGCGTCGCGAACTGGCGGAACGACAGTATTCGGACCGCGAAGATCAGTATCGCTGATCTGGACTGAGCAGCCGGCGGCCGCACCGTTGTGGCGACCCACAGCGATACGACAGGCCGCCGACCCCGCTACCGGGGCCGGTTTGCCCCGTCGCCGACCGGCCCGCTCCACATGGGCTCGCTCGCTGCCGCAATCGCGAGCTACCTCGATGCCCACGCTCACGCCGGCGAGTGGCTCGTCCGGATAGAGGACATAGACCCGCCGCGCGAAGTGCCCGGTGCAGCCGACGCGATCGTTACCGCGCTCGCTGCGCACGGATTTCGCTGGCACGGCGACATCATTTACCAGAGTCGCAATGTCGAACGGTTTGCCGCGGTTGTCGACGCGCTGTTGGCCGACGGCCGCGCTTACGCGTGCATCTGCTCGCGCGAGCAGATTCGGCAAGTCGCGGCGTCCGGGTCAACCGGGAAGATTTACCCCGGCACCTGTCGCTCGCGCGCAATCGCTCCGGGCGGCGCGGCGGCCTGTTCCATTCGCCTCAATACGTCCGCCGCCAACGTGACGTTCGACGACAGGTTTTGCGGACGCGTCGACTGCGACATCGAACGCGAGATCGGCGATTTCATCATTCGGCGCAAGGACGGCCTGATCGCATACAGCCTTGCCGTCGTCGTCGACGACTACGATCAACACATTACGGACATCGTCCGCGGCGCAGACCTGCTCGATTTCACGGCCGCGCAGATCTGTCTCCAACGGGTGCTGGGTCTGGCGACGCCGCGCTACGCCCACATCCCGGTCGTGTGCGCGCCGTCCGGCGACAAGCTCAGCAAGCAAACGGGCGCGACAGCCGTCGACAACGCGCACGCGGCAGCCAATCTCGTCGCGGGCCTTGCACATCTGCGGCAATCGCCGCCGGCCGAACTCGCCACGGCAACCCCGGCTGACGTCTGGGCCTGGGCCAGCGAGAACTGGCGGCCGGAAAACCTGCGTTCAACGCCGGATCGACCTACGGCTTCTGGATAGATTCAAGGTAAGGTAATGCCAATAAGATACTGTTCTTATTGGCATTCAGGCTGACGCATATATCGGGTTGAAACAATCCGTTGCCGGGCCGACAATAGATTGAGATGACGCCCCGCCGCGAACTCGCGGCAATACAAGAGGTCTACATTACTTACCGAGATCTTTCGCGAACAGCAGACAAGGGTTCCCCCCCCATGAAACAACCTAAGCTAATTCGGAAGTACGTCAATCGGCGACTCTATGACACGACGCAAAGTCGCTACGTCAATCTGGAAGACCTTCGCAAGCTGATCATCGCCGGTGCCGACATCAAGGTTGTCGAGCAAGCCAGCGGCGACGAGATTACGACCACGGTCTTGCTGCAAATCATCGAGGATAGCGAGAAACACGGCGCGCACCTGCTGCAGCCGGAGTTTCTCGCACAGCTGATTCGCCTGGCCGATAAGGAGACGGATCCGGCGCTGCCGGACCGGCTTAACTCAGCACTGCGAGGCGCGACGAACGTTCTCGCTGCCTGACAACGGCCAGGCAACGAGAACTCAGTAGCGAAGATCGATCCTGAATCGCCGGTCGGCGATCAGGCCGCGTCGTCGAGGTTGCGCATGCTCAAACGCACGCGTCCCTGACGATCGACCTCCAGCACCTTCACCTGAATGATGTCGCCTTCGGCAAGCTTGTCGCTAACGCGCTCGACGCGCTCATCCGAAATTTGCGAAATATGCACGAGGCCGTCCTTGCCCGGCAGGATCGTGACGAACGCGCCGAAATCCATCAGGCGCGCGACACGACCCTCGTAGATCGTTCCGACCTCGACCTCAGCCGTGATCAACTCGATGCGGCTCTTCGCCTCGCGGCCGGCGGCGCCTTCGACTGACGCAATCTTGACCGTGCCGTCATTGTCGATATCGATCGTCGCACCGGTCTGCTCGGTGATTTCCCGTATCGTGGCACCGCCCTTGCCGATGACGTCCCGGATCTTGTCCGGATCGATCTTGATCGTGATGATCGTCGGCGCCCATTCGGACATCTCGGCACGCGGCGTGTCCAGCGTCTTCGCCATCTCGCCGAGGATATGCAGGCGCGCTTCCCGCGCCTGGCTCAGCGCGCCGGCCATGATCTCCTGGGTAATGCCGTCGATCTTGATGTCCATCTGCAACGCAGTAACACCGTCGTTCGTACCGGCAACCTTGAAGTCCATGTCACCCAGATGATCCTCGTCGCCGAGGATATCGGTCAGCACCGAGTAACGGTCACCTTCCTTCACCAGGCCCATCGCGACGCCGGCTACGGGCGCCTTGATCGGCACGCCGGCATCCATCAGCGCGAGGCTGGTACCACAGACCGATGCCATCGAGCTCGAGCCGTTCGATTCGGTGATCTCCGATACGACGCGAATCACGTACGGAAATTCCTCGGCGGTCGGCAGTACCGCTGCGATGCCGCGCCGCGCCAGTCGGCCGTGACCGATCTCGCGGCGCTTCGGGCCACTCATGAACCCGGTTTCGCCGACGCAGTACGGCGGGAAGTTGTAGTGCAGCATGAAGCGGTCGCGGAACTCGCCCTCGAGCGCGTCGATGATCTGCGAATCTCGCTCGGTGCCGAGCGTCGCGACGACAATGGCCTGGGTCTCGCCGCGCGTAAACACGGCCGAGCCGTGCGTGCGTGGCAGCGTGCCGGTCGAAACGAAAATCGGCCGCACGGTCGTCGTGTCGCGCCCGTCGATCCGCGCCTCGCCATCCAGCACGCGATTGCGCACGATGCTGCTCTCAAGTTTGCTGAACGCGCCGCCAACGGCGTCGGCCTCAAATTCCGCATCGTCGGCGCCGGACAGCGCTGCGACGACGGAATCGCGGAGTTCGCCGATCTTCGCGTACCGCTCTTGTTTGTCGCTGACCGTGTAGGCCTCGGTGAGCTTACCCTCGGCCTGCTCGGTGACCGCGCTCGCCAGTGCCGGGTTCTCCGCCGGCGCCTGCCAGCCCCACGAAGGCTTGCCCGCCTCCGCCGCCAGTTCCTTGATAACCGCGATCGCGGCCTGCATCTGTTCGTGGCCGAAAACGACCGCACCGAGCATCACGTCTTCGGGCAGGCCTGCCGCCTCGGATTCGACCATCAGTACCGCATTCTCGGTACCGGCAACAACCAGGTCGAGTTCGGAATCGGCGAGCTGCGTGCGCGTTGGATTCAGCGCGTAATTGCCGTCGATGTAGCCGACCCGCGCGGCGCCGATGGGACCGTTAAACGGCATGCCGGACATCGCCAGTGCGGCGGATGCGCCGATCAGCGCCGGAATATCCGGATCGATATCGGTGTTCATCGAGATGACCGTCGCGATGACCTGCACCTCGTTCTTGAAGCCCTTCGGGAACAGCGGGCGCACCGGGCGATCGATCAGGCGTGACGTCAACGTCTCCTTCTCGGTCGGACGACCCTCGCGTTTGAAGAAGCCGCCGGGAATCTTGCCGGCTGCGTAGGTCTTTTCCTGGTAATTGACGGTCAGCGGGAAGAAGGGGCGACCGGGATCGGCTTCCTTGCGACCCACCGCGGTGACGAGCACGACGGTTTCGCCCATGCTCACCATGACCGCGCCGTCTGCCTGGCGCGCTATCGCGCCCGTTTCCAGGGTGACCTGATGATCACCGTATTGAAATGATTTCTTGATAGAGTTCACGTTGATTTCCTGTTCGTTGC
>JBPCXI010000149.1:0-22113 GCA_051008895.1 Gammaproteobacteria bacterium | reverse complement strand
CGTCGGCCGCCCGCGCGGCCGGCGTCGAGTCACTCGGCAGCAGCAAGCTGTTCATCATTCGCAACGGGCACCTTAGCCCGAAGCCACGCCACGTTGAGCGGAAGCTGTCGGACATTTCCGGGCGTTCAGTGGAGACGATGATCCAGACCGCGGCTGGCAATAACCTGTATCGTATTTTCGCATTCACGATGCGCGAAAAAATCGATTTCCACTACGTCGACATTCCAGCGAGCCACGTTTCGCAAGCGACCGAGTTGTTCGATCTCGAGGAGATGAACCGGCTGTTCGAAGTCGGCTATGAGCTCGGTCGTTCGGACACGGCGTGGCACACGGAGCCGCCCGGCTTCCACGTCGACGACGGCGAGTTCTGACGACCAACGGAGATGAAATTGATGCTGCACCGACTGCGAACGACACTGTGCCTGGCCGCACTTTTGCTGCCGAGTCTGGCGACCGCCGGCGGCATCTGGCTCTACGATCTCGGCGCGCCGTCGCTGGGCCGCGCCGGCGCCGGCAGCGGGGCCAGCGCCGAAGACGCGGCAACCGCGTTTACCAATCCAGCGGGCATGGCGTTGCTCGAGGATTCCGGCCTCGTCGCCGGCGTCACCGGGCTGTTCGTCAGCAGCAAGTTCAAGCCCGGCCCCGGGTCGACCGAGACCGGCGGCGGTGGCGGCGACGCCGGCGGCTTCTCGCCGGCCGGCGGCGTGTACTACGCCAATCGACACTCGGACCGGACGCAGTGGGGCCTGACGCTGAACTCGTACTTCGGCCTGGGCCTCGACTACGACAACGACTGGGCCGGCCGCTACTTCGCCCAGGAGGCGGACATTTTCACGGTCGCTTTCACCGGCACGGCGAGCCGCCGTTTGACCGATCGGATCAGCATCGGCGGCGGCGTCAGCGCGGTACATGGCGAGCTCACGGTGAAGGCTGCGCTGAACAACGCGCTCGACGGCCTCGCCGACGGCCAAATCGAAATTAACAGCGACGACGTCGGTTTCGGCTTCAACGCCGGCATCATGTTCGAGATCCTGCCGCAGACGCGCGTCGGCCTGACGTACCGTTCGGAGGTCGAGCTGGATCTCGACGACGTGCTCAGCGTCTCGGGCGCCGGCCCGACGATTCAGGCGGCGCTGGACAGCGCGGGTCTGACCGGGTCGACGGTCGATCTCGACGTCGTCATTCCGCAGGCGCTGAGCCTGGCGGCCTACCACCGCGTCTCGGACCGGCTGGAGATCATGGGCGACGTCGGCTGGCAGGACTGGAGCGAGTTCGGCCGCATGGGGATCAACGTCAGCACGAATCCGCCGGTCAGCCTGACGACGCCGACGCGCTACGACGACACCTGGCGTGCGGCGGTCGGCGCCGAGTGGGAGCTGGAGAGTCGGCCGTGGAAGCTGTCGGCCGGCATCGCGTACGACTCGTCGCCGGTGTCGTCGGCGGACCGCACGCCGGAGTTCCCGCTCGATCGCCAGATCCGGCTCGGGTTCGGCCTGCACGTCCGCGACGGTAAGTACTTCGACTGGAGCATCACGTATACCTACGTCGACTCTGGTACCGGCCGCATGAACGCATCGCTCGGTCCGCTGACCGGTACGATCCAGGGTGAGTACGACCCCTACCGCGTCCACACAATCGGGTTCAGCATAGTCAGGTAACTCATTTCGTTATTCGCGCCGGATGGCTTATTCGCGAGCCCCACCCAGACGATGCCGATCGTTAGCGCCTGATCCCGGCGCGCTTGTACTCGAAGCCGCCGATGGCGCGAGGTGCGGTAGACTATTTGCCGGGCCTTCGGGGAGATAAGTCGATGCCCAGACTGATTGTCCTGTGTCTCAGCCTTGTATTGCTATCGGCGTTACCGGCCGTGCCGAGTGACGAAAACCGCATATCCACGGTCAGGCCGCTGCATTGGCATTTCAGGTGAACCGATCGACGGGCGAATTGCGACCGGTGATATGCCGCGACCAGATAACTGGAATTTTCCTGCCGCAGTGCTTCATCCTGGCGGCGCTGCTCGCCGGTTGTGCGGAGTCCGGCAGCGATCTGCAGGAACCGGCTGAAGATGCGTCAGATAGAGTAATGCGCGTCTACGCGGTCAACTACCCGCTCGCGTATTTCGCCGAGCGGATTGGCAGCGACGCGGTCGACGTGCGCTTTCCGGTTCCGGCGGGCGTCGATCCGGCCGCGTGGGTCCCGGACCCGGACACGATTGCCGAGTACCAGTAGGCGGATCTGATTCTGCTCAACGGCGCCGGCTACGCGGCGTGGACGAATCGCGCGACGCTGCCGGCGTCGCGCGTCGTGAATACATCCGCCGGTTTCGTCGATCGCTACGTCGCGGTCGACGACGCAGTCACGCACCCGCATGGCCCCGACGGCGAGCATGAACATTGCGACCTCGCGTTCACGACCTGGCTCGACCCGGAACTCGCCACGCTGCACGCGGCCGCTACCTGAAACGTCGCCGGCTCGGTCGGCCACTGGGGGCACGTGCACGAGCGTCGCAATCAATATCAGGCGGAGCTAACGATCCGCCCGGTTGCGGGCGCCTGGAAGCTGACCGGCCTCGAAATCATTGAGGAACGCAGGCTATGATCGTGCTGTGGTTTTCGAAAACAGTCGCATTCGAGCGCGAATCAATTAAGAGGTTTCAACTCATGCGACGAAAAACGGATATTGTCCGAATCGTCTTGTTGCTCGTTTTAGCCGGTTCCTCGGCGCAGGCGGGTGGACTTTTCATCCGCGAAATCGGCCGCTCGCTGCAGGGCGCTTCGCATGCCGGCGACGCCGCGATCAGCAACGGTGGCGACTGGGGGCAGGTCGTCGGGGACTAGCCAAGAGCAATTTGATACTGTTCATGGGGATCAATTACGCGTGGTGATTCGCATCGCTCCAGGCATCGATTGACGACATTAAAGAAACATCGAGGTACATATGAAACCCGCAATCACAGGGATTCTTGCCGCACTCCTGGTACTGATCAGCATGCAGTCATCGACTGCGGCAACGATGGAAGACTGCCTGCTCGAGGCGCTGCAAAATGCCGGCGAAGACACGACCGTCGGCAGCCTGCGGCAACGCTGCAGCCAGGCTACGCCGGCGCCGGCCGCGCCGGACGACGAGCCGACCGTGCTCGAGCGGCGGATCGCGTCAGAGTACGACACTATGGACCGGGACTACATACTGACGCTGCACAATCCGAACTACATCCTGCTGTTTACCTATAACGACAAGGTCAATCGCGAGCCGTGGATTCCGATTGGCACGCCCGAGCAGGTGGCGGCGATCAGTGAGGAGGAAATGGTCTTTCAAATCAGCGGCAAGATGCCGTTATGGCGCAACATGTTTTCCAAGAACATGGACCTGTACTTCGGCTACACGCAGAAGAACTGGTGGCAGATCTACACGAACGAAGAAGACGTCTCCGCGCCGTTTCGTGAGACAAACTATGAGCCGGAGGTGTTCGCCCGATACTTCGGCGGCCCGGGGCTGCCATTCGGCGGCAAGATCGCAGGCCTCGACGCGGGTTACATTCATCAATCGAACGGCAAGGCCGGGTCCCTGTCGCGCAGCTGGGACCGGGTCATCGGCCGTGCTGCGTTTGACTACGGCGACCTCGCGTTCCTGCTGCGTGCCTGGTACGCATTCGACGAGAGCGACGAAAACCCGAGCATGCACCGCTACCTCGGCTACGGCGATCTGCGCGCGATCTGGGCGCCGAACAGGAACACGTTCACCGCGATGTTCCGGCCGGGCACCGAGAAGTACGCCTATGAGTTGACGTGGAGCTTCCAGGTCACCAGCGCATTCCGCCTCTATGCGCAGTGGTTCAATGGCTATGGCGAGAGCCTGCTCGATTACAACGTGCGCACAAACCGGTATGGTATCGGTATTGCGTTTTCCGATTTCCTGATGAACGAGTAGATTACATCGAGCTCGGCGACGCGCCGGTCACGTCTCCGGACGTGCCGGGCCCGGGCGCAGTGACGGGAATCTACACGGACCGCTGCACGATCTTCCTGCAGGTGGGATAAATTTTGAACAGGGCGCACAGTGATCTGACGATTTCAGGACGGTGTTCTCTCGTTGTCCTTTGTCTCAGCCTTGTATCGTTATCGGTGTCAGCGGTATCTGACGCGCACGCTCAAGACAGACCGTGGCGCGCGTGGCCGACGGGCAAGCGTGTCAACCTGGCCATCGGCGGATTCTGGCCGAATCTCGATACCAAGGTTCGAGTCGATGCCAGTAACGGTCGACTGGGCACACGGATCGACTTCGAATCCAATCTTGGCATGGAGGACTCGAAGGCCCTGCCGATTGCCCTGGCGCGCTGGCGGATTAGCCGCCGCAATTCGGTCGATTTCAGCTACTTCGATCTGAACCGCAGCGGCCAGGCGGTCAGCGATACCCTAATCCGCTTCGGCGATGTGATATTTCCGGCGAACCTGCCGCTGAATTCATTCTTTGACTCCGAAATCTACGCTGCCGCGTGGAGCTATTCGTTCATCCACAATCCAACGACAGATATCGCGTTCCAGATCGGCCTGAGCATTCAGGACATCGCGGTCGGCATCTCGGGGCCGCTCGGAATTATCGCCGAAGACGCTGACTTCACCGCGCCGCTGCCGACTTTCGGCTTGTCGGGCAATTACTACTTCAATGACACCTTAAGCATTGTCGGGCGTGCCGGGATTTTTGCCATCGAGATCGATCTGAGTAGTGGTGAATTCAAGGGCGAAGTCGTGAATCTCGCGCTGGGCCTCCAATGGGATGCTTTCGAGCACGTGGGTTTCGGATTCGGCGTCGAATACTTTCATTTGAATGTCGATGTTGATGATAAGGACTGGAGCGGTGAATTGCGCTACGACTGGTGGGGCCCGGTAGCCACAGTGAATTTCTTTTTCTAGACTCCCGAAACTGTTCGACGATAGAGCCTCGATGCTCTCAATCGCAGCTTGCGCGGAGCGTTCCAGCCCCTACCGACATCGTGTTATTTGTTGCGTCCTAGAGTCGCTCCGTACACGCGCCGAAGGCGATTACGGCCGCCTGCTGCGTGACCGCAGTCACGACCAGGCGGCCGGTGTCCTGCTCGATGCTGATCGTCCAGCCGGTGCCGTCGACGACGTCCGGATTTCTGCCAACTTCGACACCCTGCATGATGATGCGCCCCTCGACCTCGTCGAGGTGCTCGATTTTTGTGACCGGCCCGTCTTTCGTGATCCGGATCTGCTTCTTGTCGAGGTCGATGCGGATGAAGGTCGGCGCGCCGACCTCTTCGGCGAGCACCTCGCTGCAGCCATAGCCGTCGATGCACTCATTGACCTCGATTGCCGCGCACAGCAACGGTTGAGACGTATCAATTGCGGCGGCGTTGCCGGCCAGCAGCGCGCACGCCGCCGCCAGGCAAATTCTGGACAGGTAATTCATGTTCTATGTCTCCCGGTGAGCCGGCTAGCGGACGGTGTACCCGCGGCCTTCCAGGCAGGCTGCGAACGCGCGGTTGTAGTTATTGCGGCCCTGTTGATACTGCGCCGCCTGTTCCTGGGCCCACTGATCTTCGGCCTGCTGCTGCTTGCGATTCTGATCGCTACGGCGCATACCGCCGACGACGCCACCGGCCGCGGCGCCTTTCTTCGCGCCGTCGGAGCCGTCGACGATCGCGCCCACGGCCGCGCCGCGAATCGCACCGCGGCCGACGCCGCCTTTCTTGGCCTCTTCCTGCGGCGGCGCTTCGGTCGCCGTCGGCGGCGCCATCGGATCGAACCCGCTGGAGTCCTTGGCCCACTTGTAGCACGCGAACTCGTCGGCGTCCTGCGTCTCCTTGTCCTGCCCATCGTTGGGATAGACGATCAGTTCCTGTCCGACGGCAACGCTCATCCACGCGGCGAGCACGAGCGCAATGATAGTCTTGCAGTTGGTTTTCATAGTCAGCCTCTGGCGAGTATCCGAAAATCGTTATGTTTTAATTGGTCGTATGTTGGTTAGAAAGAGTATTGTCTTCGTCGCGATCGTGCAACTCGTTGTCGGGTGCGCGACCGTCGATTTCGACGCGCCGAAAGTGGCAACCAGCGCGGTCACCGATACCGCCGGCACGGCTCTCGGGCGCGAGATCGAATCGTGGCCGCGCGTGCAGGCGGGCGAGTCCGGATTCTACGTCCTGCTCGACGGTATCGACGCGCTGTCGGCCCGACTCGCGCTCGCGGCCCGCGCCGAGCGCAGCATCGATGCGCAGTACTACCACCTCCACGACGACGTCGCGAGCCGCCTTCTCGCGGACGCGCTGATCGACGCAGCCGACCGCGGCGTGCGCGTGCGGCTGCTGCTCGACGATGCGCTGACCAAGGGTCTCGACCGGCACCTCGCGGCGATCGACGCGCACCCGAACATCGAGTTGCGGCTCTTCAATCCGTTCGCGAACCGCTCGTCGCGGGGCTGGAATTTCCTGCGGGATTTCGGGCGTGTCAACCGGCGCATGCACAACAAGTCGTTCACCGTCGACAACGAGGCGACCGTGATCGGCGGGCGTAATATCGCCGAGGAGTATTTCGCGATCAACCCGGGCGTGAACTTCGGCGACGTCGACGTACTTGGCTTCGGCCCGGTCGTGCGCGAGGTCTCGGGCATGTTTGACGAGTACTGGAACCACCGTGTCTCGGTGCCGGTGCGACAGGTGGTGGCGGCGAAATACGGCACCGAGGAGGATCTCGCGAAACTCAAGGGATTGACACAGGGCGTGTTCGACTCGGTCGGCGACACGCCGTACGCGCCTATCCTGAAGCAGCAGGTCATCGACTTCATCTGGCTCGACGAGAGTGTGCTCGTCTGGTCGCCCTACGACTTCATCTACGACTCGCCCGACAAGGCGCTGCGGGACCGTCCCGACGACGTCGAGATCCTCGATCCGACGATCGTGAGGTACTTGTTCGATGCGCGCGACGAGGTGCTGATCATCTCGCCGTACTTCGTGCCGCGCGGCATCGGCGAGGCTCGGCTGGCCGAGCTGCGCAATCGCGGCATCCGGGTCCGCGTCGTGACGAACTCGCTGGCGTCGACGAACCAGAAGGCCGTGCATTCCGGCTACGCGGCGTCGCGCAAGAAGCTGCTGGCGGCCGGCGTCGAGCTGTACGAAGTGCATCCAGATGGCGCGGTTGCCGGCGTCGATCGAGTCGGCCAGGAAGACCCGCGCGCGACGCTGCACGGAAAAGCTTTCGCGGTCGATCGCGACAAGCTGTTTCTCGGGTCGTTCAACTTCGATCCGCGCTCGACCAACATCAACACCGAGATGGGCATCGTCTTCGATTCGCCGGAGATGACCGGCAGATTCCTCGACCTCGTCGACGAAAAATTTCCGTCCCGCACGTTCCGCGTGGACCTGGACGAGCGTGGCAAGCTGCGCTGGACCGGCGAGGTCCTCGGCGAGCAGGTCGTGACGAACAAGGAGCCGGACGCGAAGTTCTGGCTGCGGTTCAAGTCCAGGTTGATCGGGACCCTGCCGATCAAGGACCAGCTGTGATGGAAGCTCGCCAAGTACTTACTGCATCCAGCCGAACAATGCCGACGGAGCTGCCGGGATAGCATAAAAACGGAGATTCCAGTCCACGGCGGGGACATTGTTGGGTCGCCAAACCGAGTAATACACTTCAAAACCAAAACGCACCGGAATTTTTCCGAATTGCACGGTCTTGTTTATGCCCAGGCCGATCGGAATCGTGAACCTGCTAGTGCCGCTCTCCTCCCAGTTCACGATGATGTTGGGAGCGGCACCGATCGAAGTCGTAGGGTTCAGGCCGTACATATAAAAATACTGGAGGTTCGTCAAATTGACGTCCCCCTTATTGTCACTGCCGGCAAAATCGACATAATGTTGCGCCAGCGCGCCAAGCTTCCACTTCGGTCCGAGGTAGACGCCCAATGCCGACGGTCCCGCCGCCCACTTGCCGGTGCCAAGGACATCTTCGGTTGCAGTCGGGATCATCACATCGAAGCCAGCGCCCCAGACAAACTTGCCGTTGAGCATCTCCGTCGGCGTTTTAGGCGAAAAGAGACCGACGTAGTAGGTGTCGCCCAAGCCGGTGGTGCGTCCGCTGAACAGGTCGATCGGTGCGCCTGGCGGTTCGGTGCAGACCGGGGGCCCACCGCCCGGAGGGGGTGTGCACGTGGGCGCGTCGAGGCCGGCCGCGTCAATTTTGTCCTGATCCAGCGGCACGCTCGAAACGTTGTAGACAATGCGGTTAATCAGGTTCCAGTTTTTGCCGAGGCCCTTCGGAAACTGCAGGATGCCCATGTAGTTGCCCTGGAGGGCGCTCTTGCCGTTGGCGTCATTTTCCAGAAAATACTGGTCGTACTGGTTGAACCACATCGCGACGTTGCCGAGCGGGTTATCCATCAGCGCCGACATCTGTGCCAGGGTTGGCTCGCAGCCGGCCTTCAGTACCTCGCCGAGGTCCGCTCCGTCATCCTTCGCGAATGCGACGCATTCTGCTGATATAGGGGCTGCGGTACCTTCAGCTTCGGCAGATCCGTCCTGAGCCGCGGCAAGCGGATTGACGCCCAGGCAAAGCATTAACGCAGCGCTAAGGGCGACGCCGCATTGCGCAATTTTTGGTCTGACTATTTCCATCTCCTTAGTACGCAAGTTCAGGAGTCGCCGAGGCCGCCCGTGCGGCCGGGGAACTGATTGAGAGGTGGTTGTCAGTTCGCGAAGAGCTTTCATGAGACCCTCCTGCAGGTCTGATGAAAGTAAACGCAGGTCGAGTTGTTATCTATCCGATTTAGGACAGTTGACCTTCGCTCAGCTGCGGAGAGTAGCGGACGGCAGTTCGCCAAACGCGCGGCGATACTCGGTCGCGAATCGACCCAGGTGCGAGAAGCCGTGATCGTAAGCAATGTCCGTGACCGACGCGCCGCCAGGTTCCGCTGCGAGCAACGCGCGCTGCATCGCTTCGAGCCGCCGCGCCCGGGCGAACGCAATCGGGCCGACGCCGTGGCGCTGCTCGAAACCGCGCGTCAATGTACGCACGTTTAAACCGGACACCTCGCAAAGCTCGGTGCGGGTTATCGGTCGCGTGACGTTGGCGCAGATCCAGCCCTCGGCGCGGGTCAGCCCGGCGCGAGTTTCCGGCAGGTTCTGCGCGCCGGGGGCTTCGAGCTTGCGCAACGACGTCGCGAGCAGGAATTGCTCGATAACCGTGGCCCGTTGTTCAATCATCGCGACAGACTGTTGCCCGGCTGAAGGATGAAGTGCAGCAGACCAGAGCCTGATAGCGCTGCGTATGAAATCGGCGCCGTGTGAATCCAGCAGCGATAGTTCGCAGCACTCATGATTGAAGCCGCTGGCACGCGTGCCAGTCAGTCGGTTTTTCGCTTCTTCCAGAGCGCCCAACCCAATGTTGACGACCAGGACGGTGCCATCCTCTGACGCGTACCGAACCGGGCCGTCGGCACCCAGCACGTGCGCACTGGTGCAGCTGTAGCCGTGTGTTTTCCGAGCCTGTGTGACGTCGAATGAGGAGGCGAGTGGCACGACCGCGCTGACAAAGCTTCGACTGTTCCGGTTCTTGTACTCCAACCGGCGCATCCTGATCCGCCCGACTTGAAGGGACCCCAGGCTCAGGATTTTCAGCGCTGCATGGAACCGGTGTCGGCGTGTCGGCCTGACGGTGCACGGGCCGTTGAATCCGGCGATTGCATCGGTGAACACATCCGGGTCTGCCGATCGAATTTCGGCTATCGGCATTGTGAGCGGCCTGTTTGTTGTTTCCATCGTTATGGCCGCCGGTTTATGTGCTGCCTATTCCCGGGTGAAAAATTCGTGCCGTAACTCGGCCTCGGCCATTCTGGCGTCGTACGTGCGCGCGGCCTTCCCGAAGGCGATGTCGGTGCTGTGAAACACCACGAACGTGCGCACGCGCATGCCGAGTTCGGGCTCCTCGAAGCCAAGGGCCTGGAACAGCTCGCTTACGACGCGGGTGCGATAGCGATCCGCCTTGTTGACGGTTTTCGCCAGGATCGGCTCCTCCGCCGACCATGCTCGCACCGGGATCTCGAAGCGAGAGTACTCGTCGGTCGCGAGCGCCTTCATCAGGGCCAGTAGCCGCGCCGCGGGGTCCGGGGCAGCGGCCTCGATCGCTTTGCCGAGTCCAACGGTGAAACGCTCGTACCAGTGATCCGCGATCGCGCGAACGAGATCCTCGCGACTGCCGAAGTGCCAGTAGAAGCTGCCCGTCGTTACGCCGAGCTCCTGGCTCAGTTGACGAACGGTGATCCGCTCGCTGCCCTTCTCGGTCAGGACGTTCAGCGCGGCCACGATCCAGCGCTCCCGGTCGTAGCGATCCTTGGATATGGCATTCTTCGGCGCCACGCGGCATCTCCAGTTGCTTCAAGTCGCAGTATTCTCGCATAACTGTCCCGGATCGATTTGTTCAGTAACACCTGTTATGGTAAACATAACATATGTTATGGAAGAGTCAAGCTCATCGGTTACCCGTTCCGGTGTCAGCGGGTGGCATCTGGCTCTACAACAGGAAATAGTCGCTCAATCGGTAACGTCGAAGTAGGGAACCACCTCCAGGATTTTCAGGCGCCGCTGCTCGAGAGTGTCGCCGTCGATGTCGTTGATGACCAGGGTCAGCTCGCGGGACCACCGGTTGCCAACGCGCGTCGAGAACGCTTCGACGGTCTCGCCCGCTTGCGCCGCCGCGATACCGATCTGCGACCGCCGCATGGCCGCCCGGTCCGCCGGCGTCAGGCGCCGGAAGCTCCGGGCGCTCGTACGCAGCGTCTGCTCCTGACTGTCGGTGCCGTACGCAGCGAGCCGCAGCGTGAACGTATCGAACGCCGCCCAGGCCATGTGCACGTATATCTTCTCGCCGTGGCGTGGGCTCTGTTTCAGCGTGACTAGATAACCCGGAACGCCGTTGACCGTGACGGGTTCGGCACGATCCAGCAGCGGGCGGTAGTCCGCCGGCAGGCCAGCCACGAACGCCTCGCCGAGTTCGGTCGGCGTCCCGGGCGAGTCCTCGATGCTGTATATCAATGCCGCGTCCTGCGCCGGTGTAACCGCGCCGACGGCGATCGGATAATTGAATTTCTGCCAGCCCGCCGGAAACACGAGCCCCAGGTCCAGGCCGGGATGCAGGAATTCGTTCTCGACGAAATCGCCGCGGTCCGGATTCGGGCCAACGGGGAGGCCTTCCAGCAGCGCGAACAGGTCGACGTCGGAAGTGTCGCCGGTCGGGGCCGTGATGTCCTCGGCCAGGCGCCCGAGATACTCGATCCGGTCCGCCGTGATCGGGTGATCGCGCAACATACTGCGTTTTTCAGCTTCGCCGGTGACGGTTTCGACCGTGTCAGCAAGCCGCAGCAGGAATCGACTGAGATGCGTCGGATCGTAGCCTGCGCGACCAGCGAGTTCGAATCCGCCGGTGTCAGCGTCGCGTTCCTGGCCGCGGCTGTAGTTCGCCAGGACCAACTGGTTAGCGCCCGTGATTGGCGCGTTGATCAGCGCACCCACGCTCTCGCCGACCAACCCGCCCACGATCTGGCCCGGCGCCTGAAGTAAGCCGCCGAGTAACCCGCGCTTCGAGCGGCGCACGCCGTGGCGTTCCGTGACGTGAATGATCTCGTGCGCCATGACGCCGGCGAGCTCGTCCTCGGTCTGCAGCAACGGCAATAGCCCGCGCGTGACGAACACATAGCCGCCCGGCAGCGCAAACGCGTTCGGGCTTGGATCGTCGGCGACGAAGAACCGAAACGTGAATCGGTCGTCGTTCAGCGCGGCGACCAGGCGGTTACCGACCGTCGTCACATAATCCGTCAGTCGGGGCTCGTCGTAGAATCCCATTTGCGCCGCGACCGCACGAGCGCCTTCGGCGCCGATCTCGCCGTCGAGGTTACCGCTGGCCGCAACAGCAGCGCTTCCTTGAAGGAACAGCCAGGCAGCGATGACAACAGGCGCTGTGACCGGGAAAATCCGCACGGGTTTCGTTATCGATCCGCATAGTGGGTTTCTTGATGCCTTTTTTAGCATGGCTCTATTCTCTATTGGCGACTGCGCCGCTGGGTCGCGCCGATGCTGCCCGGGAAAGCAGGCCGGTCCTGGTCATTCGCGTAACGAGCTGCTCAAGCGTTGCGTTGATCACGATGGGGCCCGGCGTGATAACAACGAGAGATCGGCTCAGGCCTTGTCCAGTGTTGCTCCGCTCATAGTCGGCTCCTCAGGTTGGCAGCAGGGCAAACCCCCGCCGAAGCGGGGGTTTGCCGTATTCACCAACTTGCTCTGATAACGAATCAGAAGCCCATCATCGCTCCGGCAGTGGTGGTGGCCTGTAACCTTCCCACTTGCCGCTGTTGATGAAGTCGCCGGTTCTCGCCTCGCCACTGCGCTTCGCTATCAGGTTGGTCGTGTCTGATAGACGACTACCTCTGTCCAGCCATCTTTCCGTAGGTGTCTGCTGGTGCGGGGAAGAACGCGCGGAACCCGACTTCGAGGGTCCAGTCACGGTCACCGCTGTTTGCGCTATTTCCCACGCCGATACCCGGCTTGATGTAGATCGCGCCGCCGTTACGGAAGAGGCCCTTGCTCGGCGCGAACGCCTTGCCGAATTCGGGGGCCATCCAGAACGAGAAATCGCTTGTCTCAAAGTCGTAGATCGGCTGAAACTCGGTCATGACGTACAGTTTGTATTTCTTGTTAAACGGCAGCTGCAGAAACCAACGGCCCAAGTAGCGGTTGACGGGGTCGCGCCCGTTCTCTTTCCACCAGTCGAACTCCCAGATATTCATCATCGCAAAGAAAGAACCGGGCGCGGGCCATAGCGGGAAGTCCCATACGAAGGTGGCAATCGGGCCGCCGGACATCGTCTCGGTGCCCAGAACATCCTTGGTTGCCGTCGGGACAGTCATCTGCACGCCGGGCAAGAAAGCGCCACCGAGGAAATTCCATTCGAAGTCTCCAAATAAGCGGATAATGCTGTCGCCCATGCCGACTTCCACGCCATCACCTTCGGCAGGAAGTCCGTTTGGCAAATAGCCGCCACCCGGGACCGAACCGGTGCAGTCGACATCCGGCAGGCCGGCGCAGGCGTCCGTGCCGGTGATGTCGCGCTCCATGGAAATCGGGGTTTCGTAGGTCAGCGCCAGGTTCTTGGTGATCGCCCACATGCCGAAAATACTGAGTTGATGCTGGGTCAGGCCGTTCTCTAGTTCCGTATAGCGGTAGTACGGCATGAACTTGCTGGAAAAATCGCGCGGGTCGTTGCCGGTATTCACCCCCTTTTTCTCCTCCTGCGCAATCGCGATACCACCGGGGGCCAGGATCGCAATAGTTGCCAGAACCGCGGCAGTACGCAGGGTGCGGGAGGCGGTGATCCGCCGCCCAGCATTGACTAATGCGTTGACGTTTTTCATGGGTTACTCCTTCCTCTGCATCGTTTCCATAGGATCTTTTTGCCGTTAGGGCGACATTAGCGGTCGGCCGATTCGGCAACCATCCGTTTTGGGACAGTGGTGTAGCGCTTAATTTTGGAGCGTCGCGGACGGCAGCTCGCCGAAGAGCGCAGGGTCCGTTGACGCGAAATTACGCGCGCGTGCTGTACATATGTTATGGACGAGTCAAACCCGCTTTGAGACGCTTGCCGTTTAGCTACGTGTGCAGCGTGGCGGACGGCAATTCGCCGAATTGCCGGCGATAGTCCGCGGCGAAGCGGCCGAGCTGCGTAAAGCCGTGATCGAACGCGACTCCCGTCACCGACGCGCAATCAGGATCGGCCGACAGCAGCTCGAGATGAATGTGGTCGAGGCGGCGTGCCCGCACGAACATGATTGGGCTCATTCCGTGGTGGCGCAGGAACGCGCGAGTCAGCGTGCGCGCGTTGAGTCCGGAGATTCTGCACAACTCGGTGCGGGTGATCGGCAGGTGCAGGTGCTCACGTATCCAGTCTTCAGCGCGGCGCATGCCGGCCTGTGCTGTTGCACGGTGTTTCTCGGTCTTCGAAACCCGCTCTTGACGCGACGTGGCAAGCAGGAATTTCTCGACGACTTCGGTCTGTCGCTCGACCCGCCCGATGCGTGAGGAAAGCGATTCCGGATGCTGCCGCGCAGCGCTCCATAACCCGGTCGCCGTGCGCACGAAGGATGCAGTCACTTCATCGAGCAGTGACAATTCGTTTCCGCAGCGGCTGCCCTGGTCGAGGCCTTCGCCGAGCAGGCGTTCCGCTGCATCGCTCAACGCATCGGTAGAGATTCCTACGACGATCTGTGATCCGTCGTCGACGGACAGCGAGAAATCATCTTCCGCTCCGAGCACATATGCGGCCGGGCTCTCGAACGTGCGCGGGCCGCCCGGTTGATGGACGTCGAATGTGGATTGGACCGGCACGGTCGTCGCTACGACATCGCGTTCCGCTGCGCTGACAACGCGGAAATTGTGGCTACGGAGGCGCGCTATCCGAACGTCCGGCAGTATTGCCGCGGCGACCTCGGCGCGAAACCGGCCGTTCCGCAACCGCCGTGCGCTCCATTCTCCGGCAAACTCTGAGAAACGTTCGCTGAGCAGCTCGGGATCTGTCGTCTCGAACGTTCGCGCGTATTCGCTGGCCGTCGTCGCGCAATTTTCCCCCATCGCCGATACGCCTCCTTCGTCGATCGCAAGCGACCGAGCGGATTTTTCTGTTTGCGTTAATCGGAGAGACGGATTGGGGCGAGAAACACCCTATCGACGGAAGAAGGTTTTCCCGCAAATGGCGTGACGCTGCGGTGCAGCGTCACGATCGCGGTGATCAGAAGCTGAATCTGGCCGCGAACCCGGTGCGGCGCGGGGAGATTACGTCTGCCAGGCCGGCCGCCGGCGAGGCGAAATTAGTTTGCTGGAACGTATGAGCGCGCTCATTCCACATGTTTTGCGCGAACAATGACAGGTCCCATCGTTGCGAGCGGACGCCCACGCGGATATCGCCGAGCTGGTAGGCATCGGTCTTGCTGACCGGCGCGTTGTTGAGGTCGGAGAAGCTGCCTGCCCGCGCAAGCAGATCGACGCGCGCGTAGCCGAGCCACGTTGCCGATAGCGCGCGCGCCGCGTCCACGGTCATCGCGACCCCGTACTTCGGCGCGTCGGTGAGCTCGTTGCCCGCGCGTATATCGGCGATGGTATTGGCTTGCTGGCCGCGGATCGAACTCTCGAGCTCGGTCTCCATGTAATGACCGGACAACGTCAGTCGCAACCAGTCGGCGGGCAGCCAGGTCAGTTCACCCTCAAGGCCGATGCTGCTGGCCGTGTCGCCGTTCACGGCGAGGCTCGCGAGCGTGCCGTTGACGTCCCTAAAAACCCGAACCTGAATGTCGCGCCAATCATTATAGAACGCAGCCAGCGAACCGGCCACGCGGTCGTCGAGCCAGCGCCCCTTCAATCCGACCTCGTAGGTCCAGTTCTTGTCAGGCCGCGAGGACTTCAGATTGTCAGGCAGATCGACGTTCGCCGACAGGTTGATCGCGCCACCGCGAAATCCCTTGCTGACGCTGCCGTAAACGAAAGCGTCGTCGCTGACGTCGAACGATACTGCGAATCGAGGTGCCAGGTTGTCGAACGTGTCGTCGCCGCTGACAATCGTCGGCGGAGAGGTCATTGGTCCGATCTGCGTGGCGGTACGCCGGAAGCGGTCGAGATCCTCGCGCAAAAAGCGCAGGCCCAGTTCCAGCGCCAGTCGCTCGAACAAGCGGTATTTCACGTTACCAAACACCGAAGCCTGGGTTCGGTCGAGCGTTTCCGCACTCGTGCTGGTCACGTTGAACGCCGGTTGAACGCTTTCGAGAAACTGATCGAACGCTTCGTCGCGCCAGTACGCGCCGACGATCCATTCGAGCTTGTCGTCATCGCGGGAGAGCAGCCTGAGCTCGTGGGATCGGTTGGTCTGGTCCTCGTTGATCACGAAACTGGCCGTCACGACGCCGTTTGGCGTGTTGAACTCCTGTCGAGCATCGGTTTCGATTTCGCTGGCGTAGTAAGTGGTCTCGAAGATCAGCTTCGCCCGTGTGAAAGCGTACGCGGCCTCGAGTGTCGCGATGGCCTCGTCCCGCTCCGGCTGCTTCCTGTACTCGGCGATGCCCGATGTCAACTGGAAATCGCCCGCTGGCTCGAGCGAGTCGCCGCCGGGCGGATCCCGCCGCATCGACTCGGACTGGGCGAACGGCGTCGTCATCGACTGGAATCGGCCGGTCAGATAGATCTCGAATCGGTCAGTTGCCTGCCAGGCCGCCGCGGCCCGGTACGCCCGCCGCTCGACGGTATTCACGTCTTTGCCAAGCAACTGGTCCGGCAGCAGGGTCATCGGATCCGCGGTATACGTATCGACGAATCCGCCTCGATCCTCGTAGCTGGCGCCGAACCGGGCCGCCAGCCGGTCCGTGACCAGCGGCACGTTGACGATCGCGTCGCCCCTCCATGAGTCGGCGCCGTCCTCGGTCGACCACGCGCTGCCGCCGAAATTGGTCTCGAGCCGGTCGAGTTGCGGCTTCACAGACACCAGCTTGATCGTGCCGCCCAGCGAGCTCGCGCCGTAGAAGATTCCCTGCGAGCCGCGAATGACTTCGAGTCGCTCGTAGTCGAGGAGTGCGGGCGCGCTCGCATTGAATATGTCACCGGCCGTCGCGCCGTCGATCAGGAAATCGATCGTCCTGCCGCCGACGCTCGTTCCCTTCAGACCACGGATGACGTAGCTACTGAACTGCGGGCTCTGGCTGCTCAGCTGCATGTTTGGTATCCAATTCGCCACGTCCGCAACACCGCTTGCGAGGCGTGCCTCCAGTTCATCGCCCGACAGCACGCTGACGCTCATCGGCAACTCCCCAACCGGCTTGTCGCGCCGCGGCGCTGATACGGTCAGCTCGTCGACCAGCATGATCGTCGGTCGCGGTGGCGCTGCCGGGTTTATTGCCGCGATGGCGGGCGAAGTGGGCGGCGGTTTCAGCGTTAGCGCGCCGCCGCCGGCCTGTTCGATCACGAGATCCGCCTCTGCGACCAGTCGTTTGAGCGCATCGATTGGCGCGTAGCTACCGCGCACCGCTGCGCTTTGCTTGCCGGCCACGTCGCCGGGCGCGTACAACAACTGAGTCTGTGATTGCCGCGAGAATTCGCGCAGTGCCGGTGCGAGATCCTGCGCATCGATGTCGAATTCGACGGATTCGGTCTCGGCCGAGACCGCGCACAATACGGCCAGCATCAGGTAAGCGCACAGGCACCTGAGGAAACTTGACATAATGGACCTAGTCTAGCACCGGCGGGCTGCGGGGCTGCGGGGCTGCGGGGCTGCGGGGCTGCGGGGCTGCGGGCCTAGATCTCGAGCAGCGAAAAGCCCCACGTGAAGCGTACCCACCAATCTAACTCGGAACGCTTGCGCACGGCGCCGATTTGCTGGTCGATCTCGTCACGCCAGCGGGCGCGCACGTCGATGGCGAGGTTCGGCGTCCTGCGCCACAGGTAGCGGATCTCGAACAGCTCATCGTTTGGTCGGTACTGCGGCGACAGCAGCCAGCCGGGGTCCGTTCGTGCGTAATTGATGCCGACGCTGTGCGACGGTGCGAAGTCCATCAGGCTGACGACGACATTCCAGGCCCAGCCGTCGACGTCGCCGGAACCCGGCAGGTTCGCCGCCTGGTGCGTCTGGGTCTCCGGCGCGTAGCCGATTTCGCCCGCGAAACGCAGGCGGATGCCTTCGGATCGTTGCGGCCAGCGTGCGGCACCGCGGACGACTAGGCCCCAGTAATCTTCCCGGCGCCCGCTCAGCGTGCCGTCCTTCAGTAACGCACCGGGCAGATACGACACGTCGAAACCGCGCTGCAGCAGCGGGCCTTTTGGAAAGCGGTTCTCGAACGCGAGGAATCCGCTAATGCGCGAATCGTCGTCGGTGAAGTCGAGCGGTGTGCGCCGGATGTTCGTCGGGCCGTCCTCCGCGTTGTACTGCAGGATCAGGTGCGAGACCCAACCGCTCGGGGTCTTGATCGTGCCGTGCATTCCGTCCGTCCAGTTGACGCTGACGTTGTGGCTGTCGTTGCGGTCGAGCGACTTCGCGAACACGCCGCCGCGCGCGGCGAATTTCGTCTGCAGGCGCCCGACCGCGAGGTCGAACCTCTGGCTACGGAACCAGTGCACGAACAGCTCGTCGAGCGTGATGTCCCCGTCGCGCATACCACTGCTGGTCGGGATGTTGTCGTTGAGCGTAAAGTTAGGGTCGCACTCGTCAGTCGAACATAGTCCTGCGACCCTGGCCGCAAGCCGCCAGGACTCGGTGCCGTTCCAGCTGCCTTCGACGCGCCACCGTGCCGTCAGCACGTCGTCATCGTTCTTGCTGCCGTCCCGTTGGTCTGTCTCGGACATGAAATAGCCGGCGCGGATATCGCCGCGCGCGCCGAAGCCCCGCTTCTGGACCGCGTCGAGAATTGAGCTGGTCGCATCGTCTATCGAGCCGTCGCCATCGACGGCCAGTTCAGCTTCGAGGACTTCGTAATCGACTTCGTCTTCGGCTTCGAGGTCCTCGCCGAGGCTCGAGACCGACACAACGAACAGGGCCACCGGCAGGAGCGCGCGTGTGATCCGGATCATCGGACGATTCCGGTCGTCAGAAGCCCCGGCCAAACGTGACGCCGACGATGAAAACTTCCTCGCTGTCGACGAAGTCGACGTCCAACTGCGGTCCGATGTCCCACTTGCCCACTTCGAAGCCGTACTCGATACCGATGCGCACGAGGGCTTCGTTGCTATGTCCGTCCGCGTCCTCGAGGCCGAGACCCGCCATAAATTTCCATGGCCCCCGGTGATAAGCAAACGGCACGACGAACACCCACGCGTCGATGTCGCCGAACGTTCGTTCCGCCAGCGCACCAATCCCGAACGACTTATTCAGGCGGCGCTCGTACTCGATGCCGAGCGTGAGCCCGTTCTCGCGGCGATCCTCGCTGGTCACGCCGGCAAACACGGCGAACAGGTTCGGGTGGTATTCGTGGTCGCCGTGTTCCGATTCGGCATGAGCAGCCAGCGGGAGAACCAGCACGCTCAATAGCAGCGCGGCAATTTTCTTCCGTTTCAAGGGCGCAGCACCTGTGATTGCCCAGCGTCGACAACACGGTGCCGTGTCTGGACAGCGCTTGCTATCCGGATTGAGACAGCGTGCGTTCGGCTAGCCGTCGTCGGCGTAACCGATCACGATTCGTTCAGACGTTTCGCTGATCCTGACCGGCAGCAGGGATTCCAGCGCGGCCAGCAGCGGTTTGGAGTCGTCGACGTTGAACGAGCCGCCGACCCGCAGGGACGCGGCCTTGCCGTCGGCGATCACGATGCGCTTGTCGACGTACAGGTTCAGCTCGTCGACGACAGCGTCGAGACGGACGTCATCGAAATACAGCCAGCCGTCGCGCCAGGCCGACTCCCGGGCCAGCTCTTCCGCGCTGAGGTCTACCGGCGTCGCGTCGCGTTCGAGCACGATTCGCTGCCCCGCGCGTAACGCAAAGTCCTGCTGCAGGCCTGCGTTGCCGTTTGCCGCACCGACCGCCACGAGCCCGTCGTGGACCGTGACTCGGGCCGGTTCGTCGCGCCAGCGGATGTTGAACGCGGTGCCGACCACCGTTATTGCATGATCGCCGACCACGACGCGGAACGGCCTCGCCTCGTCCTGCGCGACGTCGAGGTAAATCTCGCCGTGCCGCAACACCAATTCGCGCTCGCGGGCACTCATCGTGACCGTCGTCCGGCTGTCGGCGCCGAGCGACAGCGACGACCCGTCGTCGAGGTCGATGGTCCTGCGTTCGCCGATCGCGGCTTCATATGCGCTCGGCACCGGGGCGTCGTCGCCGCCGACGAAATAGGCGACGGGTATCGCCAGCGCGATGAGCAGACTCGCGGCGAGCGCCCAGGTCCTCGCCGACCAGCCGCCGGTGGCCGCTTCATCGTTGGCCGCATTGGCTTCGGCCCGGATTTCGTCCAGCTCCGCCGACAGTTCCGGCGCGACCTCGTCCAGCACCCGCCGGCCGGCGGCGCTACCGAGCGAAGACATCGCGTCCGACATCTGCCCCATTGACTCGAATACTCGCCGATGCTCGTCATCCCGGTCGAGCCAGTCCTCGAGCTCTCGCCAGTCATCGGCCGTCATCTCGCCCGATGCGACGCGAGCGTGGAACCCGGCGGCGGTGTCGATAACGGTGTCGTGTTCGTTCGTCATGTCCCGGTATCCGCTGCTCTATTGGCCGGCGCGCGTTTCGATGTCGTTCATGTGTCTGAAGCACGCGGCGAGACCTTTCGCAACGTGCTTTTCGACGGTCCGCGGCGAAATCGATAACGCCGTGCCAACTTCGGAATATGTGTATCCATAGACGCGACTGAGCACGAAAGCTACCCGCACCGGGCGCGACAAACTTGCCAGGGCGTCCGTCAGATGGCGCAGGTATTCGTCCGCAACCAGCTGCCTGCTCGGCGAATTCCTGTCGTCGCCGTGATCGTCTTCGACGAACTCTATCGTCGCATCTTCGCGGCGCGCTGCTTGCTGGCGATAGAAGTCGATCAGCACGTTCCTGGCGACAGTGCGCAGGTATGCCCGGGGGTTCGCGACGTCGACCCATTTCGTGCGCTGCAGGACGCGCAGAAAAGTCTGCTGCAGCAGGTCTTTTGCCTGCTCCGGCGTGGCCACCTTGCTCGTCAGAAAGCCCAGGATTTCCAGCCGATAACGTTCGTAGAGCTCGGCCACCATCGAACGGCCGTTGCTCGTCAGCGTCTCTTTGAGGCTGGATTCGGACAATATCGGCTCGCCCGGTCATGAACGTCGGTTGAATTCTAGCACCGGGGTTCCGGCAGAACCCGCCGGGTCCGCGTGTCCCAAAGCGCATAGCCGACCTCGCGGTGCCTGCGTACGCTCGGGCGAAACATCAGAAAGGCTTTTGCGCTCGATGCGACCGAGTTCGATACAACTGACGATGGCCGAGTGGATCGAACTCGGCGAGGCGCTCCATCGGCATGCGGAAAAAATCAGGCGCGAGGCGAGGGAAGTCCTGGCGAATGTCGTTGCGGAGCTGGGAACCGTTGAAACAGAATCGAAAATCGAAAAACTGGCAGTCGACGCAGCAGCCCTGAGTATCCAGCGCGACTGGCATGTTGTCGATGAAAAGATGCAGGAACTGGTCGGGCAGGTGACTGATGAACTTGCGACGTTCGTAACGGTGCAGGAGATTCGCGTGCGGTCCCTGGACCGTCGTTTGCAAAGCGAGCGCGACGACAGCGGGTCCTCGGATACGGGGACGTCCGATCACAACAGGCATTAATGTGGAGAGGAAAAGGCGATGAAGCAACTACTATTTACCGCGGCGATTGCTGCTTTTGTTACCGGCACCGCATGGGGCGCCGGCGGCGTCGTCACCGATCCGGCCGGCGTCGCGCCGGACCGCTACGTCTACTATCCCTGCACCGAGGCGCTGGACAAGAAAGAGATTCGCGTGACCGCATGCGGCACCGGCATGCCGGCCGCACGTCACGACCAGGCGGCGACGTGCTTCCTCATGGAGTTCGGCAATGGCGACAAGCTGATTTTCGATATCGGTACCGGGTCGATGGCCAATCTCGCCTCCTATATGATTCCGTACCAGTACCTCAGCAAGGTGATCCTGAGTCACCTGCATACCGATCACATGGGCGATCTCGATGCGCTCTGGGCCGGCGGCTGGACCGCGGGCCGTCCCGGCGGTCTGAAGATATGGGGCCCGCAGGGCCTGCACCCGGAACTCGGCACCAAGGCTGCAATGAAGGGGTTCCTGGATTTCGTCGCGTGGGACAAGGAGACGCGCTCGTTTCAGATCAACCCGTTGCCGGGTGAGATCGAGGTCGTCGAGTTCGACTACAAGATCGAGAACCAGGTCGTCTACGAAGAGGACGGCGTCGTCGTCAAGAGCTTCCCGGCGATTCACACCGGCGACGGCCCGGTCAGTTTCATCATCGAGTACCAGGGCCTGCGGGTCATTTTCGGCGGCGACACCGCGCCGAACAAGTGGTTCATCAGGAACGGCACGGACGCCGACCTCGTCATCCACGAGGCGTTCATGGTGCCGGGCGATTTCGTCGAGTTGTACAACCAGCCGCCA
>JBPCXI010000148.1:0-7819 GCA_051008895.1 Gammaproteobacteria bacterium | reverse complement strand
ACTAGAATCCCTAGCCGAAGCGGCCGCGCCGGAGTAGCACAACTGGTAGTGCAACGGTTTTGTAAACCGTAGGTTGGGAGTTCGAGTCTCTCCTCCGGCACCAATTTGCGTGTATTAACACGCAAATCAATTTGGCGCGTTAGCGCCTCCACATAAATTTGATGAGACGTCATCTGCCCGCACTGCTCGCGCTGCTGTCGCACACTGTGCTCGCAGATCAGCTGATCATCGATGCGGCCGACCCTGATCCGTCGAGCGCGAAGAACATCCTGCTGCCGTACGCGTTCAACACCGAGGAGCTGGCAACCGGTGTCGGCGCCATCTATGCGAGGTCGGGCGGCGGACAGGCGCAGCAGTCAGCGTTCGCAAGCGGCTACTACACGACCAACGATTCGTATGGCGTAATCGGTGGCCTGAACCGGCGGCGCGTCTGGTCCGAACGGTTGTATTTCAGCCCGATCGTCGTGGTCCGCTGGAACAAGGACCAGCGCTTCTACGGCGACCTGTTTTTCCGTCAGGCTGACGGGGGTGCCGGCAGTAACGAATCGGACGTCGACAATTTCGAGTCCGGCGAGGGTACGGACAGCGTTGTCGACCTGCCGTTTCGATTTGTCCTGCCGCTGGGCGACGGCCGTGAAGCGTCCATCCGCCGATACGAAACCCGCGGGGGCTTGCCCGTATTGCCCGCGCCAGGTCGTCGCACGTGGAATCCGCTGAACAGCGGTTTCACGATTCTCGAGATCAAGCCGTTCTATCAACGCCGAAGCCTAGAGATAACCCAGGATAACGTCGACCAGTTCCCCCCGCTAGTCGGCGTCGTTGTCGGCGAGACGGCCACGAGCAAATCAGCCGGCGTCGCCGTCACGCTCGAATATGACAACCGTGATTTTCCGGTCAATCCGGCTCGCGGGAGCTTCACGTGGGCCAGGATCGAGCGCGACTGGGGGTGGCTAGCGAGTACCGACGAGTGGACGTCTCTGCAGGGCAGCTTTTCCAAATACTTTGACCTGGAATCGACGAAGTTTTTTCGCCAACGGGTTGTCGCGCTAGACGCGTGGACGGCGTATACGCCCACGTGGACGGTCGAGCCCGTCGGCGACGGGTTCGTTTTCATCAGGGATCGGCCGCCGGGCAACCGCGGTGCGTCTCTCGGCGGTCCGATTCGCCTGCGCGCCTACCCGCTCGGCCGCTTCAACGACAAGGCGGCGATCTACTACTCGGCGGAGTTGCGGCTGATCCCGGAATGGGACCCGCTCGCCCGCTGGCCAATAGTTCGCCGCACGCCATGGCGCTGGTGGCAGTGGGTGCTGTTCGGCGAGCTCGGACGCGTCGCTAAATCGTGGGACGTCAGTACGCTGCACGATGACATGAAGTGGAGCGTCGGCTTCGGATTTCGCGCGATGATCGGCAGTTCGGTCGCGCGCCTCGATATTGCAATCTCCGACGAGAGTACGCAGGGTATGTTATTCCTCGGTCAACCGTTCTGAGTAAAAAGAAAGACAATCCGATGAAGACAATTTACGTGATGATCATAGTTTTCCTGGTCGTCGCAGCAGGATGCTCACGGGAGGATTCGGGATCGACACGGTCAGATTCTGCGGCGAAAGGTGCCGACGTCGCGTACGTTAACGGTCGGATATACACGGCTAACGAATCAGAGCCGTGGGCAGAGTCCCTTGCGATCGAAGACGGCAAGTTTGTCGCGGTGGGCTCGGCCGCCGACATAGAGACAGTAATTGACGCGAAGACCGAGGTCGTCGAACTGGGCGGCGCGTTCGCGATGCCCGGGATCGTCGACCTGCACGTGCATCCGTTTGCCACCCCGATGTTCAACTACATCAACCTCGACTTCTCCGACCCGACCGACGTCGACAGGATGATTTCGGAATTGGCGGCGTTCGCGGAAGCGAACCCGGACAAGCAGTGGCTGCGCGCAGGCTCGTGGGGCATCGGCGTATTTCCCAACAACAGTCCGCGCAAGGAGTTACTCGACGAAATCATCCCGGATCGCCCTGTCGTGCTGATCGATCAGACGGGCCATGCTTACTGGTTGAATTCGAAGGGGCTGGAACTGGCTGGCATCAATGCGGATACGCCGACCGACGAATACATCGTGATCGACAAGGACCCCGAGACCGGTGAGCCGACCGGTACGGTTCGTGAGAGCGCGATGCGGCTCGTCGAGCAGGCGGCTGAATGGCCGAGCCCGGAAGAGAATTACGCGGCGTTCAAGGCCGTCTTCGCCGAGTTCAACTCCCTCGGCGTCACCAGCATGCAGACCGCGGAGGGCAACGCTCGCTGGCTGGATGTTGTGCGCGAAATTGAAAAGGCCGGCGAACTTTCGATGCGCCTGTTCGTCGGCTGGGACTGGCACATGCACCTGACGACTCCCTACACCAACGACGAAATGGACGAGCAGATCGCGAATCGCGCCGGTTACGCGTCGGAGATGATCGAGCCCGATTTCGTCAAGGTGTTCCTCGACGGCACGCCCGACGGCTATACGGCGCCTTTCATCGAACCGTATAGCGATGGCTCCGGCAAGTACGGCAAGGGCAAATTCGATCTCCAGTCATTGACGGACATGATCGCTGAGTTCGATGCACAGGGCGTCGGTGTATTCATGCATTCGATCGGCGACGCCTCGACGCGCATGGCGCTGGACGCAATCGAAGCCGTGCGCGAGCGCAACGGCGACAGCGGCGTTCGTCACAAAATTGCGCACCTGACGTTCGTGCATCCCGACGATATACCGCGCTTCGTCAGCATTCCCGGTGTCGTCGCCGAGATGTCGCCGGCCGTGACCTATCCACTACCGGCGCTCGAAGGTTATAGCGACCTGGTCGGCGAAGAACGCTACCGGAACGTTTTTGCCGCGCGTTCGATGCTTGACGCCGGGGTGGTGCTGGGTTTCGGCACGGATTGGCTGACGATGATTCCACCGAGCCCGTGGATGCCTATGCAGGGCTTCGTGACACGGGCGAACCCGGAGTATCCGGATAAGGGCGTATTGAACGCGGATGAAAGAGTCACCATCGAGCAGGCGATCCGGATGTTTACCTACAACGGAGCCTACGCGGTCGGGGCCGAAGACCGGATCGGTTCGATCGAGCCGGGCAAGTCGGCTGATATGATCGTGCTGGACCGCAACCTGCTCGAGATAGACCCGGCGACGATCAAGGATACGCAGGTGTTAAGGACCGTCCTGAACGGGCGCGTCGTTTACGATCAGGCGACCGAACCGGTCGACGTCATCGACGAATCACAATTTGAGGACGTTCGGCGCCTGGCGCATTGACCATTCATCGCTGCGGCAGGCCGGCGCTATACAGGCCGTCTAGATATTCGTCGACGAGCTCGTCCTGCATGATGTAGCGCTCGATATATCGGCGCGGACGTATCGCCAGGTCCGGCTGAATGGCGAGCGCGGCATCCAGTGCCGTCCGAGCCTCCTCGATGCGGCCGAGCTTGCCCAATGCCGCTGCCCGGTCCATGCCGTCCCAGAGTATTCCGGGCATGTTGAAGCGCTCGGCAAACGACAACGCGGTTTCGTAGCGTCCCGCGCGAAACTCGGAGAGATACGGAGCGTGGTAGAGCCATGGCGGAACCAGCGGCAGCTTCTGCATCGCGTTTTCCAGAATCTCGATGCCACGGTCCCATTCGCCGGAGATCGCCAGCAGCCAGCCTGCCAGTGCGATGCTCGACTCGGATGGGTCCGCCTTCAGTATCGATTCGGCCGCGTCGCCGACGACATCCGGTGCCCGATCGGTGACCATACCGATAAGTCCGCAAACCCAGTGGGCATAGTCGCAGTTCGGATCCAGCGACAGCGCCTTGCGAAGGCACGTCCAAGAGCGCTCCCGTTCAGGCGCATCGCCTGCATACGCCAGCGCGTACCCGTCACTGATGATCTCGGCCAGGGCCGCCCACAGCATCGGATTCTCCGGTTCGTGCCTGACCGCGTGCTCCAGCGCTTCCCGCGTCGGCCAATACGCGTCGCTGTGTTCGAATGAATTGTAGTAGTGAAGCCGCAGCAACGCTTCATACGCGGTCAGGTTCTCTACCGGCTTATCCCGACTATGGCGGGCCAGAACGCCCCCGATCGCTCCGCCGTAGTTTTCGGCGATGCTGGTGACCACGTAATGCGCTATTTCGTCCTGCACGTCGAGCAGGTTGTCGATCGTCAGCTTGCGATCGTATTTCCCGCTCCAGGTTTGCGCTCCGTCGGTGGAATCGACCAGCCTTATGCTGACGCGCGTATGGTCGCGGGTCTTGCGGACGGTGCCGGTCAGCACGAAGCGAAACGCGCGCTCGCGCGCGTAGCGACAGATGCCGACGTCGTCGTCCGGCTGATCCGCCAGCATCTGGGCGGGCACGACACGAATTCCGTGGTACTGAGCCAGTGCCGAGATCAGCTCCTCGGTCATTCCTGCCGCGAAGTACACGTCGTCTTCGTCGGTGCTTAGATTCACGAAAGGCAAGATCAGGATCGACGGTTTGTTAGACGCCGGAGTCGCCGAACGGTCGGCGCCATTGTTCAGGCGGAACGCGGGCACGTATGAGCCTTTCGGCACATCGATGATCAGCGAATCGGCGGAGCCCGCCGTCAGGAAGTAGTGTTCCAGCGCCCGGCGCAGACGGCCCGCCTCGATCCTGACGATCGGATCGACGGAGGGGTCGAAGCTCTCGTCGCGTCCGAAAACCTCGACAGCCACGGTATAGCCCTTGATGCGATCCGCGCGGCCGGCCAGCGTCTCGTCGACGACGTAACGGAGGAAATCTCGCGATCGCGGCGTCGCCTTGAAGTCCGGGCTGTCGAGGATCCGACCGAGCTCCGCGCCGACCGCGGACTCGTTGATAGCATCCGGCAAGCTGCCGGGCTGTTGCTGGTTTTTTGCGCCCACGCAATCCCCGTCATTCTTGTTGATTTCTGGGCAGATCGCTCGTCAGCAAACCACCGTTAATGTCTGAATCTACAACATTTTCGATACCTCCGTACAGGCGGTTCCTGTGCTCGGTTACGGTAACGTACTTGGCCGACGGCGAGTCCGCGTTCATCGTGGCCGAGCATGCGGAATAACACGAATAACGATAGCCGCGCAGAATCCGGGCGAGCGAACCGCTCGAAACGCCTGCTGATCGCCAGATTTCCCGATTTCTGGTCCGAGATCACGGAATCGGTGCGAAGCGACGGCGCCCTGCTCGATATAGGCGACGAGTACGCCGAAGCCCGCTCGGCTCGCGATCACTGGGCTGCCGTAAGCGGATCCGCGGCGCAGACTAGAGCCGAGGAATATCGCCGGATCGTCGCGGGACTGGAGGACGAAATCCACGCGCTGTTGCAGGATTGTCGAGCGCGTCAACGGGGTGACGCGGGCGGGTCATGATCGCCACCACGCGCATAGCCGGGTTCGTTGGCGCCACCGCGGTCCTGATCGTCGGCGTGCTGGTGTACCTGTTCGATCGCTCCGCCGCCGATCTCGCGTTCATCCCGTCCTGGTGGGTTTTCGCCGACGGCTCGCCCGGGCTGTTCGGCAATCTGGGCTACAGCCTGCCGAGTTTTGCGCACACATTTTCCTTTGCGATGGTGCTTTGCGTGCTGTCGTCGGGATGGCGGTGGCCGGCGTGGGCCGTATGCGGATCGTGGTGCGCCGTCGAAGCGTCGCTCGAACTCGCCCAGCACCAAATCGTGTCGCGATTCGTCATTGATTACCTGCCGGCCGGGCTTGTTGACTGGCCGGTCCTGCAAAACATTCCGGCCTATTTCCAGTTCGGGCGCTTCGACCCGATGGACATGGCCGGCATCATTCTCGGCGGCGTCGCGGCATGGCTCGCGATTGCCGCGACCAGCGAACCTGGAGTGCAAGAAAAATGTCCGTAAAGAAAGTGCCCAAGACCCTGGTCGAGGTGACCCGCATCGGCCTGCTGGCCGTCGTCGTAATGATCGGACTGATATCGATCGTTGGCAAAGGCAGCAGCAGCAGCGCTCCGACGCCGACGCCGCCCACGCCGACGCCGCCCCAGGTCACCGTGGCGTCGATCGCGCTGGATCCGGCAACCGCGCCGGGGCCTGTTCCGGCGAACGTCGATTTCCAGATCAAGGCGACCGGCACGCTCAGCGACGGCAAGCCGCTGGATCTCACTGCGAGCGCGGTCTGGGCCTCGTCCGACTCGGCGACCGTGTCCGTTTCCACGACCGGCGTCGTGCGGGGCCTGAAGGCCGGTGGGCCGATCGACATCACCGCGACGTCCGGCGGAATTAGTTCTCCCCCGTTGCGCGTAACGGTCACAGAAGATCCAAATTACACGTTGACGAAATTGACGATCGCTCCGTTCAGTCCGGCGGTGCTGCCGATCGGCGAGACACGGACGCACAATGCGCGAGCGACTTTCTCCGACGGCACTAATACGCAGGAACTGGATGTCAGCGAAGACGTCGACTGGTTCTCGGACAACGAAGCCGTCGTAACCGTCGACAAAGGTGTCGCCACCGGCCGTGGCAAGGGCAGCACCGAAATCTTTGCCGCGTTCAAGTCGCCGGTGATACCGTCGAACAAGTTGCCGATCGTTGCCGATTTCACCAGCGCGCAGGCATCGCTGCAGGTCGTGCCGGTGCCGGCACCGGGCGAAGAGCTGGTCGCGGGTTTCACCTATCAGGCCTCGGCGATTCGCAAGGACGGTGACGGCTCGCAGGTCGACGTCACGAAGACCAGCGCGTGGAGCAGCAGCGACGCCAGCGTCCTGACGGTATCCAATGCCGATGGATCGCGCGGCATCGTCACGGCAACGGGGCCAGGCAAGGCGACAGTCAGCGCCAACTTCGGTGTGATCACCGGGCGGCAGGAATACACGGTGACCGACATCGCGGTGAACGCGGTGCGCGTCCAGGTGCGCAGCCCGCTGCCGGTCGGCCTGACCGCCGACGTCAAAGTGCTGGTGGAATTCGTCGGCGCGCCGGGCGAGTGGATTGACGTGACCGAGTTCGTTTTCCTGACGGCTGACGATCCGGACATCGCATCGGTGTCCAACACCGGCGTCACGAAGAGCACCGTCACGGCCATCAAGGCCGGCCAGGCACGAATACAGGCGCGGCTTGCGGAGGAGGAGGCGCCGTTCGGCGGCGTGACGATCAACGTCGAGGACGGGCCGCTGCAGACGATTACGCTGTCGCCGCCGTCGCCGGCCCGGTTGCCCGAGGGCGTGAAGCAGAAATTCACGGCGAACGGCACGTTCATGCTGCCGTCGGGGACGACGTCGTTCGACGTAACGCGTCAGGTCACGTTCAAGTCGAGTCTGCCCGCTGTTGCCGAAATATCGAATGCAGCGGAGAACAAAGGCGAGGTCTACGGCAAGTCCGTCGGCACGACGGATATAACGGCCGAATTCGCGACGGTGAAGTCGACCGCCGTGCCGCAGGAGGTCGTGGCCGCGACGCTAGCGTCGCTCGCGATCATGCCGGCGAATCCGACGGTCGCGCTGAAGGCGGGCGCCGTGCAGCTGCGGGCCGAAGGCACGTATACGAACGGCGATGTGCGCGACCGGACCGAAACGGTGACGTGGATCTCAGGCAACATGGCCGTCGCAGGATTCCGGGCCGTCCCGATCAGCAAGGGGCTGCTGATTGTGCAAGCAACGTCCAGTTCCCCGGTCCAGATCCAGGCGGTGGCCAGCGGCGAGACCAACGGAGTGGCGCAGACGCTGCTGACGGTTACCGATCCCGCCGCTACCGGCGTCAGCATCAACGCGAGCGCGACGACGATCAAGCAGGGCGAGACATTGCCCCTGTTGACCGCGACCGGCACGTTCAGTGATATGTCGT
>JBPCXI010000147.1:0-13567 GCA_051008895.1 Gammaproteobacteria bacterium | reverse complement strand
AGTAGCCGAGTATGCTGCCGACGAAAGGGCCGGCTAGCAGCTGGCCGACCTCGACGAGACGAATGCCGTCCAGCGGACGGGGCCTGGATTCCTGAGTCATGCTGATAGCTGTTCCCGGTCTGTTGTTATTCTTGTTCTCGTGGCGCGCATCGGTCGCGCACTTGTTGCCACGCGGTGAAGTTTAGCCTACCTCGTCCGCGATGACATGGGTCCGTCGTTGCCAAGGTGCGCACGGAAGAACGCGCCGATTTCGTCCGCGGCCAGCTCCGCTTCCGGAACGTCCGGGCTGTCCTGCCACACGTGCCACATCCCGTCCCAGACGTCGAGCGTTACGTCGACCTCGGCGCGGCGTGCGCGCTGCGCCAGGCGCACCGAATCGCTGAGCAGGCGCTCGCGCGTGCCGACCTGAATCAGCATCGGCGGCATGCCGGTCAGGTCGGCGAACAGCGGCGACACCAATGGGTGATCCAGCGCGTGGTCACCGGCATAGACTTCGGCCGACGGCGCGCCGAGCACCGGGTCGAATGCCGCCATCGTCACGTAGGTATCGCCCGTTCGCGTACGGTCGACGGACGGCGACAGCAGCACGAGCGCGGCCGGGATCGGCAGGTCGCGATCGCGCGCCAGAAGCGGCATCGCCAACGCGAGGTTGCCGCCGGCCGAGTCGCCGAACACGCCGATGTCGGTCGCGCGCCAGCCGTTGTCGAGCAGCCAGACATAGGCGGCCAACGCGTCGTCGAGCGCGGCCGGGAACGGGTTTTCCGGCGCGAGCCGATACTCGACCGACAGCACCGAGTAACCGGAGGTCTGCGCGATGCGCAGCGGCGTCGCGAGATTGGTTTTCGCCGAGCCGAGGATCATGCCGCCGCCGTGCAGGTAGATCAGTACTTTGTCGTCACGTTGGCCGTCGATGCGTACCCACCAGGCCTCGACGTCGTCAGATTCAATTTGCTCGAGCGTGTGGGCAATGCCGAGACGCTCGGTATTCGCAAGGAAAACTTTCGCGAGGAAATCGCGCGTGAACGACATGACCTTCGGATTGCGCACGTCCAGTGGCACCGGAGATCGCGGCCGCAGGTTGCGGTAGTAATTCTGGGCCGCGGGACTGATGTCCGGCGGAATAGGCATCGGCGGCGCTTTTTTCGCGTGCGCACCGGCAGCGGCGGAGCCCGCGAAGAGTAACGCCACGCAGCAGCCCACAATAAAGACAGCAACGTTGCCGGCATTCTTATTTATGGATCGCATGAACCACTCTCCCTCTGCGGGTGACATAAGTAGAAACTGTGACGGCGGTCACACCGGTATCCGAACCGCGTCACAGAAATGCGCCGGCCCGCTGACTATCTTTGCGGTATTCGGTATTTCTTCGCGCGGCTCGGAGTCATGACATGAGCGTAAACCAATTCAAGTATCGGCTGATCGCTGTTTGCGGCGTGCTGCTCACAACGGGCTGTGCCAGTGAGCAACTCGGCAGCACGATGAACAGCTGGCAGGGCAGTCACATCGACGAGGTCGCGGCCGCCTGGGGTGCGCCGGACGAATGCGCGACGAACGACGGCCGCCGGATCTGCAAATGGCACGATCAGGCCGCCGGCTTTTCGCTGTCGACAGCATCGTCCTGCGTCCGCTCGCTCGAGATCGACCCGGACGGCATCGTCGTCGGCTGGCGCTGGCGCGGCGACTATTGTTTCGCGTCGTCGGACCGTGTGCTCGCGCGCAGCCAAACCGATCGCCCGGAAGCGCTCGATTCGGCTGACCGCGGCACAGATTCCGTCGGCGTCGCGGTTACTCAGCCAGCGGAGTGACCTGCGACAAGTCGTAGTCGATGATCGTGTCGAGTTTGTTCTCGACCTGGAAATAGCGCAGCGTCGTCTTCTCGGAAAGAATCTTTCTGAATTTCTTCACGTACTGCTTACGCAGCTTCGCGATGTCGGACTCGAGCTCGACCCACCCGTCGATGATGTCGGCCGCCTGTTCTTCGGTCAGTGAATCGAAGTTGTCGCGAAACTGCGTCAGCAACTCGATGCGCCGGTCGATCAGCGGATTTCGCTCGTTCTGAAACTCTCTGTAGAGAGGCCAGAACGCGTCGCTTTCTCCCTTGGTAAGAAACAGGTTTTCGGCAACCAGCGCCTGGCGCTGCGTGGAAATCTGCGATTTCATGACCTCGATGACGTCGCGTTCCTGCTGCGCTTGCGCGGGAGCGGCAATTCCAATAATTGCGAGGGCGAAAAGGGCGCTGAGTGCGAGGGCGGCGGGCAGGGCAATAGCAAAGCGGCTAAGTTTCATTCGTTTTCTCTCTCGTTGGTAGGGGTATTGATTGGCGCGAGCTACGGCAGATTCTGCACGAAATTCGCGATCGCCGCACCGATTTCGGCGGGCGAGTCTTCCTGGATGAAGTGAATGCCGTCGACGGTGACCTCGGTCTGATTGGGCCAGGTGCGGCAAAATTCGCGTTGTGATCCGACCAGAATCGCTCCCGGTTCCGCGTTGATGAACAGCTTCGGGATCTGGTTGTGAGCCATCCATTCCGCGTAGCTCGCGCAGACATCGGCCACGTGCGCCGGTTCGCCGTCGAACGGGAGCGACCGCGGCCAGCTCAGCATCGGCCTGCGTTCCTCGCCCGGCGTCAGGAATGGGGCGCGGTAGGCGCTCATTTCGTCATCGTCGAGATCGCGCTGGATCGATGCCGGCAGAATCCGTTCGATGAAGACGTTCTTGTCGAGGATCAGTGATTCGCCGGTCGGCGAGCGCAGGGCCCGGAAGATCGGTTGACTCTGCTCGGGCCACTCGTCCCAAGCCAGCGGGCGGACGATCGCCTCCATGTAGACAATGCCGGCGACGCGGTCCGGATGCCGGCTCGCCCAGTCGAAGCCGAGCGCGGAGCCCCAGTCGTGGAGCACGAGCACGACGCTGCTGCCGACATCGAGCGCCGCCAGCGTGCCGTCCATAAAGCGCCGGTGAGTCTCGAAGTCGTAGCGATCCGTGTCGTCACCCTGCAGCTTGTCCGAAGCGCCCATGCCGATCAGATCCGGCGCGATGCAGCGCCCGTGTGGCGCGACGTGCGGGATCACATTCCGCCACAGGAATGACGACGTAGGGTTGCCGTGCAGGAACGCGATTGCGCGACCGCTACCGGCGTCCCGATAAGCGATGCGGTGATCGAGCACACCGGTAAATTTTTGCTCCGCCGCGCTCACGCCGACTCGCGATTCCGGCGATCGATGCTGTCCGCCACCATCTCGATGAAGTCGTCCTCACTCTCGAGTGCCATGGCTTCGCGGGCATCGACGGTGTAGCCGTGCGTGTCGGCGATCGATTCATAGACGGGGCGCCGGTGTTCCAGCAGCTTGGGAAATATCCATTGCACGAAGCGGTCGGGCTCGATCTCGTTCACCGCTTGCAGCCCCTGTTCCGCCAGATACTCCGTTAGCCGTGCATCGAGGAAGCTCTCGCGAAAGTACAGCGGCTTCGGGTTGCTGGCGGCCCGTTTGATCAGCTCCTGTTCCATGTCCGGACCTGCCCGCAGGTACAGGATCAGCGTGTTGTCGCGGAGCACGCGCAGCGCTTCGCCTTCCGGCAACTCGCAGATGCTGCCGCCCGCATCGTTGAGGAAATGGTCGTAGCCGTAGATCTCCTGCGCCTTGCCGATGAATTCCTCGACATCGCACATCGCGGCCGCCTCGGCGTCGAGGTGCAGGCGCTGGCGGCGCTTGAACTCCGCGAGATCGAGACCGCCCTGGTCGGCGCGGCCGATCTTGCCGAGAAACGTCGACACCGGTTCGAGGTTATGGACGCTGATGTTGTTCGCAATATAGATCGAGTCGCTGCGCAGCAGGTCGCGCAGGAAATCGACGCGCATGGCCTGCCGCTTCACATTGTCGAGGATCGGCTCCGACAGGTACTTGGTGCCGATACGGTAGTCGCCGGAGTAGTGGAACCAATCGGTTTTCGGCAGCTTGTTCGCGAGCCACGTCTTGCCGACGCCGGACATGCCCAGCAGCGTAACGGCCTTGCGCGGCCATGCCAGGAATTCCTGTCGCGTCATCAGCATCTTTAATAACCTTTAAAAACAGATAATTGCAAAGCTTTGCTAAAGCTTATTCTGGTTCTTGCGGCGCGCCCGCACCGCTGCCCGGCTACAGGCCAACGAGGCGCCGATGCAGATCCAGGGCTTCCGTGCTCGGCCGCTGGGTCTCGTCTTTCGGGTAATGCAGCGGCCGATCCGCCAGCAGGCGATAGCTGGTGTCCATCATCTCGTCGTTGATCACGATCGTCATCGAGCGCGTGTCGATCGCGAGCTTGCCGAGGTCGAACAAGGTGTGGATATCTGCCCGCAACAGGATCGCATTGGACGTGTGGTGCGTGTATTTCCCGCGGTACGGAATGATGTACGCCGCCTCCAGCGAGTCCGGGGCGTTGCAGCCGGTTATCGCGCACGTGTAGTCATAGGCAACGAGCAGCGCCTGGCGGAGCTGCGGCTGCCCCCTGCGGCGCGTGATGTTCTCGACGATCAGCTCGCGGCCTTCCTTCGTGCTCTGCGGATCGAACGACTGCAGACGAGTCTGCTCGCGCTCGGACAGCCGGATGATCCCGCTCATGTCGAGGATCGGGCCGCCGACCTCCGTGTTCAGCAAGCGATGACGGAAGAACCTCTCGACCGTGCCGAAGTCCGCCTCGATCTGATCGAGCGTGTCGTTCGGAACCTGGTGGAACGCCGCATCCGAATCCGCGATGTAGTCGGACAGGCGATCGGTCGGCATCGACAGACTGATGGGCTCCGACAGGAAGAACAGCAGTTCGCGAGATGCGTCGTCTTCTTCCTGCGTACCCCAGATTGCCTCGGCGGCACGACTGTTCTCGTACCGACCGAGTACCTTGCCGTAGTGGCGGTAAGCGCCGTCATAAGCGATCAGTACGAAATCGCCGACGCCCATGTGGAACCAGTGCTCGACGTTGCCGGTCTCCGGCGGCAAGCCCCAGGCGAAGAACCCGCGGCCGCGGCGCTCGATGTCGATCAGCTCCGGATAGGTGGCATCGCTGAAACTGCTGATGATGACCCGTCGTTCGACCGGATTGACAATCGATCGGTCGATCAGGCTCTGATCACCGGTTTGGTTGGCGGGTGCGACGAAGATTCTCGGCATCGCTGATACTTCCGGTTGTCCAGTACGTTCTGCCCGTGGGCATGAACTGGGTTCGATGGCCCGTCGCCTGCCGGCGACCGGTACCGGGATTATTGTTAGGTAACGGACCATTTGCAACGCAATGCGCGGTGTCCGTCCCGGGGGAACAAGGTATCATTAGCGGCTTTTCGCGGCGCAACTCCATGACTCACAGCGTTTGGCAGGTCCATAAATTCGGCGGCAGCAGTCTTGCCGACGCCGATCGCTTCCGCCGCGTCGGCGCAATCCTGCTGGGCGAATCCGCGACGCATCAGGCCGTCATCGTGTCCGCGATGGGCGGCATGACGGACGCATTGCTGCAGCTCGTCGCCGCGGCCGAACGGACCCCGGATGAGATTCGCTCGGGCCTGGACGCAATTGCCGCGCGCTACCGTGCGACGGTCGGCGAGCTGCTCGCTGACGACGCGGCGGCCCGGGATCTTCTGGACCTGTTTGACCGTGACCTGGCCGACGCGGCCGACGTGCTGCATGCGGTATCGCTGGTTCGCGCTGCCGCCGATCGCAGTCGCGATCTCGTCGCCGGCTTCGGCGAAATATGGTCCGCACGACTGCTCGCCGCGTACCTGGCGCGAGAATCTGCAACCAGCGGCGCCGACCGTCCGGCCGCCTGGCTCGATGCGCGCAAGCTGATCGTCGTTCGACATGGCGAGATGGGGCCCGGTGTGGTCTGGGAGGCGTCCCGCGAGAACGCGGAACGAGAGTTCTCCGCGGCACGCGCCGGCATCGTTGTCGTGACCGGCTTCATCGCGTCTGATCCTGACGGGCTGCACACGACGCTCGGCCGCAATGGCAGCGACTATTCGGCGTCGATCACCGCGGCGCTGCTCGACGCGCAATCGATCACGATCTGGACCGACGTGAACGGCGTGATGAGCGCCGATCCGAATCGTGTACCGGAAGCGACGGTTATCGCGGACCTGACGTATAACGAGGCGATGGAGCTGGCCTATTTCGGGGCGAAGGTAATTCACCCGCAAACGATGTCGCCGGCGATCGAGCGTTCGATTCCGATCTGGATTCGCAATACGTTTCGTCCCGAGGTGCGCGGCTCACGCATCGGCGTTGCCGAGGGCGCGAATGGCGGGATCAAGGGCGTCACGTCGGTCGACGACGTCGCGCTCGTCAATCTCGAGGGCGCGGGCATGATCGGTGTGCCCGGCACCGCGGACAGGCTGTTCGGTGCGCTGCGCGACGCCGGTATCTCGGTCATCCTGATTTCGCAGGCGAGTTCCGAACATTCGATCTGTTTTGCGATTCCGTCGCGCAACGCCGGTGCGGTGGAGTCCGTCGTTCGCGGTGCGTTTCGCGCGGAGCTGGAGCAGGGGTTGATTCAGAGCGTCGAATTGCAGGAACACTGCAGCATCATTGCCGTCGTCGGCGACGGCATGGCGGGCTACCCCGGCATCGCGGCCAAATTTTTCGGCACGTTCGGCTCGGCCGGCATCAACGTGCGTGCGATCGCGCAGGGATCGTCGGAACGCAATATTTCGGCCGTCATCGCGCGTGAAGATGCGACCCGAGCACTGCGCGCCGCGCACTCGGGTTTCTACCTGTCGGCCAAAACAATTTCCGTCGGCGTCATCGGGCCGGGCAATGTCGGCGGCGCGCTGCTCGATCAGGTCGCGGCGGAGTCCGAACGCCTGCACGAGGCGTTCGGCATTGATTTTCGCGTGCGCGCGATCGCGACGTCATCGCGGATGTACCTCGCCGAGCGTGCCGTCGACCTGGACGGCTGGCGCGACGTATTGCAGAGCGACAGCGAGCCGCTGGACTGGGACGTCTTCGCCGCGCATGTGAACGCGGATCATCTGCCGCATGCGGCGATCGTCGACTGCAGCGCCAGCGGCGACGTTGCCGATCGTTATCTCGACTGGTTCCGTGACGGTATCCATGTCGTCACGCCCAACAAGAAAGCGCATTCCGGAGCGCTCGCCTACTACGACCAGTTGCCTGCGGAACGCCGCGCCCACGGCGCGCATTTCCTTTATGAAACGACGGTCGGTGCAGCGCTGCCCGTGATCGAGACGCTCCGCGACTTGCGGCAGACCGGCGACGAAGTCGTCAGCATAGAGGGTGTGTTTTCCGGCACGCTCGCGTACCTGTTCAACGTGTTCGATGCGAGCACGCCGTTCTCGAAGATCGTGCGTGAAGCGCGCGACGCCGGATACACGGAGCCCGATCCGCGCGATGATTTGTCCGGCATGGACGTCGCGCGCAAAGTAATTATCCTGGCCAGAGAAATGGGCATGCGGCTGGAACTCGACGATCTGAAGGTCGAGAGCCTGGTCCCTGACGGCCTAGCCGAAGGCGACGTCGACGGATTCCTGGATGCGCTGGCAGAACACGATGATGCGATGGCCGCGCGCTGGCATTCGGCACGCGACACAGGGAAGATACTGCGCTATGTCGGCCGGCTGACGCACGATGAAGGCGCGACGGTCAGGCTCGAGGCGCTGCCAGCCGAGCATGCATTCGGCAATATGAATCTGACGGACAACATCGTGCGTTACGTGTCGCATCGCTACAGCGACAACCCGCTGGTCGTCCAGGGACCCGGCGCCGGCCCCGCCGTGACCGCCGCCGGCGTGTTTGCCGACCTGCTGCGGCTTGCTGCGTATCTCGGCGCCGGACGCTGACGGGGTCGCCGAAGATGCAATACATCAGCACCCGGGCGTCGGAATCAGTGCGTCTCGAACAGGCGATCATGAGTGGCACCGCGCCGGACGGCGGCCTGTTCGTGCCCGCGTCGCTGCCGCGTTTCGATATTTCTGACTTTGACGGCCGCGACGCGTTCAGCGACATTGCAGCGCGGTTCCTCGAGCCTTTTTATGCCGGGTCCAGTCTCGCCGACCGGGTACCGTCCCTGTGCCGCGACGCGCTGAATTTCCCGGTACCGCTGCGGCGGCTGGAAGGCGAGGGGAACGGCCTGTCGGTGCTGGAGTTGTTCCACGGCCCGACCGCGGCGTTCAAGGACGTCGGCGCGCGCTTCCTCGCCGCGAACATGGTCGCGATACTCGGGGACGGCGAATTCGCGGAGGCACCGGTTACGATCGTTGTCGCGACGTCGGGCGATACCGGCGGGGCCGTGGCCGCTGCGTTCCACCGCAAGCCGGGCACGCGCGTCGTCGTGCTGTTCCCGGACGGTCGCGTGTCGCCGCGACAGCAGCACCAGCTCACCTGCTGGGGCGACAACGTGATCTCGCTGGCGGTGCGGGGCGAGTTCGACGATTGCCAGAAGCTCGCGAAGGGAAGTTTCGCGGATGCCGACCTGAATGAGCAGCACCATCTGTGTTCGGCGAACAGCATCAACGTCGGGCGCCTGTTGCCCCAGGCCTGCTATTACGCGAAAGCGAGCCTGGAACATTTCCGCGCGTCCGGCGAGCCGAGTAATTTCATCGTCCCGACCGGCAATCTCGGCAACGGATTCGCGTGCGTCTGGGCGAAGCGGGCGGGGCTGCCGATCGATCGCATCGTGTTTGCGACGAATGCCAACACGACGATTCCGGATTTTCTGCATGACGGAGACTGGCGGCCGCGTCCGACCCGGGCGACGCTGGCGTCGGCCATGGACGTCGGCGATCCGAGCAACATGGAGCGGCTGCGCGCTCTATGCGGCGACGTGGATGCGATCCGCGAGGTCGTCAGCGCCACGTCGGTCACCGACGACGTCATTCGCGCGACGATTGTTGATGAATACAGCCGGCACGGCATTGCGTGGTGCCCGCATACGGCGACCGGGCTGCATGCCTACCGCGAGCTCCCGGCGGCAAGTCGGGATGCCGGTCACTGGGTCGTCGTCGCGACCGCCCACGCGGCGAAGTTCGACACGATCGTCGAGCCGCTGCTGGGCATCGAGATCGAGCCGCCGCCGGAACTCAAAGCATTGTTGGACTGGCCGGCTCGATTCGATACGATCGACCCGACGCTGACCGAGATCGCAACGAGACTCTGACCGGCCGCGGCCGCCGGGGTAGCAAAGGACACGGCTCGCCGATGCCCGACATCACGGCAATCAATCCATACTCGCTGGCCGCCGCTGGTGCCGCACTGCTGCTGCTCATAAGCCTGTTTTTCTGGTGGCTGCGAGCGCGCCGCAGTCTGCCGCATCGACTCAGGCAGGCCAGCATCGACCGGCTATCGAATATCCTGGTGCCCGACGGCGACGGTGGCGAGATTCACATTCAGCAGGCATTGTTGACGGCACGCGGCGTCGTGATCATCGACATCAAGGAAGTCACCGGCAACGTGTTTGGCAGCGACTCGATGCAGGATTGGACCGTCATCTCCGACAAGCGAAGGTTTACTTTCAGCAACCCGCAACCCGCGCTTTACGATCGCCTGGCAGCCGTGCGCCGCCTGATAGTGGAGGTCCCCGTGACGGGATTCATCGCGTTCACACAGCGCGCGGAGTTTACGAAGGGCAGGCCGACGAACGTCATTTTGCTCGACGAATTACTCGACGAACTGCAGGCCGAAATCAAGGACTCGACGGCATCGACCGATCCGTTTTTCGCGGAATGGACGAAGCTGCGTGACGAGGCGGTCACGACGCAGGTTGGCCAGCTGCTGAAGGATTAGCAGCGTGCTAGCCCGGGGGCAGGCGGAACAGGCTTATCGCGTTTGCGGTTGAAGCATTCGCGACGGCGTCCGGATCCTGATCCATGTATGTCGCGAGCGTGCGCACGATATGCGGTAGCACCGACGGCTCGTTGCGACGTCCGGAGGGTTTCTCCGGCAGGTCGCGCGGCAGCAGATAGGGCGCGTCGGTCTCGACCAGAACACGATCCAGCGGTGCATAGCGGGCAGCATCGCGCAGCGAGTCCCCGCGGCGTTCGTCGCAGATCCAGCCGGTGAAACCGATGTAGAGGCCCGCATCCAGGTATGCGCGCATCTCATCCCGATTGCCGGTAAAGCAGTGTGCGACGCCACCGCTGACTCGAGTCAGGTGATCGCTCAGCACCGCAACGAACGCATCATGCGCGTCGCGTTGATGCAGGAATACGGGTTTGCCGATCGCGGCGGCAATTTCGAGTTGCGCTTCGAATGCACGCATCTGCGTGTCGCGCGGCGAGTAGTCGCGAAAAAAATCCAGACCGCACTCACCGACGGCGACGATCGCATCTTCTGCCGCGAGCAATCGGAGTTTCGCGGCTGCGTCGGCGTCGAGTTCGTCGGCGTGATGCGGGTGTAGGCCGGCGGTGGCGAACAGTCGCCCCGGATGCGCGCTTGCCAGCGCCATGGCCTGCTCGCTCGCCGTCACGGTCGTGCCGGTGACGATCATCCTCGCCACCCCGGCTTGGGCCGCTCGCGATAACACCTCGTCACGATCGGCGTCGAAACTGTCATGCGTCAGGTTGGCGCCGATGTCTATCAGGTCGCGCATTCTTCAGTGCGACCCGGCGTCCGCCAGTGCGCGGACTATCTGCGGCAGCAGCTCACCGCTCGGGCCACGGATGGCGATGTCCGCGCGCGCCGACAGCGGCGTCGTCTCCGGATTGATTTCGACGAGCGTTGCGCCGAGCGCGCCGGCCTGTGCGGCCAGGCTTGCCGCCGGCTGAACTTGTGCCGACGTGCCGACAACAATGATCACGTCGCAGTCGGCGATCGCACTCAGCGCCGCTTCAAGCGCGGATTCGGGGATGGCCTCGCCGAACCAGACGACGTCGGGACGGATCGGCGCGCCGCAGTTCGGACACGGCGGCGGGGAGGATTCTGCGTCGCGCGGCACGTCGACGACGCAGTGTTGGACGGAGCATTGTTCGACGGAACATTGTTCGTCAGAGCATCGGCTGCGCATGATGTTGCCGTGAAACTCGATTACGTCGCGGCTACCGGCGCGTTGATGCAGCCCGTCGACGTTCTGGGTAATGAGCGTCACGCGCGGCAGGCGAGTCTGCAGCTCGGCGATGGCGTCGTGCCCGGGATTCGGTTCGACGTCGGCGACGATGCCCCGTCGCCATTCGTACCAGTCCCAGACAAATCCGGGGTCGCGCTCGAACGCTTCCGGCGTTGCCAGGTCCTCGGGCCGATACTGCGCCCACAAGCCGTCCTGCGCGTCGCGAAACGTCGGCACGCCACTCTCCGCGGAGGTGCCGGAGCCGGTGAGGCTGACGGCGTGGCGCGATACCGCGAGCGCGGCGGCGGCGGTGGCAACGGGGTCAGACACGGCTGCCATGCCGGGGACGGGCACCATTTTTTATTTCCCCTTGCGGACGTTGCAACGGCGTTCGAGAAAAAATGGAGCCGGTCCCCTTAAGCCGCCAGCTGCCTTAGTACGTAATGCAGGATCCCGCCGTTGCGGTAGTAGTCGCGTTCCTTCGGCGTGTCGATGCGCACGCGCGCAGAAAACTCCACGCTGGACCCGTCCGCTTTTCTCGCCGTGACGTTCACCGCCGATGCATTACCGTCGTCGAGGCCCGTGATGTCGTAACTTTCCGAGCCGTCGAGACCGAGCGAGCCGGCCGACTCGCCGTCGTTGAACTGCAGCGGCAAGACGCCCATGCCGATCAGGTTCGGGCGGTGAATCCGTTCGTAGGTTTCCGCAATGACCGCGCGCACGCCGAGCAGCTTCGTGCCCTTTGCGGCCCAGTCGCGCGACGAGCCCATGCCGTATTCCTTGCCGGCGATGACGACCAGCGGCGTGCCTTCTGCGGCATAGCGTTCTGACGCAGCGTAGATCGTCATCTGCTCGCCGTCCGGCTGATGCCGCGTCCAACCGCCCTCGGTGCCCGGCGCCAGCTGGTTGCGCAAGCGGATGTTGGCGAACGTGCCGCGCATCATGACCTCGTGATTGCCGCGCCGGGAGCCGTAGGAGTTGAAGTCCTTCGGATCGACGCCCTGGCCGACGAGATACAAACCCGCCGGCGTGTCTGGCGCGAACGAACCGGCCGGCGAGATGTGGTCGGTCGTCACGTTGTCGCCGAGCAGCGCGAGCGCGCGAGCGCCGGCGATGTCTTCGACCGCGTCCGTATTGAGCGACATGCCCTCGAAATACGGCGGGTTGCGAATGTAGGTCGAATCGGGTTCCCACGCATAGATATCGCTGGATGCGACGTCCAGCCCGTTCCAGTTCTCGTCGCCGGCAAATACGCTGGCGTAGCTCTCCTGGAACATGTCGGAGTCGATCGTCGCGCCGACCAGCTCCTGGATTTCTTTCTGACTCGGCCAGATGTCACGCAGGTAGACCGCGTTGCCGTCCTGGTCATTGCCGAGCGCGTCCCGCGTCAGGTCGACGTCCATCGAGCCGGCGAGCGCGTACGCAACGACGAGCGGCGGCGACGCGAGGAAATTCATCTTGACGAGCTGGTGAATACGGCCGTCGAAGTTCCGGTTGCCCGACAGAACGCTGCAGCCGAGCAGGTCGTTGTCGCGCACCGCGGCGGCGATGGATTCGTCGAGCGGCCCGGAATTGCCGATACAGGTCGTGCAGCCGTAGCCGACGACGTTGAATCCGAGCGCATCGAGGTCTTGCGTGAGCCCGGTCTGATCGAGATAGTTGCTGACGACGCGAGAGCCGGGGCCCAGGCTGGTCTTGACCCACGGCTGCACCTGCAGGCCGCGTGCCACGGCGTTCCGCGCGAGCAGACCGGCGCCGATCATCACCGACGGGTTGGACGTGTTGGTGCAACTCGTGATCGCCGCGATCAGCACCGCGCCGTCTTGCAGATCGAACGTTTCGCCGTCCTTCGTTACGCTGATAGATCGAATCTCGCTGACGCCGGCTTCCTTGCGGCACTTGTCGTAAGTGCTCGCAGCCGCGCTGAGCGCGATGCGATCGTGTGGTCGACTCGGCCCGGAAATGCTCGGCTCGACCTCGGCGAGGTCGAGTTCGAGTACGTCGGTGTACAGCGGATCGGGTTGCCCGTCGATACGCCACAGTCCTTGCGCCTTGGCATACGCCTCGACCAGCTGGATCTGCGCCGCGTCGCGGCCGGACAATTCGAGGTAGCGGATCGTCTCGCCGTCGATCGGAAAGATCGCACAGGTGCTGCCGAACTCCGGCGACATGTTGGCGATCGTGGCGCGATCGGCCAGCGGCAGCGTCGACAGCCCGTCGCCGAAGAATTCGACAAATTTGCCGACCACGCCTTTCTCGCGCAGCATCTCGGTCACCGTCAGCACGAGGTCGGTCGCAGTCGTGCCTTCCTTCAGGCTGCCGGTCAGGCGGAAGCCAATGACCTGCGGGATCAGCATCGTGATCGGCTGGCCGAGCATGGCCGCTTCGGCCTCGATACCGCCGACGCCCCACCCCAGCACCGAAAGCCCGTTGACCATGGTGGTGTGGCTGTCGGTGCCAACCAGCGTGTCGGGATAGGCGACGGTCTTGCCGTCTTCGTCCTTGGTCCAGACGACCTGCGCCAGGTACTCCAGGTTCACCTGATGGC
>JBPCXI010000146.1:0-24889 GCA_051008895.1 Gammaproteobacteria bacterium | reverse complement strand
GAATTCCTGTACACAGCGTTGCGCGCTGCGGGCGGCCCTGCCGGAATCGGCGACGACGAACTCGAGGCGACGATCGACGCCGCGATCGGGCGGGCGCTCGACAAGAACATTCCGCGCGGCCATCCGCTCGAAGACACGCTGCGCGCCAATGAAAGGCGGCGGCAGCAGCACATCCTCGCCGGTCTGGTCGATCTCGACCGGGGCCGCGAAGGCCTCGAGATCGTCGACCTTGAGGGTCAGCATGAAATCGCGGTCGGCGGCCTGACGCTGAACGTGCGTTTCGATCGCGTCGACCGCGTCGACGGCGAGCGGCTCGTAATCGACTACAAGACCGGCGCGCATTTCAGCATCTCACGGTGCCGCGGCGAGCGGCCGCTGCAGCTGCAGTTGCCGCTTTACGCGGCGTATAGCTCCGCGGCCGGCATCGGGCTTTGCTGGCTGCACGCCGAGCGCGTGCGCATCGACGCGATCGCAATGCGCGACTTCGGCCTGCGGTTCACCGGCCACGCGCGCAAACGCCTGCTGAGCGAGGCGGATTGGGCCGCGCTGATCGCGGACTGGCGCGGCGTGATCGAAACGCTTGCCGCGGAGTTCTCGGCAGGCGACGCACGGATCGATCTCGAGCAGGAGCGCTATGCGACCGGGCAATTTGCGATGTTGACGCGACGTTGGGATATCGGCCACGTGCTGCGTGCGGAGGAGCTCGAATGAACGGGTCGAGCCCACCGGCCGACCTGCGCGAGCGCGAGCGCGCGCTCGATCCAGGCGGATCGTTCATCGTCCAGGCGCCGGCTGGATCCGGCAAGACCGAACTGCTCATCCAGCGTTATCTGCGCCTGCTGTCTGTCGTCGACGTTCCCGAGGAGATCCTGGCCATCACGTTCACACGTAAGGCGGCCGGCGAGATGCGTGCGCGCGTCGAGCAGGCGCTGACCGCGGCGCGCGCTCGGCGACCGCCGTCGGAACCCCACCTGCGCCGCGGTTACGATCTCGCCTGCAACGTCATACAGCGCGACCTCGATCGCGGTTGGGGCCTCTGCGATCAGCCGGCACGGCTGCGCATCAGCACGATTGATTCGGTGAACTCTCGCCTGAGTCGCAGTGCGCCGCTGAGCGTCGGCCTGACCGCGCAGAACCCGGTACTGGAAGACGCGCGGCCGCTTTATCGGGAGGCGGCCCGGGAGACACTGGCGCTGGCGGACGAGGGCGAGCAGGGTGAGGCGGTCCGCGCGCTGCTTGCGCATTGCGACAACGACGCGACGCGCGTCGAAAACCTGCTGCAGACGATGCTCGGTCGTCGCGATCAGTGGCTTGAACACACCGGTTCCGGCCGCGCCGCGCACGGAGACGATTTGCGCCCGTGGCTCGAGGAGTCGTTGCGGGATCTCGTCGAACGTTACCTCGAACAGGCGCGCGCCCTGATACCCGTCGAGCTCGAGGCCGAGCTGGTAACTTGCCTCGCGCACGCCGGCCGGTGCCTGAGCGATTCGGCGCCGGATCATGCCGCGGCGGTCTGGTGCGAGCGGACCACGTTGCCGGCAACGGACGGCGACGAACTCGCGGTGTGGCGGGGCATCGCGGTAACACTGCTGCGGCGAGACGGACAATGGCGCCGCCAGCTGACCAAGAACGACGGGTTTCCGGTCGGCGACACGGGCCAGCGCGAGATGAAGGCGCGCGCGTTGGAGCTGCTCGCGCAACTCGAGCAACACGATGATTTGCGCGATACCCTCGGGGTCGTGCTCGAGTTGCCGGAGCCACGCTACGGGGACGCGCAGTGGCGCGTCATCCAGGCGCTGTGGCAGGTGCTGCCGTGGTCCGTCGCGATCCTCAAGGGGCTGTTCGACGTGCGCGGGCGAACTGATTACAGCGAGATTGCGCAGGAGGCGATTCGCGCACTCGGTCCCGACGACGCGGCGACCGAATTGCGTCTCGCGCTGGACTACCAGATCAAGCACGTGCTGCTTGACGAGTTTCAGGACACGTCGCGTTCGCAATGCGCGCTGCTCGAGCGTTTGACCGAGGGCTGGGAGAACGAGGCGGATCGCAGTGTGTTCCTGGTCGGCGACCCGATGCAGTCGATCTACCGGTTTCGCGAAGCGGAAGTCGCGCTGTTCATCGAGACTGCGCGTCGCGGTCTCGGCGGCATGCCATTGGAATTTCTGCAACTCAGAACCAACTTCCGCTCACAACAGGCAGTCGTCGAGTGGTTCAACGGCGCGTTTGCACAGGTGTTTCCGGCGCGCAGCGACAGCCTGTTCGGCGCGGTCGAGTTCACCGCGAGCGCTCCTTATCGCGACGATGTCGGCGGCGGCGTGCACTGGCATCCGGTGCCGGCGCGCGCGCCCGACCTCGAGGCCGAACGCGTCGTCGGAGTGATTCGCGAAGCGCTGGATAGTGACGCGGCCGGCACCGTCGGCGTACTCGTCCGCAGCCGGCGTCACGCGGTCGCGATTGCCCGCCAGCTTCGCGAAGCCGGGGTCGATCACGTCGCGACCGGACTCGAGCAACTGGAAGAACAACCCGTCGTGCAAGACCTGCTCGCGCTGACGCGCGCGGTCACGCACCTCGGTGATCGACTCGCGTGGCTGGCATGCCTGCGCTCACCCTGGTGCGGCCTGCGGCTCGCAGACCTGCATTCGCTGGCCGCGGGTGATCACGCCGCATCTATCTGGAGCCGCCTCGAGGATCCCGTCGTAGTCGGCGCGCTTAGTGAAGACGCGCGTGCCCGGTTGGCCCGATGCATGCCGATCCTGCGCGCCGCACTCGCGCGGCGCGGCGCGATCCCGCTCCGCGATCTCGTCGAGAACGCGTGGGTGCGTCTCGGCGGGCCCGCGACGCTCGATACGCCGGACGAGCTCGAACCGGTCGAGCGCTACCTCGCATTTCTGGATACGTTCGACGTACCGGCAGACTGCGTCGACGCGGGCGAATTGCACGAGGCAATCGCGGAACACTTTGTCGACCGCGGCGCCGGCAGCGCGCGCGTCCAGATACTGACGATGCATAAGGCCAAGGGTCTCGAGTTCGACACGGTGATCCTGCCCGGTCTCGGTCTGACGACCCGCGCTGGGGACAAGCCGTTGCTGTTGTTCGACGAAATCTCGCGTAACGACGGCACCCCGGGACTCGTCGTCGCGCCGATCGCGCCCGGCGACCGCAGCCGCGATCCGATCTACTCTTTGCTGTGGAGTTTCGAGACCCGGCGCGACAGGCTCGAGCAGGATCGACTCCTGTATGTCGCGATCACGCGCGCGCGCAAGCACCTGCACCTGTTCGCGCAATTGCAGCTCGACAGCGCCGAGGGGCCGGGCATTCGCGCGCCGGCGTCGAATACATTGCTCGCCAGGCTCTGGCCGGTCGCTGCCCGTGAGATCGACGCGTCCGGCGTGGAGTTGACGACTCCGCCGACGCGCAGCGACGGTGAGCGCCGCACCGACTGGCATCCGCCATGGCTACGACGCCTGTCGGCCGACTGGCGCGAACCGGCGCCGCCGGGCGCGCTCGGCGTCGTCGAAACTCCGCGCGAGCCGGAGCTCGAGGACGAGGTCGATTTCGAATGGGCGTCGCAGTGGGCGAAGCACGTCGGGTCCGTCGTGCATCGTTGGCTGCAGCATATTGCCGAAGACGGGCTCGATACCTGGGATGCTCCGCGGATTGCGGCGGAAGGGCCGCGACTCCGGACGGCCCTGCGCCGCACCGGCGTCGCCGGCGAACATCTCGACGATGCTCTCCGGCGCACCATCGATGCGCTACGCAATACGCTCGCGGACGACGATGGTCGCTGGATCCTTTCGTCAGAGCACGCAGCGATCGAGAACGAATGGCCGGTGACGACCGGCGATGCGACGCTGTTCGTGAATCACGTCATAGACCGCACGTTCGTCGATGCCGACGGCGTGCGCTGGATTGTCGACTATAAGACGGGCTGGCACGCCGGCGGGAAGCGTGACGCGTTTCTCGCATCCGAAACCGAGCGCTACAGGCCGCAGCTGAAGCGCTATCGCGACGCCATCGCCGCGCTCGACGAGCGGCCGATCCGCACCGCGTTGTATTTCCCGCTGCTGCGGGTATTGCACGAGGTTGATTGCGATGCGAGCTAGAGGGAGCCCGTCATCTGGAAGTCATGGCTGCCGTCGGCCTGTTTCGGCCCGGCGAGCATCAACCCGTTGACGAGTTCCGGCGGGGCGTTCGGCCGCGCCTTGATACGCGCCTGGATCGCGTAGCTCCCCGGCGGGGTCAGGCGTAATTCGCCGATGACTTCCATCGGCCCGCCGCCGTCCGTCAGCACGCCCGGTATCGCGCCGTCGTCCGCGACGTCGTCGATATCGAAATCGAGTGCGTAGCTTGCGAGCGCGGCGCCCTGGATGCCGAGCATGCTCAACGGCAATCGTCCGACCCGCAGAGACCCGTTAACGCGCGTCGGCCAGCGATCCTCGAGATCGAGCGCGGTCAAATCGACCGCGAGTTCGCCGCCGGTGCCGGAGAGGTTGAGCTGACGCAGTACCGGGGCCAGCGGCCCGGCGATTTCGACATCGCGCAGCCGGATCGAACCGGTCACGCCGGCGGCGACGTCGCCGCGCACATAACCCGTATTCCATTTGGCATCCAGCGTCAGCGCCAGCCGCCCGAGCAGCAGTGACAAAGGGTGCAACTCCCAATTCGCGTCGCGCAGCTGCACGCCGGCGACTTCGACGGTCTGTGCGTTGCCGCGCCACAGAGTGCCGCTGAGGTCGTTCATCTGCACGAGATCTTCCGGTACGAGATTCGCGAGCAAGCGCGCCGGAACAGTGGTTACGACGAACAGCAAGAAGCTCGCGGCGCCGAGCGCGATCAGTGAGTTACGTCGGGTCACGGACTGATTACGCGCCTTGTCGCGCGACCGTCAGGTTGCAGTTGACGCGACCCGGCTGTTGCGACGCATCGATGTTGGCCGACGTAACGGATATGCCGTGCTGGTTTTGCAGCGTGTTCAGCCAGGTCACAAGGTTGTCGAAAGGTGCATTCTCGAAGCGGAGTCGGATGCTGTCCGCGCCATCGGGCTGATTGCGTTTCAGGTGTTGAGCGAGGCCGCTGCTGCGCGTGGTCTGATCGATGACCAGGACCAGCGATTGCGTGCTGCCGCGCGCAGCGGCCGCGCCGGCGCCGCGCTGCGGACCCAGCCGGGCGGCAACTTCACGCAGTTCGGCCAGCAATTCGCGTTTGTCCTCGACGAGCTCGTGGCCGCGCTTGCTCTGGCTCATGACGGGCCGAACGCCGGCCATGATGATCACGGCAAGCACAATCACGCCGGCGGCCGCCGCTACGAGTAGACGCTCGCGTGGCGCCAGTTGCTCGAACCATGCTCGGAGAGAATTAACCATCGTCACGCTCCGGAGCTCTTGATCTGGATGCGCCCGCGGACGCGGTCGCCCTCCGGATTCGCGGACTGAATCTCCGCGCTGAGCGAGCCGCTCTTGGCAATTTGCTTCTGGATCGTGTCGAGCGCTTCTACGTTCGGCGCCAGTACGCGCAGCTCCATCACGCCGCTGCGGTAATTGACCGTCTCGAGCGTCGCGCGCTCGTCGCCCGGATCGCCGACGGCGCCGGCCACGGTCTGCAACGTGTCGAGAAACTCGGTGCTGCTGCCGGTGCCGCTGTCGCGGCCGAGCGCGCGCAGCTTGCTCTTCAGCAATGCGCGCGCGTCGCGGACTTCGCGGACTTCCGGAAACGTGTAGCGGATCGCCTGTTCGATCGCGGTATCGAGCGCCGCAGCCTGGCGGTTCAGGCTGGAAATCTCGAACAGCTTCGCGCCGATGACCGTGACGGCGAAGCACGCGAGCAGAATCGCCGCCACGCGCCAGGCCGGCCAGTACACGGCGAGATTCGAGCGCGGGGCATAGCGGCCCTGCAGCAGATTGATGCCGGGTTCGGCGACAATTTGCGCCGCAAGCCGCGGCAATGCGCCGTCGCTCAGTACGCGTGAGTCGAGCGACGTAACCTGCGTATGCAAGCCCGAGATCAACCCTTCGATCGCCGGATCGGCCTGGGCTTCGGGCGTGATGTACACCAGCATATTAACGGGCGCCGCGGGCTCGTCTTCTTCATCCGGTGCGCGCGAACGGAACCAGAGTTCGAGCGTCGTCTCCGCGCCGGCAAGGTCGGTGACCGCGGTATATCCGTCGGCGTCTCGCAACGTGATCGAATCGGCCTCGACGAATAGCGTGGTCGTATTCGGAATGGCGCTGACCGCATCACTATCGGCATACAGTCCGACCGGCTCGATGCCTGCCGCGGCGAGCAGTTCGAGCCACGCCTCCATTTCGAGTCGCTCGACCGTGGCGACGGGCAGTTTGCCGTCGGGCTCACGTTTGCCGGCGGCAAAATGCAGCTGATCGACATCGGTCGCGAGCTGCTCTTCCATCGCAAACGGCAGCGCCTGCAAAATCTTGGCGGTGCCACGCACCGGGATGTCCGCGCGTGTGCGCAATACGCTGGCGCCCGGCACCAGCGCCAGCACCTTATTGTCGCCCACCGCCGCGGCCGCCATCAGCGGGTCGCCCGTCGCCGGGTCGCCGATCAATGCGCCGCTCGTGTCGACGGTTACCCACTCGACCGTGTCGGCCGAGTCGCGAGGGAAGCGGAGTACCAGATAATCAGACATCGATGGGTTGCGCGGTTGTCAGGCTCCGGCCTCGTTACTTCGTATCGAAGTAACGCAGGCTCGTCGTTACGACACCATTGTTGTCACGATGCAGCAAACTGTACATAGTGAGTTGCTGCGTGCCAAGTGTGACCAGTACCTTAAGCTGAAAGAAATTCGTCGAAACATCAAGGAATTTGTTGGTAAATTCGACGTCAACTATACCGTCCGCATCATCCATGAACGCTTTGCCCCCGGACCCGGTCAGCAGGCTGCAGTACGGGCGGTTCGCGCGCAGCGATGCCGGGTCCGCTCCAGCCACGGCGAAGGACTCGAGCAGCGGGTCCTCGACGCTGTTCACATTCATTTTTTCGCCCGGGGGCAGGGCGGCGACATAGCGTTCCAGCAGGTCGAACCGCTCCGCGCCCGGTTCGTCCGGGTCGATAACGCCCTCGACCGCCAGCAACTCGGTGGTCGTCGTGAACCAGGTATTCGCGGTCCGGTAGGCCGGGGTCTTGGCGGTATAGGTGTCGTCCTCGGCGCCGCCGAACTCGGCTGACTGATCCGGATCGATCCAGTCGACGACCCGCGGCGCGAGCTCGCGCTCGAGTCCCAGCAATTCCAGCAGGCGCACGAAATGATCGAACGCTTCCGCGTCCTTGACGCCCGTCGGCGCAAGATTGTTCAGATTGAAGCGGCCCTGCGCGTCGCTCAGCTTGCCGCGCACCGTGCCCCCTTCGAACGGCAACGTGGTTTCGGTATCCCAGCCTTCGCCGGGATAATCGCAGAATTCATTGGCGGTCTGGTCTTCTTCAAAGTCGGCGACGAGGGCTTCGATGGCGAGGATCTCCGCGCCGAGCGCAAATTGTCTCGCCTGATTCTGCAGCAGCGCGGTTTCACTGCGGCGGATATCGAGGTGCAGCTCCCATGCGAGATCGGCAGCGAGCATCGTGGCGAGCGCAACGACGAGCAGCGCGGTGATGGCCGCGATGCCGCGCTCGCGATGAGGTGGCCGCCGGTGTCGTCGTCCGTTCGTCATAGCAGGTCCACGACGCGTTCAATCTCGCCCCAGGTATCGAGCTCGATGCGGATGCGCACGGCGCGCGGATAGACGAAACTCGTCGCATTGATCTGGCTCAACGGCGGCCATTGCGTGCTCCACTTCGAGCCGTCGCCGAGATATTCGACTTCTATGCCGATGATACCGTCGAGGATCGTTTCCGCGCGCGGTTCCATGCCGAGCGGGTAGTCCATGACCGGCCAGTATTCGCGGATCAGCTGGTCGTCCTCGATCCGGTACTGGACGCGCTGCAGGGTCCCTCTTGGCGTCGGCACCGGGTTGCGCCAGCCGCTGCGGCTCAGTCGCACGACGTTTTCGTCGAGCGTGTCGGTGACGAGCGGGGGTTCCGTGCTCTGTCCGAGGATATCGCGCACGTGGCGCGGATTGAGCTGCGCGAAGTCGTCGGTGATGACGCGGACCGCGCGCTGCAGTTGCCCGAGCCTGACCATCTGTTCTTTCGCAAGCGTTTGTTGTTGCACGATCGTATTCAAGCCGCCCAGCGCGAGCATGCTGATGACGCCAAAGATCGCGATCGCGACCAGTAGTTCGATCAGCGTGAAGCCGCGCGAACCCGTCATTCCAGCGCTCCCGGCGTCAGGTTGGCGTCGGGGTCGAGCGGCGCCCAGCCCTCCCCGAACTGGCGCAGCGTGCTGTTGTCGCCGCCGGTCGCCTGCGGTGGCGAGAGGAAACCAACGACTGTTGCGATCGTGTTGTCCGGGTCGTCCGCGAATGCGACGGTGACATCGAGACGACGCATCGTCATGTCCGGAATCTTCGCGACCTTGATCGTGTAGGCCCATTCCGCGCCGGCCATGTCGACGGTATCGCTTCGCTCCCCGGCGTCGGGATATTCACCGAGCACGCGCATTTCGGTAATGCGGTCGGTTGCGATCCAGCTCGCCAGGGTCTTGTCGCGCAGTAACACCGTCGCGCCGAGCATCTGGTTCAGCGACGTGAACACGCCGATCAGCCCGAGACTGATGATCGCCATCGCGACGAGCACCTCGAGCAGCGTGAAGCCGCCGCAGCGCGCGTTCAAGACGCTTCCTCCAGCACTTCCGTTTCGCCGTCGATTTCGAATTCGATCGTCGTGCCGCTGTTCGAGTATTGCCGCCGCACTTGCACCGAGAAAGGACTCATGTCGCCGCTCGAATAAATCATGATCTGCGGCTGATAGCGTTCCGCCGCTTCTTCCTCGGCCTCGCTGCGTTCCTCGGCGTCCTGCGCATCCTGGCTGCTTACGGCGGCGACTTCGTCGGCCGACTTCAATACGACTTCGCGCCCGTCGATGGTCAGTTCGAATACGAGTCCGTCCGGCAGCTCGCGCGGACCGAGCAGCGTCTCCTTATCGAGCAGGGCCCATTCCGACTGGTCCGGGTTGTCTTCGTCGTGATATTCGACGAAGTCTTCATAGAACGCAGCGAATTCGTAGCCGCCTGCGTAGAAGCGCAGGCCGATTTCGCGCCCCTGGACCACCGCTTCCTCGCGCGCGAGTTTGACCACCGCACGCAGTCGATCGACTTCGACATCAAGTTGCCGGTCGCCGCCGGTGACCCCGACCGATAGCGTGAACATCGTCGCGAGCACGCCGACGATGAAGACGACGACGAGGACTTCGAGCAGCGAGAATCCGCCCGGCGCCGGCCGGGACTGAGGTCGGCGGATGGCCGCCGAACAACGCTGCGATGAAGAGCGCCGGCCTTGCGTGCTATTGCAAGGACCAGTTGCCGAGGTCGGCGTCAAGTCCTTCACCACCCTGCTGGCCGTCCCTTCCCAGCGTGTAGACATCGAATTCGCCCTGGTTTCCGGGGTGCAGATAGACGTATTCCCGGTCCCACGGGTCCGTCGGCAGGCGCTCGAGATAGCCCCCGGCGGGCCACCTGGCATTCGGATCCTGCGGCGGTGTGACGAGTGCCTCGAGTCCGGCCTCGGTGTCGGGATAGCGGAAGTTATCGAGCCGGTAGAGTTTCAGCGCGCTCTCGATCGCACGCAGGTCCTGCTGCACCTTGACGACTTGCGCTTCGTCGATGCGGCTGATGACATTCGGCGCGATCAGCGCCGCGAGGATGCCGAGGATTACCACGACAACCATGATTTCGATCAACGTGAAGCCGGCGCCACGTCGCCCGCGTCCATACAACGTCCTGGATACCATGAAAACAACCCGTGATTCTGAGAAGATGCGCCGCACCCGGCGCCGCAACCTTACCATAGCAAGATGGTTCAGAATGTGAATAACGACGGCATATTGTCAACGCTGATGCCGCGCGGCTTTCTGCCGTGGGTCGGCGTGGCGCTCGGCATGGCGATCATTCAGGCCATACCCGATGCCTCGACGTGGCTGCGTTATGACCGCGCCGCGATTCTCGGCGGCGAACTCTGGCGCATGCTGACGGCCAATTTCATCCACCTCGGCTGGGAGCACCTTGCGCTGAATTGCGCCGGTCTGCTCGCGATCGGGTGGCTGTTTGCCGAGGACTACTCCGTCCGCGACTGGACCATCATATTGATCGCCTGTTCGCTCGCAACGAGCGCGGGTCTGCTGTTGTTTAATCCGGAAATCGACTGGTGTGTCGGCATGTCCGGTGCGCTGCACGGGTTGTTCGTCGCCGGCGCACTCGCCTGGGTCGCGGACGGTGTTCATCTCGGCTACGGGCTGCTCGTCGGCGTGGCGGCGAAACTGGGCTATGAGCAATTGGTCGGCGCGATGCCGTTTTCAGAAGGCGTCATCGGCGGTATCGTCGTCACCGACGCGCATCTCTGGGGCGCCGTCGGTGGTCTCGCGATCGGCGTGATCCTGCTGGTCTGGCGTCGACGCGGGTCACAGTTATAATTTTGCGCACGAAGCTTCCCTCAGGTTTTTATCGGGACATGACATCATGACCGGACTCTCAGATATTTTTTCTCTTGACGGCCAGGTCGTGCTGGTCACGGGCGCGTCGCGCGGCATCGGCAGCGCGATCTCCGACCTGCTCGGCAAGGCCGGTGCGCGCGTCATCGGTACCGCGACGAGCGAGTCAGGCGCAGCAACCATCGGCGAGCGATTCGCAAGCAACGGCGTGACCGGGCGCGGCGCAGTGCTCGACGTTCGCGATCCCGATTCGATCAGCGCGCTAATAAAGGACATCGGTGCGACCGAGGGCGCGGTGACGATCCTCGTCAACAACGCGGGCATCACGCGCGACAATCTGATGATGCGTATGAAAGACGAGGAGTGGGATGACATCATCAACACGAACCTGACCTCGGTGTTTCGACTTTCCAAAGCCGTGCTGCGCGGGATGATGAAAGCGCGACACGGACGCATCGTCACAATTTCGTCGGTGGTCGGCGTGATGGGCAATCCGGGCCAGGCCAATTACGCGGCCGCCAAATCCGGCCTGGCCGGATTCACGAAGTCGCTGGCGCGCGAGGTCGGGTCGCGCGGCATTACGGTGAACCTCGTCGCACCGGGTTTCATCGCTACGGAGATGACCGAGGCGCTCGGCGAGGAACAGCGCGACGCCCTGAAACAGCAGATACCCCTGCAGAAACTCGGCGACGTCGGCGATGTGGCGGCGGCGGTTTTATATCTCACAGCGCCGGCCGCGAACTACGTGACCGGGGAAACGATTCACGTCAATGGCGGTATGTACATGATTTGAAACAAGTTTATAAATTTACTTATCGCGACGGGACATCACCTCGCGGCATCTGGATACAGCCAGATGATTCACTTAAAATACGCGCGGCGAGTCCGGGGACCTGATTGATCTCACAGACTCTATTCATTTCAGAGGAATAGTCGAATATGAGCAGCATTGAGGAACAGGTTAAGAGCATCGTTGCCGAGCAACTCGGTGTAAAAGAGGAGGAGGTGACGAATGCCGCTTCTTTCGTCGATGATCTTGGCGCGGATTCGCTGGACACGGTCGAACTGGTGATGGCGCTCGAGGAAGAGTTCGACACAGAGATCCCGGACGACGAGGCCGAGAAGATCACGACGGTTCAACAGGCGATTGACTTCATCAAGGCACGTGCCGACAAGTCCTGAGTCAGATTCTTTGCCAGCACGCACGGGCCGTTCGCTGCGGCCCGTAAACAAACTCAGCACGAATTTATTGACATGACCAGTCGGCGCGTCGTCGTTACCGGTCTCGGTATCATTGCTCCCGTCGGCAACGATCTCACGAGTGCGTGGGATTCCGTTGTCGCGGGCCGCAGTGGCATCGGGCCCATTCAGGAGTTCGACGTGAGCGCGTTTTCGACGCGCTTCGGCGGCTCGATTCGCGACTTTGACATCGGTGCCTACATGACGCCGAAAGATGCGCGCAAGATCGACCGCTTCATGCATTACGGTATCGCCGCCGCCGAGCAGTCGCTGACGCAAGCGGGGCTATCCGTCGACGACTATGCTCCGGAGCGGATCGGCGTGGCGATCGGTTCGGGCATCGGCGGCATCGGCACGATCGAGACCAACTACGAGAAGTATCGGGCTGCAGAATCGCCGCGCAAGATATCGCCGTTCTTCGTACCCGGCAGCATCATCAATATGACAGCCGGTCATGTGTCGATACGGCACAATTTTCAGGGCCCGAATCTCGCGCTCGTCACCGCCTGCACGACGGCTACGCACTCGATCGGGATTGGCGCACGCACCATCGCATACGGCGACGCAGACGCGATGGTCGTCGGCGGGTCGGAAGACCCGATGACGATACTCGGCCTCGGGGGCTTCTGTTCGGCGCGGGCGCTGTCCACCCGCAACGACGATCCGGAGGGTGCGAGTCGGCCGTGGGACCGCGACCGTGATGGCTTCGTGTTGAGTGCCGGCGGCGGTTGCCTCGTCCTCGAAGAATACGAGGGCGCGAAGCAACGCGGCGCGCCGATTCTGTGCGAGGTCGTCGGGTTCGGCATGAGCGGAGATGCGCATCACATCACCGCACCGCGTGAGGACGGGGGCGGCGCCGCTCTGTGTATGGCGGCCGCGATGCGTGACGCCGGTCTCAATCCCGAAGACGTGCAGTACATCAATGCCCACGGCACATCGACGCCGCTCGGCGATGTCGCCGAGTCCAAGGCCGTTCGCCAGGTATTTGGCGCGCAGGCCGACCGGCTGGCCGTCAGCTCGACGAAATCGACGACCGGTCACCTGCTCGGCGCGGCCGGCGCGATCGAGGCCGTGTTCAGTGTCATGGCTATCGTCGATCAGGTCGCACCGCCGACGATCAACCTCGTGAACCAGGATCCGGACTGCGATCTCGACTACGTGCCGAACGAAGCCCGCCAGATGCCGATCGATGCGGCCGTATCGAACTCGTTCGGGTTCGGCGGCACGAACGGCAGCGTGATTTTCAAGAAACTCTAAGCGCAGCGCGCGCCGCCGCGAGTCTCCGCAAATGCCGACCCAACGGTTGGGACATACCTGCCGCATTCCCTACGCTACGGACCTGTTGCGCCTCCACGCTCAGGCGCCGGGGCGCTACCCGGCTCTGATCGAGAGCGCGGCCGACGATACGCGACTCGGGCGCTTCGATATCCTGTTCGCGTGCCCGCGCGACTGCCTGCGGCTCGATGCTGACGGGGCATTGTCCGGACCCGCCGCAGCAGACGCCGGCGGCTTCCTCGCGGCGTTCGACGAGTGGTGGCAACGCGAGTGCATACCGCCGGGAGATCACGACACGTTGCCGTTCGTCGGTGGCTGGTTCGTGCTGCTCGGCTATGAACTCGCAAACGAGATCGAACCACGGCTCGAACTCGCGCCCGACGCGAGGCAACCGGTCGCGGTCGCGCTACGCATACCCGTTGCGATCGTTCGCGATCGCGAGACCGAATGCGCATGGATCGTGGCCGAGGAGGGCAGTGAAACCGATATCGCGCTCGTGCAGGCCGATATCGACGGGCTCGACATCGATGGACTCCACGGCGCCGCGCCGCGCGCGCGCGGGGCGCTGATCGGCGCACTGGCGGAACCCGATCCCGAGCACTTTCTGGACGCCGTGCGCCAGGCTCAGGATCGAATCGCGGCCGGCGACGTGTATCAGTGCAACCTGTCGCGCGAATGGACGGCGCGACTGGTTAACGGGGTCGGCGCAGTGGAAGTCTACGCCGGCTTGCGCGCTGCGAATCCGGCGCCGTTTGCCGGCCTGCTGACACTGCCCGACATGTCGGTGATCAGCTCATCGCCTGAGCGACTGCTGCGCACCGACGGGCGCTTCGTCGAAACGCGGCCGATTGCCGGCACGCGCCCGCGCGTCGCGGGCGATGACGATGACGATCGCCGGGGTGAACTGCTCGGCAATCCGAAGGAACGCGCGGAGCACGTGATGCTGATCGATCTCGAGCGCAATGATCTCGGCCGGATCTGCCGTCCCGGCAGTGTCGAGGTCGACGAATTCATGGTCATGGAGTCGTACACGCACGTGCATCATATTGTGTCTAACGTGCGCGGGCGGTTGCGCGACGGGACGACGCCCGGCACGATCATCCGGTCGGTATTTCCCGGCGGCAGCATTACCGGCTGCCCGAAGGTCCGTTGCATGGAAATAATCAGGGAACTGGAAAACAGGCCACGCGGTGCCTACACCGGCGCCATGGGCTACATCAATCGTGACGGCAGCGCCGACCTGAACATCCTGATTCGCACCATCGTGCTGACCGGGGACGAGGTGTCGATTGCGGCGGGCAGCGGCATCGTCGCCGACTCGGATCCCCGCCACGAACTCGATGAGACACGCGCGAAAGCGCGCGGCCTGCTGCTCGCATTGCTCGGCCCGGAAGCCGCCTGATCGATGGCTGACTGGATCCTCGACGGTACCGCCGCTGCTGTGCTGCCGATTGCCGACCGCGGGCTGCAGTACGGTGACGGCCTGTTCGAGACGATCGCCGTCCGCAACGGCATGCCGCGCTTTCTGGACCGACATACCGCGCGGCTCGCCGCCGGCCTCGAGGCCCTGGGCTTCGCCGCGCAACCCGGCGGGTTACTTGCCAGCGACGGGGCCAGCGACGTGGCCGGCGATCTGGTCAGCGACGTGGCCGACGAGGTCGCGCGCGTGGCAGCGGGCCGCGATGCCGGTGTCGCGAAGGTCATCGTGACCCGGGGGTCCGCCGCTCGCGGCTATCGCCCGCCCGGGATGCCGCAGCTGAGGCGGCTGGTGGGCTCGTTTCCATCGACTCCGCCGCCACGGCATTATTACGTTGACGGCGTCGAGCTGCGGGTTTGCTCGACGCCCGCGAGTTCGAATCCTGTGACCGCCGGCCATAAGACGCTGTGCCGGCTGGACCAGGTGCTGGCCCGCGCCGAATGGGATGATCCTGACATTGCCGAGGGACTGATGCTGGATGCGAGCGGATATATCGTCGGTGGCACGATGAGCAATTTCTTTTGCGTACGTAACGATTGCCTGCTGACGCCGGCGCTGGACAGATGCGGCATCGCCGGCATCATGCGGGCGGTCGTCCTCGCGGAGGCCGCCACGGCAGGTTTGGCCACGCAGCTTGCGGATCTGCCCCTGGATGAGCTTCTCGACGACGACGAGCTGTTCCTGACCAACAGCCAATTCGGCATCTGGCCGGTGCGCTCGCTCGCCGGCCGGAGCCGCCGCGTCGGGCCGCGCACCCGCAGCCTGATGTTGCGCCTGGCCGCTATCGGCGTCGAGGAATGCAGCCCTTGATCCGCGCTCTTCTCCTGAGTTGTGCAGCGGCCGTGGTCGTTGCGTTGCTCGCGCTGACCTGGGCCAACGCCGAGCTGAATGCGCCGCTGACGCTGCCGGAAGGGGGTCTGGACATCGAGATCGAACGCGGCAGTTCGCTGACCGCCGTCGCGCGCGATCTCGCGGCCCGCGGGGTCGTGGCGCATCCGCGCGTCCTCGCCTGGTACGGGCGCCTGACCGGAAACGCCGCCCGCATACAGGCGGGTGAATACGTGCTCGAGCCCGGTGCCACCGGCGCATCGATGCTCGGGCAGTTCGTCGACGGCCGCGTCCGCTTGCACGAGCTGACCGTGGTCGAAGGCTGGACGGTGATGGAGTTGCTCGCAGCGCTGGCCGCGCATCCTGCCATCGAGCGCACGCTCGACGCGGAGTCACCCGAAGCGCTGGCGGCCGAACTGGGTCTCGACCACCCGCACGCGGAAGGCTGGTTCTTCCCGGACACCTACCGGTTCCCGCGCGCTACGACCGATGCGGAGTTGCTCGGCGTGGCGCACGCGCTGATGCAGGAAAAACTTGCGGACGCCTGGGCCACGAGAGCCGTCGCAATCGGGCCCCGGAATCCCTATGAGGCATTGATCCTGGCCTCGATCGTCGAGCGCGAGAGCGCACTCGAGAGCGAGCGCCCGCAGATCGCAGGCGTCTTCACGCGCCGCCTCGAGCGCGGCATGCGACTGCAGACGGATCCGACGGTGATCTACGGTCTGGGCGTCGAGTTCGATGGCAACCTGACGCGACGGCATCTGGAAACCGACAGCCCGTATAACACGTACACGCGCGGCGGCCTGCCGCCGACGCCGATTGCGCTGCCGGGCGAGGGCGCGTTGCGCGCCGCGGTCAATCCGGACGACGGCGACACGCTGTACTTCGTGGCGACCGGGCTGGACGACGGCAGCCACGTATTCACCGGGACGCTGGAGGAGCACAACGCGGCGGTCGCGCGCTACCTCAAAGAGCTGCGGCGCAGGAGAATGGCGCAATGAGCGCATCCGGCGAGCAGGCACGCGGCAAATTCATCACGCTCGAAGGAATCGAGGCGGTCGGGAAGTCGACGAATCTCGAGTTCGTCGCGGGTTTGCTGCGCGCACGCGGGCTGAGCGTGCTGACGACCCGCGAGCCCGGCGGTACGCGGATCGGCGAGGAACTGCGTGACTTACTGCTGAATTCGGCGGCGGGCAGCGTGCCGGACACGGCAGAGCTGCTGCTGATGTTTGCCGCCCGAGCGGCGCATCTGCAGCAGGTCATCTGGCCTGCATTGGCGCGCGGCGACTGGGTCGTGTGTGATCGCTTCACGGACGCGAGCTATGCCTACCAGGGCGGCGGTCGCGGGCTCGACGACACGACGATCGACGCGCTCCGCGAGATCGTCCAGGGCGACTTCGCGCCGGATCTGACCCTGCTGCTCGACGCCTCGCTGGCCGCGACCGAGGCGCGGCGCGCAGCGCGCGGCAGCACCGATCGCTTCGAGGTCGAACAGGCGGAATTTTTCAATCGCGTGCGCGCGAAGTATCTGCAGATGGCCGAGCGGGAGCCGGCACGTGTCATTGTCGTCGACGCCAGCGTTACACTGGAAGCCGTGCAAAGCGTGCTGCGATCGGTTGTCGAGCAGTTTCTCGATAATGAATGAATAATATAACGTAAAGTATTGTAATAAATGATTTTATTACCAGACTGGCTAGCCGATGAGTACGGGCGTGTCGAGCGACTGATCGAGCGCGACGAGTTGCCGCATGCGCTGCTGATTCACGGGCCCGCGGGCACCGGTCGCCGCTGGCTCGCGCTGGCGCTTGCAGACCGCTTGCTGGGCCTGTCCGGCGAGATCGTGGCCGCAGCGCTGACACCGGGCGAGCTTATCGATGAGGAAATCGCCCCGACACATCCGGATTTCGTGCTGGTGCAGCCGCCGCCGGACAAGCGCGCGCTGCCGATAGATCTCGTGCGCCGGCTGATCGAGACGCTGCACCTGACCAGCCACCAGAGCGGCTACAAGGTTGCGCTGGTGCATCCCGCTCACGCGATGAGCATCGGTGCCGCCAATAGCCTGCTCAAGACGCTGGAGGAGCCGCCCGGGCGGACGCTGATCGTGCTGGTCACCGACTCGCTGTCCCGCTTGACGCCAACCATTGTCAGTCGCTGTCACCGGGTCCGCGTGTCGTTGCCGGCGCATGCAGCCGGGCTCCGGTGGCTCGGCGCGCAGGATAGCAACGTGGATTGGCAGGGCTTGCTGGACCTCGCCGGCGGCGCGCCGCTAAAGGCGCTGGAGTATCACGGTGCGAACGCGGTTGCGCATATCGCCGAGTTCGAACAGGACGTCGCCGCGCTGGAGCGCCGACAGGCGTCCCCGACCGGCGTAGCCGGGCGCTGGGTCAAGCAGGACCCAGGTCTGTGCATGGCGTGGATGTATCGGCGCATTGCCGCGGAAATCAGATCGAGCCATGGCGATACGGCCGGTCGAACAGGCGAAAATCGGCGGACCAGTCACTTGAAAAACGGCGCCGAGAACCCGAACATTGAGCGCGCGTTCGCCGAGCTGCGCGAAGTCGGCGAACTGCAACGCCTGCGCGGCAGCGGTCTGAATGCTGAATTGCAGCTGGCCGCTTTACTGACGCGCTGGTATGGTCGACGCGCTGCTGGATAGAACACGGGTAACGAGCGAATGGCGAAACCAGGTCTGCTGACGCTGACGATCAAGGACAAAAGTGCGCTGTATCTCGCGTACATGCCATTCGTATCGAACGGCGGATTGTTTATCCCGACGAATAGCAATTACAACCTCGGCGACGAGGTGTTCATGCTACTGAACCTGATGGGCGAGGAAGAGAAGATTCCAGTCGCAGGCAAAGTGATCTGGTTGACACCGAAGGGCGCGCAGGGCAAACGGACGGCGGGAATCGGAGTCCAGTTCAGCGACCAGGACGGCGGCACAACGCAGAAAAAAATTGAGAATTATCTCGCCGGCGCACTCGGCGGCGACAAGCCGACGCACACGATGTAACCCCCGGAGTCGGCTAGGATTCGAGCTCCAGCTCGTTCGTATTCAGCCCGCCTTTCAACACCCGCGTCTTGAAGCCGCGTTCGTTGAGAATGAAGGCTCCGGCGGAACTGCGGCGCCCGGTATCGCAGCACAAGACGTACGTCACCTTCTCATCCAGCGTATTCAGCTTCAACCGAATGAAATACAGCGGGATGTTGATCGCATCGGCCTCGTGATGCGTGTCGAATTCGGTCGGCAGCCGCACATCTAGCCACCGCCCGCCCTGCGCGACGATCTGTGTCGCTTCGTCATGATCGACCCAGTCGAGCATTGGCTCGTTCAGCAGCTTGTTGAAATCGTCCTTGCCGAGTCGCATCAACGACCCGTCGGTGGCCATCATCACGGTCGCATTGCGCGTCGTCTCGGAGATCAGCGCTTCCTCGCCGAACGTGTCGCCGGCGACCAGTTCCGCAAGCTTGATGCCTTCCTGGTTAAGCGGCGTCTCGCGCGTGACGTGCGCGGTGCCTTTGGTGATCACGTAGAAAAAATCGCCATCGTCGCCCTGTTTGATTACGACGTCGCCCTGCGAGTAGTTGACCTGCTGCATGCGCATGAAGATCGCCTGAATATTCCCGGGCGGAATCCTGTGGAAGGCCTTCGTCTGCAGCAGAGTCGTCATCCAGTCATTGGACTCGCCTTCGGCCTCGCCCTGCAGTTCGCTGACTTCGTAGTCGCCGGTCTGGTCCCAGGTCAGCATCACGTCGAGCAGATCGGTATCGATCGAGATGAACTGGACCTCGTTCAGCGCCTTCGCCGTATACCTGCGCGGCAGCATCGGGGCGATCGGGCCCTTCGCATCTTCCGTGCCGCCCTCGAGGATCTTGTTATTGCCGTCCTTGTCGGTCAGCTGGAGCCGGCCCGACATCAGGTAGAAAGTGCGTTTCTCGCTGTCCCCGAGTTTGAACAGTGATTGGCCGGAGACGAGCTTGCGGATATCCGTCTTCTTGGCCAGGGCGGTCAGATTCGCGCGCTTGAGTCCGTCGAGCGGGGTGAATACCCGCAGAGCGGCAATGTTTACGCTTTCGTCCGACATACAGCGACTTCATCCTGTGCGCCCCGGGGGGCCGATTTTGACCGAGCGTATTGTACCCAGAAGGTTTCCGCGGGAGGAACAGGCAGGCGCAATTTTATTGACGCAGTTCCGCCCACCCGTCGGATGGGTGAAACTGAGGCCCGTGGCGGTCTTCCAGCTTTTTCAGGCCGTCAAGCACGGCATCGATCCCGCGTTCGCGCGCATAATGAATCGGACCGCCCCTGAATGGCGCGAAACCGGTACCGAATATCACGCCGCCGTCGATCAGGTCCGGGTCGTCGACGACGCCGTCGGCGAGGCACGCGACCGCCTCGTTGACGAATGCCAGAATCAGTCGATCGGTAATGCCCGCGAGCGCAGCCGTCATCTGGACCGGCGGCCTTACCGGCTTGCGGTCGCGATATTCGTAGAAGCCGGAGCCGGTCTTCTGCCCCAGCTTGCCCGCGGCGACGAGCTCGCCGAGCTCCGGGGCGACGGGGCGGTCGACGAGCGGGCCAAGTATCTCGGCGACATGCAGCGCGACATCGACGCCCACCGAGTCGATCAGCTCGATCGGTCCCATCGGCATGCCGAACTCCGTCGCGGCTTTGTCGATTTCCGCCGGCGCGAAACCCTCACGCAGCAGGTCAAGCGCTTCGGCCATATACGGCGCGAGGATGCGATTGACCAGAAATCCGGGATGGCTCTTACACGGCAGCGGCAGCTTGCCGATTGCCCGCGCGAACGCGAGACCGCTGGCAATCGCGTCCTCGCTACTACCCGTCGCGCGCACGACCTCGACGAGCGGCAACTTCGCGACCGGATTGAAGAAGTGGAGGCCGATCAATCGTGACGGGTCGGCAAGACACGGCGCCAGGTCCTCGAGCGGGATGCTCGACGTATTCGTCGCGAGAATCGCACCGGCTTTCATGCGCGGTTCGAGTTGCCGGTACAGCGCCTGCTTGGCGTCGAGATCCTCGAAGATCGCCTCGATGATGAAGTCGGCAACGGCCGCGCCGTCGCCGTCGACGTCGGCAGCGAGCCGGTCGCGTGTGGCCTGCAACGCATCGGGGTTGCGGACCTTTTTCTCGAACAGTTTTGCGGCGCGTGCCAGCGCGGGCTCGATGTAGCGCAATTCGCGATCCTGCAATGTGACGTCATAGCCTTTGAGTGCGCACCACGCGGCGATATCTCCGCCCATGACACCCGCTCCGACGACGTGCACGTGCCCCGTCGCGCCGCCGGCGGGTTTGCGCCCGCCGGCTTGCTTGAGGCGCTCCTGCAGGAAATAGACCCGGACGAGGTTGCGGGACGTCGGTGTTTGCATCAGCTCGCTGAACGACTTTGCTTCGGCGTCGTAGGCCGCATCGTCGGCGGCGCCATGGCGCTGCCACAAGTCGATCATCGCGTACGGCGCCGGGTAATGCTCCTGTTTGGCGCGGCCCGCCACCGTCGCGCGAATGCGGTTTGCGATCAGCGGCCGGATCGGTCCGAGGTGCAGCAATTTGTCCAGCAGGCCGCTCGATCGCTGGGGCGCCGGGCCCCGGGCCAGCTTGCGTGCTGCGTCGCGCAGCTGGTCGGCCGGCACGACCTTATCGACCAGCCCGATCTTCGCCGCCTTCGCCGGCCGCATCGGCCTGCCTGTCAGCATCAGCGGCATCGCCTGATTGACGCCGATCAGCCGCACGGCGCGGACGGTGCCGCCGAAACCCGGGTGCACGCCAAGCTGCACTTCCGGCAGGCCGAGAGTCGACTTGTCCTCTTTCGCGACGACGCGGTAGTCGCAGGCCAGCGCGATCTCCAGCCCTCCGCCGAGCGCCATGCCGTCGATCATCGCGACGGTCGAGCACGGCAAACCTTCGAGTTGATCCAGCATGCGCTGTCCGCGCCGGATGACCTCGTAGGCGTCCGTCGCGGTCTTCAGATTCGGGAATTCATTGATATCGGCGCCCAGGATAAATCCCGAGTCCTTGCCCGAGTGCAGCACCAGACCGGCCGGTGGCGCTTCGGCGAGGGCAATAATGATGCGTTCGAATTCCTTCAGCACGTCTCCCGACAGCACGTTCGTGCTCGCGTCGGCTTTGTCGATGCACAGCCACGCGATGCCATCGTCGTCGATTTCCAGGCTCCAGTTCCGGGCATCCTTCGCGGCCTCGCGCACACCGGCGATTTCTGACTGACTCATGTTCCCCTCGTTACTTCAAATTCGCAGATCAGTGGCAGATGATCCGAGAAACCGATATTGGGTATCTCGAAATCCGTTACCTCGATCCCTTCGCCGTAGAGGATGAAATCCAGCTCCATCCTTGGCGAGCGGCTCGGATACGAGGGTTGGCTGTCGATATTAGCACTGCGCAGACCGGCTGCCTTCATGAACAGATAGATCTCGTTCTCGCCCCAGAACGTGTTGAAGTCGCCGGCGACGATGACCGGCTTCTCGCTCTGCTGCACCAGCTCGTAAAGGTGCCGGAGTTGAAAATGTCGATGACGATACTTCAGTGACAGGTGGACGAGAAATATTGCGACGTCGTCGAGTTCGAGCTCGATGATCAGCTTTTTGATGCCCTGGTCGAAGTAGTGGAATCGCTCGCCGGTAATCTGCGGCGCAGCGAGAAACGCATTGCCCTGTTTGCGCAGGATCGGGATGCGCTGGTTGAACGATTCCTCGCCGTACTTGCACTCGTACGACGAGTAGTGACCGAGCGCCGCGGCGATCTCTTCCGCCTGGTTGATGCGCCCGGAGCGCATCGAGCCGATGTCGACCTCGATCAGGCCGACGATATCCGGCTCGACGGACTTGATGAAGTTGACGATGTTCGTCAGGTTGCCCGGATTGCCGAACAGGTAGCTGGCGCCCGGGACCGGCATACGCTGCGTCGGGCCGGCGCCGACGGCGTAGCGGATGTTATAAATGAGCAGGCGCACACGGCCAAGTGTAATGCCGATCGTCAGAAGCAACAAAGTACCTCGACTGCGTCTCACCCGGCCGGATGCGGATGGGCTACACTAATGCGCATCTGGATTTTCGTGCCCGGGAGGCCGCCGTGTCCGAGAAGAACCCGTATCGTGTATATGTCACGCACCTGTTCCAGCCCAATGATGACTATCAGCGCGTTTTCGAGTACCTCGAAGGCCGCGACAATTTTTTCTACCTGAACTCGTCCAACCTGGAGGAGATGCCGACGTCCGGCGGCCAGGATGCGATCAAGGAAGTGCTGCGCCAGCAGATCGAGCCGGCCGAGGTCGTCATCATGCCGATCGCGATCTTCGACGCGAACGCCGAACTGACGCGGTTTCAGATGGCCGTGGCGAAAGCATCCAAGAAGCCGATTCTCGCGATCAAGGCGTTCGGCGAGACGGTCGCGATCTCCAAGGAGGTCATCGACAGCTGCGACGACGTGATCGATTGGAATGACCGGACACTGATCCGCGCGATCAAGAAACTCGGCAGGGGCGAGGACACCGCGCAGTGGGAGGTCATCGAGTTCGATCTCGACTGACCCCACCGCGGCGCTTGTTGGCCCGGCGACGCTCCAGTAGAATGCCGCCGCCCGCGGGCGAAGTCGGCCCGCAAATACTAGCTCCATTGCGGACGTAACAATGACAATTGCCACTGACGCGCTGATCATCGGCGCCGGCCCCTGCGGGCTGTTCCAGGTCTTCGAACTCGGGCTGCTCGGCATTAAGGCGGACATCGTCGACTCGCTGCAGCATCCGGGTGGCCAGTGTACGGAGCTGTATCCGGACAAGCCGATCTACGATATCCCCGGGGTGCCGCTTTGCACCGGACAGAGTCTGATCGACAGCCTGATGGAGCAGATCGAGCCGTTTGGAGCGAAATTCCACCTGGGCGAGGAGGTCGTGACGGTCGAGCGCGAGGACGAAGGATTTCGTGTCGTCACGCACGTCGGCACCGAGTTTCATGCGAAAACCGTTTTCATCGCCGGTGGCGTCGGCTCGTTCCAGCCACGCAAGATACGTTTGCCCGAGGCAGCCGAACTCGACGGCACGCATGTCAATTATCGCGTCAAGGACCCGTCGAGATATGACGGTAAACGCGTCGTGATCCTGGGCGGTGGCGATTCAGCGCTGGACTGGGCGGTGGATCTGGCGCCGCGCGCCGCGAGCATGACCCTGGTGCATCGGCGGGACGAGTTTCGCGGCGCCGAGGCCACCGTCGCCAGCTTGCGTCAACTGGCGGAGCAGGGGAAGGCCGAGATTATTACCTCGGGCAAGGCCAGCGGGCTGGGCGTCGAGGACGGCCGCCTCGTGTCGGTCGACATCAAGCTTGCCGACGATGAGATCCGCACGCTAGAGGTCGACGAGTTGCTCGTGTTCTTCGGCCTGTCCCCGAAGCTGGGCCCGATCGCCGAGTGGGGCCTGGACATCAACCGCAAGACAATAAACGTGGATACCGAGAAGTTCGAGACGAATATTCCCGGTGTCTTCGCGATCGGCGACATCAACTCGTATCCGGGCAAGAAGAAGCTGATACTCAGCGGTTTTCACGAGGCGGCGCTGGCGGCGTTCGCGGCGAAAGCCATCGTCGAACCGGGTAAGAAAGTGCATCTGCAGTACACGACGACGAGCCCGATCATGCACAAGCGGCTCGGCGTCGAGGAAGAGTAGCGGCGGGCGCGATGTGGTGAAGCGCCCGGCGATCATCGCGCATCGCGGCGCCAGCGCTTATCTGCCGGAGCACTCGCGCGGCGCGAAAGCGCTCGCGTACGCGATGGGCGCCGATTACCTCGAGCAGGACGTGATCGCGACCCGCGACGGCGAGCTCGTCGTGCTGCACGACCTCGAGCTCGATACCGTGTCGGACGTCGCGGAGCGGTTCCCGGGCCGGCAGCGCGCCGACGGCCGCTTCTATTGCTTCGACTTCGATCTGGCCGAGCTGCGTCAGCTGCGCTTTCACGAGCGTGTGGACATCGATACCGGGATGGCGAGGTATCCGCAACGCTATCCCCCGGCTGCAGGCAGCTTCCGTGTCTGGACGCTAGCCGAGGAGATCGGGTTCGTCGACGCGCTGAACCGGTCGACCGGCCGCGAGGTCGGCATTTACCCGGAGATCAAGAATCCGGAATGGTATCGGGAGCAGGGCTTCGACCTCGGCCATGCAATTCTCGACGTGCTCGAGGCGCATGGCTATACGACGCGGGGCAGACGGATCTACCTGCAGTGCTTCGAGCCGGAATCGCTGCAGGCCGCGCGTGAGCGTGTGGGCCCCGATCTGCCGTTGATCCAGCTGATCAGCAGCCGGACCGGGGTCACGGCGGAGCAACTCGCGACCGTCCCGAGCTACGCGGACGGGATCGGGCCGTCGCTGAAGCTGGTCTGCCAGGGGCGTGACGACGCCGGTGAGCCGCTCGTGACGGATCTTGTCGATGCGGCCCAGACGCTGGGACTCGTCGTGCACCCCTATACGCTGCGGGCGGACGATCTGCCGCCGGGTTACGCGTCGCTCGATGAC
>JBPCXI010000145.1:0-3256 GCA_051008895.1 Gammaproteobacteria bacterium | reverse complement strand
GGGCCGTCGGGCCGCCATTTAATTTTTTCCGCCAGCTGCCGATATATGCCTAGGAGGCAGGCGCCGCGGTGCGCGCAATATTTTTGCTGCCAGTAGTCGCGTATGTCGAACCAAAGAGTAAGCGTCCCGACCGATGACCTGACCATCGGCATGTACATCGCCGAGCTTGACCGGCCATGGCTCGAGACGCCATTCCTGTTCCAGGGTTTCCACATAGAGAGCGACAAGGAAATCGCCGAGCTACAGCAGCACTGCGATCATGTCTACGTCGACATCGAGCGCTGCGTCGAAGACGCCCTCGAAAAACTGGCGCCGAGTGCGTCCCGGGCGGACGACACCGGCACGTCGGGACGTAAAAAACGCGCCGGCAAGAAGGATCAAGTCGCCGCGACGGTTCGGACCGAGTCGGCGGACGACACGTTTCGGCCGATGGATACCGCGGTGCTGCGCCAGCAAATCGTCCAGGCGAAAGTCACCCATGCGCAGACGGTATCGGCGGTCAACGAGATCTTCGATTCGGTGAAGAATGGCGCGGGCATGGACCTGCAGGCCGCCGAAGAGGCGATCGAGCCGATGGTCGAGAGCGTGGTCGAGAACGAAGACGCGATGTCGTGGCTCGCCCGCATGAAAAAGAAGGACAACTACACGCACGATCACTCGATCGCCTCGTGCGTCTGGGCGGTGATCTTCGGCAAACACCTCGGCCTGGAGAAGGAGGCGCTGCAGGTTCTCGGTCTCGGTGCACTGCTGATGGACGTTGGCAAGACGCGAATACCGACGGAGCTGCTCGTCAAGACCGGCGAGCTGACGAAGCGCGAAACCTTGCTGCTGCGCAAGCACGTCGACTTCGGCCGCGAGATCGCGGCACGTGTCGAAGGGGTCGACGCTCGTGTCATACAGATCATCGAATCGCATCACGAGCGGTATAACGGGACCGGCTACCCGGGCGGCGTCAAGGGTAACGATATCCCGGTGTTCGCGCGGATCGCGGGGATCGTCGACACCTATGACGCGATGACGACGTTCCGTCCTTACGCGAAGCCGATCTCGACGTACGAAGCGATGCGCAAACTCAACGATCTCGCCGGCCTCGAGTTCCAGGCGGAGATGGTCGAGCAGTTCGTGCAGGCCGTAGGCGTATTCCCGGTCGGCACGCTCGTCGAACTGAGCACCGGCGAGGCCGGCGTGGTCGTCGAGCAGAACCGCACCCGCCGGCTGCGGCCGCAAATCATGCTGCTGACGGACGAACAAAAAAATGCGCTGCACAACTTCAAGACGATAGATCTGCGCACGGTACTCGTGGACGCGGCAGGCAACTCGCTGTTCATCCAGTGCGGCTTGCCTCCCGGCGCCCACGGACTGAATCCGTCCGAGTACTACCTGTAGCGCGAACGCCCGTGGCAACGGAAGTCGTCAACCAGACCGACTCGGTGACCTTCCTGCAGGCGCTGGAAAAGGCGCTGCGTGCGCGGACCGCCGCTTCCGCGGCGCTCGGCCTGATCGTGGCGAACATTGAAAACTTCGACGAGGTCAGGTCAGCGTTCGGACACAAACGCACGATGCCGCTCGTCGCTTCGCTCGCGGAGCGACTGCGCGCGGCGCTCGGCGAACGCGACGCCGTCATCCGGTTTGGCGAAGCGAAATTCGGAATTCTGATTGTCGGGCTGAAGAACGAAGGGCATCTGCTGCTTGCCGTGAACAAGATTCTGCGCGAAACGGCCCACGGCATCGAGGACCAGGCGCTCGAGCCGAAACTTCGCATCGGCGCGACAGCGAGTCTGCGGCGCGGTGACGATCCCGACGTGATGCTGCAACAGGCGGAAACCGCGCTGCTCGCCGCACGCGAGGAAAATCGAGACTTCTTGATGTATGAAGCAGGCCAGACCGGACGCCTGCGCAACGCTCTCGGTCTCGCGCGGGAGATCGAGAGCGCGCTCGAACATGGCGAAATCTCCATGTTCTACCAGGCGAAAATCGCGGCCGCTGATCGACGCCCGGTCGGCGCAGAGGCACTGATGCGCTGGTCCAGCGCGGAGCGCGGATTCGTGCCCCCGGACGTGTTCGTTCCGGTCGCGGACGAGACCGGCCAGATGGAGTCACTGACCTGGTTCGCAATCAACGCGGCGTGTCGCCAGCTCGGCGAGTGGCCGGATCGCTGGGGGCCGATGTCGGTCGCGATCAATGCAACCCCGAGCATCGTCGAGAATACCGATCTCAACGAATTGCTGACGAGTGCCAAGGGCCTGTGGGGCGTGCCGTCGCAGCAGCTGACGATCGAGGTTACAGAGAACGCGCTGATGCGTCCCGAGAAATGTTTCGCGGCGCTGAACGCGTTGCGGGCGAGCGGCGTACGCGTCGCGATCGACGACTTCGGCACGGGCTATTCATCACTGTCGTACTTCAACAGCATCCCGGCGGACGAATTGAAGATCGACAAGTCATTCGTGATGAAGATGCTCGAGGACGACGGTTACGCACGCGTCGTCAAAACGATCATCAATCTCGCGCACGGTTTCGGCCTGCGCGTCACGGCCGAGGGTGTCGAGGACGAGCGCACCGCCGCTGCGCTCGCGGCGCTCGAATGCGACTACCTGCAGGGCTACTTCTTCTCGCGCCCGCTGCCACAGCCGGAATTCATCGACTGGCTGAGCGCATACCAACCCTGATCGAAGATTAGGGACACTCTGGTTTTCGCATTCGCGAAAACCAGAGTGTCCCTGCGGCCCTTAGCCCGATTCAGGTGTCGTTAAGCTTGCCCGCTTAGCATCTCCGTAAAACAACGACAGCCGCGCGCGTTTGCCGCGCGCGCCGACAGGCTCATCACGCGGAGAATGCGATATGAATCTCGAAACCGAGCGGCCGGAATCCGGAACCAGCGGCCTTCACTATAAATGCCGCGCGCGTCGTCCCCGCGCGCATCGCCCCGTCGCCAGCGCGCTGTTGATCGCAACGCTGTGTGCCGGCCCGTCGGCTTTCGCCGCGACCGCCGGACCGACGATACGTTTGTTCCCGACGACCGTCGTCGAGGATCTGCGCTTGACCAGTACCGTAGCGAAAGAGATGGAATCGGGGCTGCAGGAAGTCATCGGCCGGCTCGACCAGCAGCAGCAGCTATACCAGGACAGCAAATGCGAAGGCGCCGAGGAAGACCCGGGCTGTCAGCGCATGGCCAAACAGCTCGGCGCCACTTATCTCGACATGCTCGGCATCATGGAAGAGCGACTGCCGGACATGGAGCACACCGTCAACAACACGC